>JAPDIW010000036.1 GCA_029259415.1 Archaeoglobi archaeon
CTCGAAACAAGAAAGAGGTATGTGAATGAAGTTAAAGGGATTCTGCTGAGACTTAAGAACTCTCTTGATAAGCCAGATCTAAAGAGCAGAATTAAGAAGGCAGAGAAGGCTCTGAGTGAATTTGCTGAGGAGATGGAATCGAAAGGCTACTGGAGGGTTTCTAAGTTCTTCAAAAGGCATATGAAGAGTATTCTTTTGTTTGCCTACAGGAGGCTTGAAGGGATAAGCATTCCCTGGCACAACAACTGGATGGAGAGGTTAATGGGCGAGATAGCGAAGAGGATGAAGAATAAATGGATGTCTTGGAGTGTTAGAGGTGCCAGAAATCTGCTGAATTTGCTGCTGAGAAGGTATGCTGAGAGGGAGAGGTATGAGTCGTTTATTGGGAAGTTGGTTGGTAAGGGTTATATGGTGGAGGTGAAATTCCAAGTATGATGAAACAGGGCCAAAATTTTAAATTTCTTTTACTCCTGATTTTAAAGCCCCCGTGGGGTAGTGGATATCCTGGTGGCCTTCGGAGCCACAGACCCGGGTTCGATTCCCGGCGGGGGCATCCGATTTTTTGGTTAAATGCCTTTACATGGCCATTTTCCCTTTTGTGGTCATTTTTCTAGGAAATTATAAATCCCATTCTATAATCCTTATATATGAAAAAAAATACCTTTCTTAAAAGGTATGAGTAACGAGACAAGGACACAGATCGTTTCTAAAGCTAATTGAAAATTTGATGGGAGTTGGGCAGACTTCCGGATCTGAAGGATTTCAAAAGCCATATATCCTCAAAAACTCTTTTGGAAAGATGGGTTTAGTCGTGTCTATTTTTCGCGAAATTCTTAAATAGTTTTTTGAGGAGAATATAAACAATGGATCTGCTTTCGATGCTTATAGCAATACCACAATTCATTGTTGCTTTGCTCCAGTTAATTGACATTATTAAAAAAATTGAGTAAACCACAACGATAATAAGCCTTGACCCATAAACTTAAGTATACTAACATTTTGTTACTAAGCAAATTTATTTACATAAACCACGTGATTCTACGTTTCCAAACTTCAAAATACAACCCACAAAAATTTTTTATTAATACCACCAATTCTGGAACATGAAAACGTTGATACTTGCAGGTGGTAAGGGGACTAGGCTCTGGCCTCTTAGTAGAGAACTCATGCCGAAGCAGTTCATCAAGCTCTTCTCCGAATCTCTATTTCAGAAAACAGTTAGAAGGGCTCTTTATCACTCTTCACCTGATGAGGTTTATGTGATTACTAATAAAGAGTACCGCTTCAGGGTTCTAGATGATCTGGAGGATCTGGGCGTAAAACTACCGGAAGAGAACGTGATTCTGGAGCCTGAAGCAAAGAACACACTTCCTGCTATCTGTCTCGGCATTAAAGTCGCGGGAGATGGGAAGTTTGCGGTGTTGCCATCGGACCACCTCATTGAGGCAGATGAAGAATACCTGAGAGCTTTCAGGATTGCTGAGAAGCTCTCCGACAGCCACCTCATAACCTTCGGTATCACCCCCACAAAACCACACACGGGTTACGGATACATCAAGCCGGGAAAAAAGCTCGATGGCGGCTTTGAGGTTGAGCAGTTCAAGGAGAAACCTTCAGCGGAGCTTGCTGAGGAGTACGTCTCAAAAGGCTACTTCTGGAACAGCGGGATGTTTGTCTTCGACTCCAAAATATTCGTAGAAGAGGTGGAAAAGCACGCTCCCGAATTCATGAAAGTGTTTGAAGAGGGTGAGAAAGCATACGGGCACGTTCCAGAAGCTTCAATTGACTACGCAATTCTCGAGAAGTCTGAGAGGGTTGCTGTGGTGCCGATCAACACCTTCTGGAGCGACCTCGGGAACTTCGACTCGATTTATGAGGTGATGGAGAAGGACGATGAGGGGAATGCAATCAAGAGCGACGACTGCATCGCAATCGATTCTAAAAACAACCTCGCAATCACCCAGCGCCTCACGGCCTTGATAGGCGTGGAGGATTCCATTATCATTGACACCGATGACGCACTACTAATTGCTAAAAGAGGAGAGGCGGAGAAAGTCAGAGAGGTATACAAACTGCTGGCAGAGAGGAATGACAAGGTGGTTGAAGTCCACAGAACCGCCTACAGGCCATGGGGATTCTATACAGTGCTTGAGGAGAACACGGGCTACAAGATAAAAAGGATAACCGTGAAGCCGGGAAAGAGGCTCAGCCTGCAGAGGCACTACCACAGGAGCGAGCACTGGGTTGTGGTGAAGGGAACTGCGAGAATAATAGTGGATGGTAAAGAGGTTCTGCTTAGAAGCGGGGAGAGCACCTTCGTCCCTGCGGGGGCGATTCACAGAATCGAGAACCCCGGAAAAGTTCCTCTCGAAGTTATAGAGATACAGATAGGGGAATATCTTGAGGAAGACGATATAGAGAGGTTCGAGGACGATTTTGGAAGGTGATGGTGGGTTTATTTCAGCTTCCCATTACTCTTAAAGTGAAAATTTTTCACCTTTCAGCAGGCTGAATCGAAAGTGTTATATACCCGTTATGGTTATAATAATAATGCTAATGCCGGGCCACTCAGGTGGTCCAGAAGTGCAGGAGGTGGTTAGATGGTAAGGAGAATGGATGAGAAAGGTGTGTCGCCAGTGATCGGCGTTATACTGATGGTGGCAATAACCGTTATACTGGCGGCGGTTATAGCGAGCTTTGTGTTCGGGTTGGGTTCAAACGTTCCGCAGCAGAAGACTCCGGGTGTTTTAGCTGAGAGGGTTGACAGCGATACTGTTAAGTTTACGCTGACTAGCTGGGGCGGAGCAAGTAATATTACAGCCTGTGAATTTAACGGTACATCTTGTACCGACGGCACGTTCACCGACATAGGTGATACAATAGAATGTGATGCAACTTATGGCTCACATACTTTGGTCTGCATGGTCGATGGTGTAAAACAGATTGTCTGGAAAGGATCGATTTAATATTGAGATTTTAACTATTTTTTAATTTAGACCTTTCTAGTTGAAATCCGGTGACTTTTTGCCCAAAGGCTCTTACGAAGTCGCCTCGTCTAAACATCTCCCAAACCCACAACCAGCGAAACCTATTTCTATTTCCAGACAGAACATAAAACATGCCAAAGATAATCGAAGCCGTTTACGAGAACGGAGTGTTCAAACCTCTCCAGAAGGTTGATCTGAAGGAGGGGGAGAGAGTAAAACTAAAGGTTGAAGAGATGAGCGTAGTTGACTGTGTATTCGGAATATTAAAGGGAAAGGATACGTTAAAAGCTCTGAGGGAGCTTGAAGATGAGTGGGGTTTTTGTTGATTCTTCAGTGTTCTTAAAAATTCTTGAAGGGGACGAAACGGCGAAGAAATTGTTTGTATCTCTTTATCAAAAGGAAAAGCTTTATCGCAATGCCATCGTATACAGCGAGGTCATATACGTTTGGATTAAGCTTGTAACCGGCAAGAAAAGCTTTGAATTGAAGAAAATGCCCGATAGCGTTAGGGAGATATGTTCGGAAATCGGAAATATAAAGGCATTTCTGGACTTGGCCAAATCTTTGCCGTTATCTGCAGAAATCGAAGATCTTGCTGAAGAGATGATACAAAAATATGGTCTCCTACCAAACGATGCTTTAATAGCAGCAACATGCAAACACTACGGCATCAGAAAGATAGCAACCTTCGATGAAGACTTTAAGCGTGTAGATTTTCTCGAAGTTGTTGAGATTTAGACTTGCTCAACATTCTCATCTCCGACAGAACCCTTAGCTACTTCAGCCCCTACGACATCCACTTCTGCCTGCCCCTGCTGGATCGGCTTATCGGTTTTCCGATCTGGCTGAAATCTCTGCAATTTTAAACCTTTAAACCAAAACCCAACAGCTCAACGAAAACTTTTTAACTGAGTTTTCTACTGCACGTCAAAATCGCTTAGCCGTGAGTGGTTTTAGACCTTGTAAGAACTTGGTTTCCCGAAACTTATTTTTAATCTCAGGTTTACAAAACAATATGTCAAAGGTTATCGATGTGGTTTACGAAAACGGTGTGTTCAAGCCTCTCGGAAAAGTAAACTTGCCGGAAAAGGTGAAACTGAAAATCAAAATTGAGGAAAGTGGAATCGTTACCGAAGATTTTCTCCAGGAGCTAAGAAAAAAACTTGCGAAGCTACCAAAATCGAAAGTGGATTTGAGAAAACTTGATGAGATATACTATGAGGGAAAACTGCTTCGTTGACACGTCGACAATTCTCAAAGTCATAATTGAGAATGAAGTGGAGCTTCTGGAGGGACTGAGTAAGTACGTTTTGCACACGTCAACCAATGTTTTGGAGGAGGCAAGTTTCAAGATTATCGTTGCCAGCGTCTTAGGAGAGCTGAATGTTGAAAGAACTAATTTTTTCAAAATTAAAGAGGAGTTTGAAAGAGGCATCGCTGAGAAAATTATAATTGACAGGCTGCATGTTCTGAACTTTCTAAAGAGTAGATTCGTTGTTCTGCCGGTGGATGACACTATTTTCGATCTTTCAAAAGAGATCGTAGAGAAATACAAGCTTCTCCCAAACGACGCCTTAATAGCAGCAACCTGCAAGCACTACAGCATAAAGAAGATAGCAACATTCGATGATGACTTTAAGCGGGTGAATTTTCTTGAAGTGGTTGAGGTTTAGATTTTCCTGTTGTTAACCCTACAATGCTTCTATCCAGCCACAGTGTTTGTTGAACTTCTGATCTATCCAAAAACTGAAAACTCAAGCAAACACCCTCTCCTCAAGCTTCCTAACTCTCCTCACCAAATCTTCTATGATCTCCTGCCTCGATCTCAACGCCACGATCTCCGCCTTCAGCTCTCCAAGTTCTCTCGTGTTCTCCCCCAGTCTTGTGGACAGGATGTCTATCCTTTTATTTGTTTCGTCTATTCTTATAGTTAGCTCTCCCCTTACACTGTCTATCCTTGCAATCAGATCCTCTCTTACGTCGTCTATCCTCTCAGTCAGTTCTCCCCTTACGCCATCAATTCTCTTATTCGTCTCATCAATCTTAGTACTCAACTCTTCTCTCACGCTGTCTATTCTCTTGTTTGTTTCGTCTATCCTTGCCGTTAACTCCTCTCTCACGTCATCAATCCTCCTGTTTGTCTCATCCACTCTTGCCGTTAGCTCCTCTCTAACAGAATCAATCCTATTGTTTGTTTCATCAATCCTTGCAGTTAACTCTTCTCTCACAGCATCAATTCTCACACTCAGCTCTTCTCTAACCGCATCAATCTTCGCATCCAAGCTGTCCATTCTCCTTTCCAGATCCATCCTCCTCTCCAAACCATCCATCCTTCTCTCGATGGAATCCAGCCTCTTGTTCATTGTATCAAGGGCAACCCTGAAACCCTCCAACTGCCCCCTGACCTCCGCCTTGAACTCCCTGAACTCATCCCTTATCGACCCAACAACGAGATCCCTGACCTTCTCTGCTACTTGCTGTGCATCCATACTCTTAGTTTTTGAGGATTCTATTTATTGGTTTCGGGTGTGTTGACTTTCAGTTGTTAGTACTATCCTTATAAGCTGAAGGGTTTGTATTAAGTTTCGTAAAATCACAGCCTGCCAGCGAAACCCTTTTCTGTGTCTAAACTCAATTACAAACATGCCTAAGATCATAGAAGCCGTATACGAGAACGGAGTGTTTAAACCCCTTGAAAAAGTTAACCTGAAGGAGGGAGAGAAAATTAAGTTAAGATTAGAAGAGGAAGGGATAGCAGACATCATCAAGAGATATGGCAGAAAAGTAAACCACGATGCCTTAGGAGAATTTCTTAAGGAGAGGAGATGACTGTTGTTGACACCTCTGTGTTCGTTGATGCACTGTTCAGATTCAATGAAGAGAGATCTTCAGTAGCGGGAAGTGTGTTTGAAGTTTTACAGGAGCATAGAATTACGATTTTAGAGCCGGAAGTATTCAAAATAGAACTAATTGGGCAACTTGTCAGGAGGATGCCAAAACAGGAAGCAATCACATTATACGAAGAGATCGTAGACAGGATAAATTTTGTCGAATTTAAAGTTCTGAACGAAATAGCATTTTCAGTATGTTTTGAAACTGGATGTAGAGCAATTGATTCATATTTCATCGCAGCGGCAAAATTGACAAACTCAATTCTCGTAACTAACGACAAATTTATGGTTGAGAACGCTAAAAAGGTTGGAACTAAGGCATATTATCTTATAGAAGAATTTAACGATCTGATGGAGACGTTTCCGGAATAAAGTCAAAATGGGGACTTCTACCTTCTCCTGTCTTAACAACCCCAGTTCTGGTGTGGATCACTTCTCCAACCTGATTTACCTCTCTGATACTCTCCGAGCCTTATCGCTTCCTCTCGCATTCTCCTGACCGGTTGAGCAATGCAAATGCAGACGTTCTCTCCCTCAATCCTGCCCGTCATCCTCCTACCCTCCGACAGAACCCTCGGCCACTTCAGCCCCTACGACATCCACTTCTGCCTGCCCCTCCTCAACCGGCTTATCGAGCTTCTTGTCTGGCTGAAAGGTGTGATTTTTGCGTTAAGGCTTCTTAGGTTAAAGTCACCTCGTCTGAACATCTCCCAAACCCAAAACCAACGAAATCTATTTCTATTTACGAAAGAACTTAAACTATGCCAAAGATAATCGAGGCTGTTTACGAGAATGGTGTGTTCAAACCCCTCCAGAAGGTTAACCTCAAGGAGGGGGAGAAAGTCAGACTCGTGGTTAGGGAGAACGTAGACAATTTAAGGGGAAAATACGGAAGAAGAAAAGTCGATATGATGAAACTTAGGGACGAGGTTCATGACAGAAGAGACCATTTTTCTCGATAGCTCTGCATTCATAGCTTTTTTCGTAAATGGAATTGATGTATTCAGAAATCTCGGAAACTGTAGACTTGTAACATCCACAAACGTAGTTGAAGAGGTTGCGTACATCCTCGTAAAAGAGAGTGCTAAGGAGAGAACGAATATCGAGAAACACTATGACCTGCTTCATTTTCTCCGAAGTAACTCTGATCTCGTATCAAAAATTTCCCAGGAGGTGACCTCGGATATCTCTACCATTTTAGATGTCTTCGACATAGTCGTGTTCCCTCCTGCGAGTTTTGCGGAGATGTTCGAGGTTATGACATCCTACGGACTGCTGCCCAACGATGCTTTAATCGCTGCCACCTGCAAGCATTATGACATCAAGAAAATAGCAACCTTCGACGATGACTTCAAGAGGGTAGACTTTCTTGAAGTAGTTGAAGTTTGATTGCCATTAAGTCCAATCTCCGACAGAACCCTCGGCTACTTCAACCCCTACGACATCCACTCCTCCCTGCTCCTCAACCGGCTCATCGAGCTCCTCGTGTGGCTGAAGAGTTAATAATGAGATTACTCAATTGAAACATGAGCTTTAAATCAAAACCTCCCGGGAAGGTTCTTAAGCTAAATTTTGAAGCAGAAAGATTTTACTACTTTCGTAATCAAACTTCAATATGAAATTTACTATTGTGGTAGAGAGGGATGAGGATGGATACTACGTCGCCAAGGTACCCTCCCTGCCCGGCTGCCATACACAGGCGAAAAGCCTTGACGAGCTAATGGAAAGGGTTAAAGAGGCTATTGAACTCTACTTGGATGTTGAGAAGGATGTTGAGGTCGGAGAGTTCGTAGGGGTGCAAGTTATTGAAGTTGAAACCGGTGAAAGCTGAAAAGGTCATAAAAGTTTTGGTCAAACTTGGATTCACAGTCGTTCGACAGAGAGGTAGTCATGTCATACTGAAACATCCTGACGGTAGAGTTACAGTCGTACCTGTTCACCAAGGTGAGGAACTGGGAAGGGGAATTCTTAGGGAAATCATAAAAGATGCGGGAATTGATAAGATCGAGTTTTTAGAGTTGCTGAAAAAAGTGTAGTTTAAATCGTACGTTCGTTAAACGCAATCATATCCTTGCAAGCATTATGGTTAGACATTTACCGACAGAATTCTTGACTACTTCTCTCCATACGACATTCGTCTCTGCTTACCCCTCCTCAACCGGCTCATATCTTCTGATATCGCTAAAAAACCTGTCCTAATAACATCCTGCAGAACCTATTCCCAATGCTTTAAGGAAAGGAATAGCTGTTAAGACCTTTTATTTATATGGTTACATGCTTATTCGGACAACTCCCTCGCTAAAAACATGAAAAACTCAAGCAAAAACCTTCTCCTCAAGCTTCCTGACTCTTCTGACAAGATCCTCTATTATCTCCTGCCTCGATCTCAGTGCTGCAATCTCTGCCTTCAGTTCTCCAAGCTCTCTTGTGTTCTCTTCGATTCTTGTGGAGAAGATGTCTATTCTTTTGTTAGTCTCATCTATTCTTGCCGTCAGCTCTTCTCTTACATAATCAATCCTTTTATTTGTCTCATCCATTCTCGCTGTTAGCTCCTCCCTAACAGAATCGATCCTTGCCGTTAACTCTTTTCTTACGTCATCAATCTTCTTGTTAGTCTCATCTATTCTTGCCGTCAGCTCCTCTCTCACATCATCTATCCTTTTATTGGTCTCATCTATTCTTCTCTCCAGAGAATCCATTCTCCTCTCTATGGCGTCCATCCTCTCGTTCATCGTCTCAATAGCGACCCTGAAACCCTCCAGCTGTCCCCTAACTTCAGCCTTGAACTCTCTGAACTCCTCCCTCATCGCCCCCATTATCAGGTCTCTGACCTTCTCTGCTATCTGCTGTGCATCCATAAATCTAATTTTCAGGGATTTTATTTATCGTTTTCGTTGAATGAGACTGTCCAACCAGACACTCTCTTCTGGCTGAAAGGTGTGATTTTTGCGTTAAGGCTTCTTAGGTTAAAGTCACCTCGTCTGAACATCTCCCAAACCCAAAACCAACGAGACCTATTTCTATTTACGAGAGAACTTAAAACATGCCAAAGATAATCGATGCCATTTACGAGAACGGAGTTTTCAAACCCCTCCAGAAGGTTGATCTGAAGGAGGGGGAGAGGATTAGATTGAGACTGGAAGAAGAGGGGATGGCAGATATAATCAGAAGAAGGAGTAGAAAATCGCAGCAGCAAAAAGTTGACAAACTCAATTCTCGTAACTAACGACAAATTTATGGTTGAGAACGCTAAAAAGGTAACTAAGGCGTATTATCTTATAGAAGAATTTAACGATCTGATGGAGACGTTTCCGTAATAAAGTCAAAGAATAAAGTCAAAATAGGATTTCTACCTCCCCTATCTTAACAACCCCAACTCTGGTGTGGATCACTTCTCCAACCTGACTTACGCCTCTCTGATACTCAGCAGCCTTACTAATCCTGCTCACATTCTTTGACCGGTTTAGCAATAACACAAAAGCAGACGTTCTCTCCCTATCAGTCCTACCAGTCATTCTCCTGACCTCCGACAGAACCCTCGGCTACTTCAACCCCTACGACATCCACTTTCCTTCCTGCCCTCCTCAACCGGCTTATCGAGCTTCTCGTGTGGCTGAAAGGTGTATGAAGTTTGTATTAAGGCCTTCTTGGGGCTAAAGTCGCCTGTCTAAGCATCTCCCAAACCCACAACCGGCGAAACCTATTTCAATTTACAGACAGAACTTAAACTATGCCAAAGATAATCGAAGCCGTCTATGAGAACGGAGTATTCAAGCCCCTTCAGAAGGTTGACCTCAAGGAGGGGGAGAGAGTAAAGTTAAAAGTGGAAAAAGACAAAAAAGAGATTTTGGAAAACTACAGAGGATTGTTTGGAAAATCGAGTGTAAAAGAGTTGCAAACACTTGAATGGGAGGCATTTATGTGATACTTCTCGACACCAACGTGTTCTATAACTTCCTATTTGAGACTGAGCTTACCGATAAGGCTACAAGGATACTTGAAATGGACGAAGAATTCTGCACGACATTCACCGTGCTTAACGAAGTCGTGTATATAATCTCAAGAAAATTGGCTGAAAGAAAGTATGGTATTCGATCTTACTACGATTTTAGGTCACTGATTGCCAGTGAAGGTTATAACTTCTGTTCTCAGGAGATAGAAAGTCTGATGAGGCTCTTTGAGGATTTAAAAATAAATGTGCTTAACGACTGTCAAGATGTAGACGAAGTATGCACAATCATGAGAACACACAAACTCCTCCCAAACGACGCCTTAATAGCAGCAACATGCAAGCATTATGGCATCAAGAAAATAGCAACCTTCGATGATGACTTCAGGATGGTTGACTTTCTCGAGGTGGTTGAGATTTAGACTCCCAACCTCTGACAGAACCCTCGACCCCCCGCCTCTCTCAACTGGCTCATCGATCTGTTCTGGCTGAAATCACTCCCTATCAGGCTTTTTTGAGGAAGTTACTGCTGAAAGAGTCTTTGAGTATAGAAAAGTGTGGTTGTTTTAGGAGTAAAAAATATTTTGGAATACTGCGCCAAATTCAAGCTTCAGTCAACTTTAAATATAATTGATGATGGTTTTAACTTCATGAGGAAAATTTACTTCTTATTCATCTTACTTGTTATATTGCTCCCAATTGTTCTACCAACGGTTTTGCTCTTCTTTTACCCTTCAACGACGGTGCTTGAGGTTGCTAAGCTAAGCTCACCACCAAACGAGAATTCAAACCCGTTTGCAGATGAGCCACCAGCAAACCCCTTTCTGGATAGTGTATGGGCAGAGAGCCACAGAAACAGCTACTGTCAGGCAAGTTCCCCCTTTAATGCACCCTGTCATCCGGAAAAGCTGAAATTTCAGTTCCTGCTCCTCTACGACCTGCCAATAACAATAGCCTTTTCAAAGCCATATCCGGACGGAAAGAGAGTAGCATGGGTCTCTACTGTCGGCTTTACTGGCAAAATAGCGAAGATAGACCTGGAAAACTTTACCGTGATTGATGAAGTTAAGCCTGAGAAGCACGAAATGGGAATCAGCGGGGCTTACAGCATTCTCTCAAATTACACCTTCTTCGTGCCAAAGCTGGACAGGATTGAAGCCTACGGTGACAGAGTTGCCGGAAACAGGTTGTCGAAGATAGAGCTGAAGAGGGTTTTTGAAATTCCTGAAAGTGCTCTGTGTGATAGCGATGAAAAAATTGTTGGAATTACGATGACCTACGACGGGATGATAGCCTTTGCAACCAGCCATGCAACAGTCGGAGTTGTTTCGCAGGATTTCGAAAAGTATGATGTGTTCCACATAGGAAACTGCTCTGAGAGGGTTTCGAACTCCATCGCTGCGGACGAGAATGGCGGGATTTACGTTGTGACGGATAAGGCGATGTACAGGATAAACTGGGATGGTGAGAAGCTCACTCTCGGCTGGAGAGCGGAGTACATGACTGGCAGCCAGATGGCGGGGAGGCTCGGAAAGGGTTCCGGATCAACCCCCTCGCTGATGAACTGTGGAGATGACAGGTTTGTGGTGATAACTGACGGGCAGAAGCTGATGCGCATGGTTCTCTTCTGGAGAGACGAGATTCCTGAGGACTGGAAAGGGCTGGAGGGGAAAGACAGGAGAATTGCTGCAGAAGTTCCCGTAACTTTCGGTTTTGAGACGGATGAAAGTTATTCAGAGCAGTCGGTTCTCGTCAGAAGCTGTTCGGCAGTGATAACAAACAATAGGCTCGGCTTGAGGATACTCGATTTGCTTCCCGAGAGATTTCAGCCATTCTCCATGCTTGTTTCCAACCTTCCCGGCGTAGCTCCATACGGAGTTGAGAAGTTTGTATGGGATGGCGAGAGCAGGGAGCTGAGAAAAGCGTGGGCAAATAAAGATGTTAGCTTTCCGAACGCCATACCAACAATGAGTGCCAAAACCAACCTTTTCTATGCAATAGGGCAGAGAGGTGGATTCTGGACGCTTGAGGCGGTAAACTGGGAGAGCGGTGAGAGTGTGTGGTACGCTAAGGTCTCTCCGCTTCCCGCACACAACAGCTTTTACGCTGCGACCGAGATAGGGCCAGATGGCTGCATCTACAGCGGAACCTTGTGGGGGATTATGAGGTTTTGTGAATGACTTACTCCTAATAAGTCTTAAGCGATATTTATAATTTCGAAAATCGTAAGAAGGAGATTTATACTTTTAGGTCGAATTTCTAACATGAAACCGGTAGAAATTAAGGACAACGTGTTTTGGGTTGGGGCGATAGACTGGAACGAAAGAGATTTCCACAATTTTCTGACGAGAAGAGGGCTTACTTACAACTCCTACCTGATAATGGACGAGAAAATCACTCTAATTGATACGGTAAAGCACAAATTCGTGAAGGAGTCTATGGAGAGGATAAAGAAGGTCGTTGACCCCTCAGAAATCGACTACGTTGTTGTGAACCACATTGAGCCAGATCATTCGAGTGGTTTGCCCGACACAATGAAAATCGCCAAGAACGCCACAATTCTGTGCTCTCAAAGAGCAAAAGACGGAATCTGCAAGTACTACGACTGCGAGGGGTGGGACATTAGGGTCGTCAAAGGTGGAGATGAGGTCAAGATTGGCAAAAGAACGCTAACGTTCATCGACATGACAATGCTCCACTGGCCTGACAGCATGGCGACCTATCTTAAGGAGGATAAGCTTCTATTCTCCAACGACGCCTTCGGACAGCATATTGCCAGCGAGGAAAGGTTTGATGAAGAGCTTGGCTTGGAGGAGGCGATAAGCTGGACAAAACTTTACTACGCCAACATCCTCATGCCCCTCGCCGGCCTGATAAAAAAGAAGCTCTCCGAAATCCAGAGTTCTGGATTGGAGATAGAAATGATAGCTCCAAGCCACGGAGTAATCTGGAAGAATCCGGGCAGGATTGTAGAAGCATACTCAAAGTGGGCGAACTTCGAGAGCGGGAACAAGGTTGTTGTTGTGTTCGACACAATGTGGCATTCAACTGAGAAACTTGCCGAGGCAATTGCCGATGGAGCGGGCAGTGAAGGAGCGGAAGTCAGGCTTTTCCATATCAGAAAAGACCCGTGGGCGGATATTGTGACAGAAATACTGGATGCAAAAGCCGTTGCGATAGGCTCTCCGACGATTCACAACGGCCTGTTCCCACCAGTTGCCGGCTTTCTGACTTACCTCAAAGGGCTGAAGCCTCAGAACAAGAAGGGACTTGCATTCGGCTCATACGGCTGGAACGGCAACGCTGTTAAGGAGATTCAGAAAATTCTGGAAGAGCTGAAGTTCGAAACGCTTGAACCACTGATGGTCAAGTTCAGACCGACTGAGGAGGAGTTGCAGAAGGCCTTTGAGCTTGGAGCGGAGCTGGCGAGATGATACTCGGCATTTCGGGGAGCCCGAGAAAGAAAGCAACTGAATACGTGCTCACAGAAGCTCTGAGAATGCTCGAAGAGCGGGGTTTTGAAACCGAATTTTTTACAGTTAGGGGGAAGCAGATTAGCCCCTGCCAGCACTGCGATTACTGCCTGAGACACAAGAAGTGCAGAATTGAGGACGACATGCAGGAACTCTATGGAATGCTGGGAGAAGCGAGAGGGATAGTGATGGCCACTCCTGTCTACAACGGTGGGGTGAGCGCGCAGATAAAGGCGGTAATGGACCGCTGCAGGGCTCTGGTTGCAGCAGACTACGACTTCTTTCGCGGAAAGGTTGGGATGGCGATTGCAGTCGGGGGAGACAGGATAGGTGGGCAGGAGTTTGCCATACAGCAGATTCTGACCTTCTACATCCTCAACGGTATTATTCCCGTTAGTGGGGGGTCATTTGGAGCAAACCTTGGCGCGACATTCTGGAGCAAGGATACGCTGGATGGAGTTAAGGAGGACGAGGAGGGGTTCAGGAGTTTGAGGAAAACCGTCAAAAGATTTGCCGAAATGCTGAAAATGCTGGAAGGTGTTTAATATGGGAGAGAAAAAGAAGAGGGTTGCCTGGGGGGTTACCGGAAGTGGAGACAGGCTGCCAGAGACCGTTGAGGTGATGAAAGATATAAGTAGGAGATATCCAGACGTTGAGATAGCGGTTTATCTATCAAAGGCCGGAGAAGAGGTTGTTAAGTACTACAAGCTGATGAAAGACTTGAAGGAGACCTTTGGGTCTGTGAGGGTTGAGATTGACGCCAACAAACCATTCTTAGCAGGACAGATTCAGGTCGGGAGGTATGAGTTTCTGCTGATTGCTCCTGCAACCTCAAATACCGTTGCAAAGATTGCGATGGGCATTGCTGACACTCTTCTGACAAATGCGGCAATAATGGGTCTCAAGGCCTACGTTCCCCTCTATATCATGCCATCCGACTACAAAGAAGGAGAGGTGGTAACGAAGCTACCCAACGGCAGGGATTTGAGGATAAGGGTGAGAAAAGAGGATGTTGAGCACGTGAGAAGGCTCGCTCAAATGGATGGCGTTACGATGCTAGAAAAGCCCGAGGACATTTACGATGTGTTCAGGAAGCACTTTGGAGAGCCCAAACTATAGCACTTGGTTTGCATTCTCACCTTAACTTCAACGGGTTAAAAGCTCAAGGGTCTATAGGAGGACATCTGTAACGAATCCTTCCGGGATGACACGTTCCTTTAACCCTTCAGAATGGATGACGGCAAATCCTGTGGAATCTTCAAAGTTCAATCCACCATGAGCACCTCTGTAGTGGAAATCTGGAATTCATAGCCTTTTTTAGCAGTAACTACGAAGTCCCCCGCATCTTTCGTTGAACATCAATCCCAAAACTCTTTCAAAAGCCTTTGGATATTCGGCTCCAAATTCATACTCTTCGAGACTGAAAACGTCGCTTTCATCTGACACAAACACTTCGTTGCCCCTCCGGAAGAATATGAATTCCACGCTTTCTATATCACAAAGAGCCTCAAAGATTTTCTCCTGTTGTTCGGTAAGGGTGTAAATATGAGCCATCCTTGGCCCGCTTTGCGCCACGACGACTTCAGCTTTTTTCTTGGTTTTCATCTCGTACTCATCCGGATCCAAATTCGTTAGAGCATTTAGCCCTCTTCCCTCGAACTCTAAGGTCAAGTCCATGTGGTCCTTCTTTTCAATTCCGAGCATGCTCCGTCCGTGGTCCATTTATAAAGCTTACATTGGTTATGTCTCCACGTTGATTATGTTTTTACTCATATTGCTTCTTCACCATAAACCTCATAAATCCTTTGTAGAATCTTTCATACAAGCGGGGGTTGCCGAGCGGACAAAGGCGCAGGATTCAGGGTCCTGTCCCGTAGGGGTTCGAGGGTTCGAATCCCTCCCCCCGCACTGCGTATAACCGTTTTTTAGAACTGCCAGATACTGTCTGAGCTGAATTTCCAGAAAAGCCGACAGGTTGATGCCTATTGTTTTTGCTGCGTCCACCAGATTTTTATCCACTGTTAGGGTTAATTTTGTCTTGTTGGTCTTCTGCCTTGGCATAATTTTATTCATACGTATTTATTGATAAACCTTGCCATCCTAAGGCAGAGAGGCTTAGGGTGTCATCATACAAATAACTTAAAAACATTACAATCACTTAAAAAATATATAACTCTGCAATATTCTAACTCCCACCTGATTCTGAAAAATATATCATCACACTTCTTTTGAGACCTTATAAACGGTTCAATCCATTTCGTTAGGAATCCACCCAAATACCGTTCTGCAAATTCAACGCGTTCCTTGTTAAACGTCTGTGGTCTGATTTTTTTTCGGACGGTATTGGGGATTTAGATACTTCGACACACCTTCCAAATCTTTTTTGAGGCTCTCTTCATCATTGTATTCTCCGTTATGATGTTTATATAGGATAAGAAACAAACCATCATAAACGAAGTAATAGGCAGAAATTCCTTTTATTCTTTCTACAGGGTCTTTTTTGTATAGCCTGGCGACATCTGAAACATTAAAGCGTGTCATTCGTTCCAATAATCCTTTTAAATCAGCTTCCTCCATGCCCTTTTCCCTAATAAGATTGAATAGGTAATTTTTATAAAGTTTGTTTGTTTCTTGTATTCGCTTTGCAATTCCTAAGATTTTGTTGATCTCTTTCTGATTGATGTTTGTAATCTCATTCAATACCCCTATTGTCAAGATGTCCTCTAAAGCATTGCAAATGTCAAATTCTCCAACGTCATATTTCAGCTTTGATAAACAGGCTATACGAATGAAATGGCAGAATTACACGTTTATCATAATGGCAAACCTCATGGAATAGCTTAATTTCCTCTTCTTTACTGTAATCCCCTGATTTTAGCTTTTCATAATCTTTTGTTCGTATAACATACCTTCCGTTTTCAAAGCCTGTCTCATATCCATGCTTTTGGTCATCTCTCGGTGGTAAAACAGGAAATCTGAAATCTCCACAGTCTGTGTGGGCTATAACTTCCATCTTCTCGTGGTTGAATTCTGTGGATTTAAGAATGAACGGCTTCATGATTGTTTTCTCTGTTTTAGGCGTTCTATTAACTCGTTTAGTAATTGCTCAGCTTCCTCAGGGTCGAATTCCATGAGGGCCATATAGTGGTTTTCCATTTCCTTTTCAACTTCTTTTACTCCTTTATCTGTCACAGAATAATAGGCAACTGGTGGTCGAGAATTCGGATCTATTTCTCTTGAGATGAATCCTTCTTGCTCTAAAACTTTTAAAACCCTGCTTAGTGTTCCTGAAGTTGCTGGAAAGTCTTCTAAAATTTGATTATATCTCGCTCGGTTCCCATTTTTCAGAATTATCCTGAGAGTTACAGCCCCATACTTCCTTATTAGTGGATCCATGTTCCACCTCCATTAAGTTCTTACAACATTGTGGCGAAACCTTTATATAACTTTATCGCAACATAATGTTGTTAAGAAAAAATGTTGGCGAGCATCTATGAACATAGTTCGAAAATTCGTGAGCCTTCCACCAGCATACATCGAGAAAATCCACGCAATAAAGCAGGAGTTGGGAGTTTCAAGTGATTCTGAGGTTATCAGAAGAGCGATTGACGCTTACGCTGAAGATTTAGGTTTAAAAATTAAAAACTCAGGAGGTGGATGAGTTGCAGACCGCCACACCTCGTAAACTTTCCCCTAAAAGAAATAAGAGAGTGAATTTATATAAAAGTTACGATTCTAATAAGAGAAAGTTGGTCACATTCAACTCAAATGGGGCGATCTACTTTCCGAAACTCATTCGAGAAATCTTCAAAGGATATTATTTCACAATTGAAGTTTCCGAAGGCAAGATTGTCTTGGATCCAGTTAAGATAGGCGATTTTCCAGAGGGGGTGCAGGGATGAACAGACTCGAGAGTCTTCTCCAGTTTCTGAACAAACCAGATACATGGATCGAGATAAGGCTCATTAGTAAAGGGAGATCTATTCCCAAATTCTACGAAGGAGTAAATGAGCTGATCGCCGATTATGACTTCCTAAAATCACAGAATGAAAATGGCTTTAACGTTTATTACGGCATACTTCCACGCAAGAGCAAACCTGATAGTGGTGGAGGAAGTAAAGAGCATGTCATAGACAAAGCTGACCGGCTCTGGCTCGATGTTGACGTTTTCTCAGTCAAGAGGCCTGAAGAGTATGAAAATCTCACAGATGAGGAGATCAAGGCGAGAGTTCTTGAGAAATACGAGGAAGCAAGAAGATCCTCGAGTCAAGAGATATCCACATAACAGTCTGTGTTTACTCAGGCAGAGGTTTTCAGCCTATAATCAGGCTCAACAAGGAGATTCCAAAGGAGGAAATTGAAGAGCTGAATAAGGTTCTGATCAAGTTCTTGAGAGATCACGGTTTTAAGGTTGACAATGCCTGGGATTGTGCCAGAGTTCTTAGACTGCCAGGCTTCTATAATGTCAAGGACAACAGAAGGCTTCTGGCCGAGTTGATTGAGCTTAACGACAATGTCACAGATGTGGAGGTTATAAGAAGGCTCAAAGAAGAGCTGGAGGAGTCAAAGGAAGAGGAAGAGAGGCCTAAGATTGATGGCGAGGCCAAGTTTGTTAATGATCTCGGCATACACCTTGACACGATAAGGAAGGTTGACAGAAAACTCGATGAGCTTCTGGAAGTCATTGAACATCCGGACTATGACTCACCTTCCGAGGCTGACATGGCCTGTGCCTCCAGACTGCATTACTGGCGATTTAGTGAGCCACAGATTGTAGAGATCCTTAGAAGCTACAGATACAGGGAGAAGCTGGAGCGTGATGACTACATTGAGCTTACTCTCTCAAAAGTGGAAAGAAGTGGAGAGCAGTTCAATCCTGCCAAGAATCCCAAGCTATTCCTGAAGTTGTGTGACATCCAAAATCCCCACAGTGGGGGTAATGAGTTCCGAGTGTTCTATGATGATAAGCAAAAAATTATACCTTCAAAACCTCGGAACACTCGGAACACACAGGACACTAAGGACACTCAGAACAACACTACAAAGTCATCACTTTTTGAACCCGACTGTGTTCAGAGGGCCAGAGGAATACCTGATCCACAAGCTCTGAAAGTAATATTAGCGTGGCAAAAGAAGAGAAGAATTCCTGAAGACAAGAGAGCCGAATTCATTGATTCATTTATAGCGGCACATAACCTGAACCTCTCCATAAGCGAGTATTCAGAGTTGTGGAAGGTTCCAGAATTCACCTGTAATTATGTTCAAGAGCTCGGCCTATGTGTTGGAGAAGGTTGCAGGATGAAGCTGCCTCCAGCAGAGAGGCTTATCCTCGACACAGAGAGTGTGGTAATTTTCCACTCGAGTGGAGAGATGGATGTTAAGGTTGCAGGAAAGAGAAAGATCATTCCTTTAAAGAAGTTTTTCAGGAAGCAGAAAAGTGAGGTGATAATAAACTCAGCTATCTTTGATGAAGTCTTTCTTGAATGCTATCTTTTGCCTCCTAATCCACCTTTCTCGGAAGAAGATGCTTTTAGAGTTTACCAAGCATGGCTTGAAATCGCCGACCACGTGAAAACACCAGTAGATGTGGAGAGTGGGCTTGAATCCACAATAATCGAGATTTTGACAACAAAGAGGGATTACTATTCCTTAGACCTGCTGAAAGAAAAGAAAGTACCACCAAAACGTGGGTTCTTCCTGGAGGATGGTGTGATCTACGTTGAATCAGAGCTTTTCAAGGAGCTTCTTGAGGAGGCCGGCATAAAGGACCGTAAAGAGAAGGTGGCAAAGGCCATCCAGAGACTTCTTGCAGGACCTTCAAAGAGAATGAGAGTTGGAAATGAGTTGCGTTACTTCTGGCGTTTCAACCTGCAAGCCATCCAGGCTATTTTGAGGAGATGACTGGGAGCCAGAAGTGATTGAGGACATTGAGAGCTCGGAGATTGCCGAGCTGATACCTGCAGGAGGTGATGAAGGATGGCAGATTTAGTTAAACTCTACGGTCCACCAGGCACCGGAAAGACCACGTGGCTGATCAACAAACTGAAAGAGACCGTTGATGGAGAGAACGTGAAAATCCAGGATGTCATGTTCATCAGCTTCTCAAACTCTGCTATAAATGAGGCCTGTGAGAGAATCAGAGTTGATAAAGGAGGTGTGGTCACACCATACTTTAGGATACTCCACGGCCTTTGCTTGAGTTGGCTCACAAAGCAGAGCCCTGGCCTTCGGTATATCGTTGAGACAATGCAGGCTTATGACTTCATTGAAGGTCTTCAGGCCAAGTTCTGTCAGGACCTCGGCATCCCATACATCAAGGGTGATGATGGCTCGGAAGCTCTCGGCAACCGGATTTTCACGCTGTGGACAAGGACCATAGGTGAACACTACCCAAAGAAGAGAGATGCTCAGGCCTGCCTCGATTTGCTGTATAAGGTGAATAACGAGGCTGGCCACGTTATTGAGCTGTGGTTAAAGACCAAGGAGAAAACAGGAATCATAGACTTCAATGACATGCTTATCGAGGCCTATGAGGATGATATCTTCATTGATGCCAAGGTTGGCTTTATCGATGAGGTTCAGGACTTCAACTCCCTTGAGTTTGAGATCGCTAAGAAGTTGATAGAGGGCCTTGATGTTGCCTACCTTGCAGGTGATGATGATCAGGCCATTTATGGCTGGAAGGGAGCACGGCCTGAGTTCTTCCTTAACTTCAAGGGTGAGGAACACGTTCTCCCCAAGTCGTGGAGAGTCCCATCTGAGATCTGGAAGCTTGCAGGAGGCATAATCAGCCAGGTCAAAACCCGGAAGGAAAAAACCATTATACCGGCCTTCAATGGTGGAGGCTGGAATATCCTTAAGAGAATGTCCTTTGATGAGATTGTCAGAACTGCTGCCATTCTGTCAAGAAGGCATCCTGACAAAACGGTTTTCCTGCTTTTCAGGACAAATAAGATGGTTTACTACGCTGAGAGGATTCTCATCTCCCTGAGAGTTCCGTTCAAGAAGCTCAAGGGTGAGTCTCCTTGGGATAAGGAAATCCTCACAGCTTGGAATGTAGTTGCAAAGCTGCGTGGAAAACAACCGCTCAACATACAGGAAAAGTTCTGGCTGATTGAAAACCTTCGAGAGGAGATCCTTCCACAACACCTCAAGGAGGGTGCTCTTAAATCTCTGGCTGAGGGAGGGCTTCCGATCCAGTTCTTTGAAGTTTTGCAGTCAAAGGGTGATCCGATCAACCTCATCAACTTCAGAAGCAAGAGGACTGCAAAGATCGTTCAGGATGCCTATCACCCGGTTGTGGAGGAAAAGATCAACCTCTACGTTGACACAATCCATGCATCCAAGGGAAAGGAAGCTGATATTGTTGTTCTTGCCGATGCAATCACCCAGAATATCGCATCAGAGCTGAGAAACGGAGGAAGGGAGAGTGAATTAAGGCTGTTTTATGTAGGGGTCACGAGAGCCAAGAATTTCGTTATTGTGGCCCCTCTTTACAAGTTCAGGCCCTTCCTGACTCAGGAGGTGGTAGCCTGTGCTCATGTCTGACCTTTCACGGTCCTCCTTCACGGAGGAAAAATAAAAAGGAGGTGGCAGAATGTTGGGAGAAGTGGAAGAAGTTTTGAAGGAGTTTTGTGAGTGGTCGGGAAGAGATAGAGAGGAGTACATCCAGCAAGCAGTTTTCGAGAGGCTGAAAGGAGATTTGGAGGAGATAGCGAGCTACAACATTCCAAGGGCTAAAGAAATGCTTGGAAAACTTTTGGAGGCTTGAAAATGCTGTTGCCCATTGATGAGAGCCTCAAGGAATGGATAGAGATCGCAGTTGAGTATAAAGTGAAAATAAAGAGATTCAAACAAGGACTCTACCAGATTAGCGATTTAGATCGCATACCGGTTTATCCGGAGATCCTTGGACGTGCAACAATCGAGGAGGTCTGCAACCTCATCAAGCCATCCGTTCTGTGGATGAATAAGAGGGGATTCGACAAAGAGGATATTGCTGAGAAGGTCGGAGAGGTTTACGGAATCAACCCGAAACATGCTAAGGTGTTGGTTGAGCGAATTCTTGGAGAACTCGAAAGTAAGGAGGTTGAGGAGGAGATTGATATGATGGAGTTTGTGGAGGGGTGATGGAGATGGGTTATTTGCTTTTAAAATGTGATGTTGGAAAGCCAAATAACAGGATCGAACTGGAAAAGCTCTTAAGAGGTCAGAGATGGGAGGTTAAGAATCTCGATCTTAAATCCTTCAATAGTTACACCATCCGCCGTTATGGTGATAACGTTGCTTCTCCCACCTGCATCGAGGATCGGCCTTCCTTTACCGGTATTAACTCCGCATACAGTGACCTGCTTTTTTATCACTACATTTTCGTAGTAAGTTCCGCTATAAACTTCGATAACGTCTCCAGGATTTGCATTATCAACTGCAGTTTGGACACTTGCGTAGTCGCATCCAGAAGGGCATACAGTTACTGTCGCAGCTTGTAGTGGAACTGCCAGCGCAACAAAGATTGTCAAAAACATGTGTATCTGTAAAACCAGTCCGTTTTTAAGTACTCCAGCTGAGCGCATTATACCCTCCATTTAACTAGCAGTTGAATCAATAAATAAAAAAACAACCCATATATAGATAGCGCTTACTTAGGTAACCTTAGTTTGGTATCCCACGAGTTCTTCAAGCTTAACTCCGGATCTCACCAAGTGGGTATCGGAGTGAAAAGATAGGGAAGTCCAGGACTGATAACATCCAATCATCTGGTACATCAAAAGAAGAAGATTCTTGACCGGAAACTGCAGAACATTAGGAGTTTATAAAGTCAAAATTTCAGACACATTTGAACCTCGGATTTAAAAAATAAAAAGATTTAGCTTTAACATATGTTAACAATAACTACTTATACCTTGAAGAAAAATTTTATATGATGAAAACGTTTGAAGAAGTAGATAAATGGCTGACGGAAAACTTCTCTAATAAGAGCACAAAGAATGTGTATTCCAACAGTCTAAGGAAATTCTTTGAGTTCGTTGGAATGACTGACAAAGAGTACCTGCAGCAGACAGATAGAGACAGGTTTGCAAGAGACCTTAAGGCATTTATCGAGGCCAATGCTTACAGAGCACCTAAAAGCCTTAACGTTATGGTAGCAGCAGTAAAGAGCTTCTTTGCTGACCACGGAATCAGGATAGATGAGAGTGAGTGGAAAAAGATAAAAAGAAGACTCTTACCTCCACCCAGAGAATTAACTGTTGATACTGCAGGGAAACACGACGAATGGAGGAGAATACTGTCCCACATGGACATTAAAGGACGCTCTCTATTCCTCTTCTTACTGAGCACAGGATGTAGAATTGGAGAAACCCTACAACTTAAAGTGAGCGACTTGGACTTGAACGCAGACCCACCAAGAGCATACATTAGACCAACATACACCAAAGGTGGTTACGGTGGTAGGGTTGTATTTATGAGCTACGAAGCAAGAGACGCGATAAAGGAATGGTTGAGAGTTAAAGAGAAGACCCTAAAGAGGGTAAGCCCACAACTCTCCTCCCAAGTGTGGGATGACGATAAGGTATGGCCGATGGACCCAACTAATGCTTGGAGAATCCTGAATGATGCACTAAAAAAGACAGGACTTGATGATAGAGACCCCACCACTGGAAGATACAGAATCCACATCCACAGCACAAGGAAGTTCTTTAGAAGCAATATTGGATTAGATGATGCCTTGGTGCATGCTTTAATGGGACATGAAGGATACTTGGACAGAAGCTACCTAAGAACTGACCCAGATCGTGCAGCAGAAGAGTATAAGGCAAACATGCATAGAGTTACAATCTTTGAGAGACAAACACTTGACAAAGTTGAGTTGATAAAGGCATTTGCCCGAAGTTTAGGTATAGAGAATATCGACATCAAGATTGCAAGAATACTCGAAGAGCATCCAGAGATGGACGAAGAGCAAGTTATAGGGAAGTTGATAAGACAGGAATTAGCAATAAAGCAAACAAACAACAAGCAAAGGAAGCTTATAACGGAGGAGGAGCTACCACACTACCTAAACGATGGGTGGGAGATAGAGCACGTAATTAACAACAAGATCGTGGTGGCAAAATGAACCTCTTTAATTTTTTTGACTACCTAAAGCAGGCTCTACATTTACCTGAAGAAACCGAGCTAAAGTGGATACCCACAGATAACTGCAAATATCGAGGAATGGTCAGCAAAGATGGCAAGACCATCTTTATTTTTGACCCAGACGAAGAGGAGGCAAAGGAAACACTAATCCACGAAGCCATCGAGCTTTTAATTGTCAGGCTGGCACAGTGTATCGTTAATCCTGAGGTTGCAAGAAGTGAGAAGGAGCTATACAACCTTAAAGAGGCTGCGGTGGAAGTGATACGGCAACTGATTACAGAAGAGGCTGTTATTAAGCAGGGGAGCATTAACGAGCTAATCAGGTTGTTGAAACAAGCAGGAAGAGAGGATTTGATAGAGTAACTACATTTTCAGGTTCTTGATGAATTTTAAACCTTTTTCTGTAATTTTAACTCTGTACGATGCCACTCCTGATGCACTTTCCTCTTTGTCCACTTTTATAATCTCAACAAAATTTAGAAGTTCTAAAAAATTACAGTTCTTTTTTACAGTCTCATAGTTCGTTTTGATAATTTTCGAAAGACGGTAGTAGGTGTAAACCTTCCCATCTGATAGTACTTTCAGGAGTTCGATTTTCTTTTTATCGCTCGTTAATAGTTCAGTCATATTGTAGTGGATACAACAATATCAAAAGGCTTATAATGAGTAATTCAGAAATTTGTAGTAAACACCACAAAATGGTGGTGAAAATATGAAAAGGGGTATACTCGTGCTGATTGCCACAGCCATTCTTTTAAGTGGATGTGCCCAAACACCTGCGATAGAAAAACCAACTGCAAGGGTTGACGACATAAATGTAGAAGGTGTTGATTACAAAGTGGGAAAGGGTCTCACTCTTTACCTAACGGTAAGGGTTACAGTGGATAACCCAAACCCTGTCGGAGCACACTTGGATAAAATTGTGTATGATATATATTTGGTCAGAGGTGAGGAAAAATACTTAGGTCACGGAGAAAAGTCAAATTTTGATATCAGAAAGCAAGGATTAACAGCTATTGAGATTCCAACTACCATCGAGGTTGACTGGAGCACCGCACAGGAAATAATATCGTCTCTCCGTGAGTATGGACATATTGTCTTAAAAGTTAGTGGCTCAGCATACATCGACTTTAAGGTTACAACATTCGAAATACCATTTGAAGAAGGTAAGGTCGTAGTGTTTACTATTCCAGAAAGCCAAGTGGTAGATAGAACGCCTGTAGTAGAAAGAACACCTATAGTGGAGAGAACCCCCTTAATAGAGCGTACACCAATAATAGAACGCACAACTACGATTGTACCCACCACACCGACAACATATTACACACCATCCGAAGAGGAGCTAACTGAAAGACTTCAGATAATCATCAATCCCAAACCCGCCAGAGTAGGAGAAGTTGTGACCATAAAAGTCGTCAAAGGAGACGGTACACCAGTTTCAGGGGCTTATGTTGGTTATATCGATGCGGTCAGAGCTGCAGCACTCGGTTATGCAGTAACCCAATTAACTGGTGATATTCGACTAGCCATAAAAGTTGCAATGCAGTATGCTGAGCGATTAGAGCCCACAAACACTCAAGGTGTAACAACTGCAACATTCGACAAAGCGAGTGAGTATGTCATTGTAGCTTGGAAAGGTGTAGGTACTGGTGGAGCTGAATCGCTGCTTGTAAAACCCAAATTGTCTATTAGACGCTAAATTAACACTCCTATTCTAAATTTTTCAGTGTAACCCCTCCCCCACCACCACATGGTGGTTAGTGTAAACCCCCAGAAAAGGTTTATTCCCAATCTGAAATACACCTATGTGTTGAAATGTGCCTATACGAAAAGTATTTAGCCATACATAAACACATAAGTTATATGAGACAGTGCTGGTATTGTGGTAAATGGTTTAAGAATAAACAGGCACTTAGAGGACACTTAGGCCACTGTAAGGTGAGGATGCAAGAAGGCAAGTTCAGGTTTGGAAAGTACGCTAAAAAATGAATAAAAATCGAAAGAAACTATCAGAAAAATTGTCGAAAACTTGTGGTTATAACTTGTGTGGTGGAGGGTTAATAAAACTTAGAAAAGTTAAAGTTAGGAGAAGCTTAATAGAAGGATATTTTTGAACTCACAACCCACCTCTCTAGGTGGTGGAGATGTATAGGAGATCCGTTCATCGTGAAGTGGTAGATGAAGTTGTAAGAACTCTTAGAAATCGAGGGTATGTTGTAAAGACGGAAGCTTGGGCAAGCACCTCCTTGGGCTACAGGAGTAACTCTCTTTGGCGTGAATACGATCTTGAAGAATGGTATAGAAGTTTTAGCTCCAATGTTGCAAATATGCTTCTCGGGAGCAACAGCCCTTGGATAAGTTTACACAATCCCGAGTTTCAAACAAGACTGGATGTAGTGGGACTGTACTACGCTGATCTCGAACGAGTTCCTTTACATACCTTCTTCGTTAGAAAAGATCCGAAAGAGGTGGCGTTGAGAACTATACTAGTAGAAATTGAACACCGACATTCTCTCGAGGAAGCGGTGGAAAGAATCAGAGGCTACCCTGCTGGAAAGAAGATTATAGTTTGGACGCGCGGTAGTAGTGGGGGAGTGCTTGACGACATCCCTATATTAATAGCGAGAAACGAGGGATTTGGATGGTATATTACCGGACTTCTTGAAATTTTAGATGAACACGCAAGGGAAGTGAGTTCTCTAAGAGAGAATAAGGAGGTCTGAAAATGTCTTTAACGTGAGTTAAAAACGATGGATGGAGAGGAGACTTCGCTTAATTTTTAGGTTGTAAACTGTTTATGTTTTTCGACGTGGGTTGAATAAGTTGATTTAACTCCTATATAGGAGATTAAAATTCGCTAAACTTTTTTAGTTAAAAAAGTTCGATTCCTTAGTATCCTGATTCGGAACAATAACTACTGGAGAAGGAATAATACTTTCTTTTCTTACGTTAAAAAAGTAAGTTAAAAAAGTGTAAAAGGAATATTTTATACAAATGTGTGTATGTTTTGTTACTTCTTTAACACTGTAAAGTTAGTAAAGTTAAAAAAGAAAGTAAGTGTAAAACCATGCAACATGCTTTATTTGCCAAACCAAGTCACTTTCGTCTTTTTTTCGTGCAGTTAAAAAAGTGGTTAAAAAAGTTAAAAAAGTCACTCGACAGCAACGTATATCAGTCTACGCCTACCTGCTGTTGGTTCAACTTCCTTCTTTATTTTACCACTAGGCAACAGGTAGTGCTCAATTATGTCGTCTAACTGATTGGCTGGTATTTTTGCCTTTTGGAGGAGTTCACTCCGTCCTATTTTGCCTTCCTTCCTGATGATGTCGTAAACAAACTCTGCCTGCACCTCAACAGACCTTATTGGTTCCTCTCTGGTAAGCTTTTCTTTCTTCCACTCCAACACAAGTCTCTGGAAATTGTCCCAGTATTTTTCGATCTTCTTTTCAACCCACTCAACATGATGGTCGAGAATCGTAGGTTCTGGTGGTTTATTGTTTGGATTCTGCAACATGTAATCAATACACTTCTCGTCAGCAATCGAGCGTAACATAGCCAGCTTTATTGCCTTCTCGACGAAGTCCTGTCTGTAAGATGCTTCCAAGTTTTTACCTCTCTCCACTAACTTCACAGCATCCTCGGTGTATTTATTCATCAATTCTGGTAGTTTCTTAGACACGGAGACAACAAGTTCAATCTTAGTTAGTAGGTTCAGCTTTTCTAACAGGTCTGATGGTAGATCTTCTGATATATTAGGTTCTAAGTCATCATCGCTCCATTTTTTATGTTCTCCATTCCACAAGGTATAGAGGAACCTGTTGCCAAGACCTTGCATAAAGTATTCAGGTTTCATAACCTTGTATAGGTAATCTGTGCTTGTCCCAATCAGGTTCACGTAAAATCCCTGTGCCACCTCAAGCTTTTCTTTTCGTGTGTATCTTCGCTGGACGAAACCATCGTAAAGCTGGCTCAGGAATTCCATCATATCAGGAAGGTAATCTTTGCCTTTAAGGAAGACACTAAATTCGTCTCTGATAATAACTCCACGTTTCTGTGTCTTGCTCAGACATTCTACTAATCCCTCGAAAGAGAAACTCGTAGGTAAAAACAGGTCTATGTTGTGGTTTTCCTTAAAGTAATTAAGGACTGGGATGTAAAATGCTTTTAAAGGTAAAGTCTTGAACGCAATCCTGCTAGCTCCTATATACAGGAACCATAGGTTAGGTCGGATTTTTCCCTGTCTGGTGTATAGGTGTGCATTATAGCTAAACGTAGAGACCATACTTATAGCTATATCCTCTGCCCAGTCTTTGCTTACTGTTAGTCCACGGTCAAGTATGTAGTTCCTGATCTCTTCGATCAGATTCATTGTTACCACCTTCCTTTTTCCTTATCAGTAGTCCACCGTCTCTCTCCTCGAATTCTACTTCGTCTCCCGGTTTCCAGTCCTTCAGTGCTACCCAACCATACGGCAGGGTAACTGCTACGGATCCACCAATTCGAAACAACTTCCGCTTCATATTTAAACTTAAGTTAAACATGCTACATAAACTTTTCCTCTGGTAATAAAGTTAATCTCTACAGAGAAAACTATTATATACTATTAGGTTTTTATTTTTTATATGAGCGATGTAGAGGAACTGGAGGATGTGCTGAAGAGAGGAGCTCGGTCGCAAATAGCTCTGTTTCTCATACTCAGTGGTGGCGAGCCCAGAACCAAAGAAGAGATAGTTGAAGCAACGGGACTCAGTGAGTTTACAGTCAATCGAGAGATGTCGTATCTGCACGTAAACCATCCTGACTGGTTTGAGCGAGTTGCTCCTAAGACATATCGGTTTAAGAGGGTGATGTGAATGTTTGTTGTGGAAATTGTGAGGGATCTGGGTAGAAGGTTAGATGCTGTCAGGGAAGGGATTAGAGAACTTAAAGAGTTTAACAAAAAGGTTTGTGAGGAGGTGATGTAGTATGCCTTTAGGTGTGCCTGGAAGAAGGTTGTTGGTGGGAGCTGGAGCGTTGGGTATTGGTTATGTCCTTAGTGGTATGGTGGGAAGCAGAGTAACAGTAAGCGGTAGGAGATTGCAGGGTTATCCTACAATTGGAAGCATAAGGGAGAGACTACGTGATAGATTTGGCAGAGAACAACCTGAAGAGTCACCTGTGGAGGCTAAGAAAAGAGAGCTGAGGAGGAGGATAGAGGCAATAATGGATCCAAACAAGTTGCCAAGACCAACTGAGGCAACAAAGAACGAGCTGTTGGAAATGCTTGAGGAAGGGAGAATACAGGAGGTCGAGCAGATAGTTAGGTCTTACGAAAGGAGACAAGCTTCGAGGTGAGAGTAATGCCTGTCAGAATTAACAGCACTGGCAGAAAACCTCTAATTCAGTTCTACGAACGATGTGGACGAGTACCAATAGCAGAGTTCGACAACTACGAGGATGCTTTCAAGTGGCTGTGCAAGTATTTAGACATAAGAATAGAAGAAGTCTTCTAACGAGCATGATTCACGTAACTGGGGTTCAGCTAATACCAACAGAAGATAGAAAGCTTATCGGGAGGTTTGAGGTTTACACAAGCGAGTTCAAAGTTAGGGCTGGCTTCAAAGTTACAGATAAGGGCATCGAAATCATTTTTCCGAAAGGAGTGACACCTCGTCCTCCTGCAGACAGAGAGATTGTGAAGCAGTTAAGGGACGATATAGAGAGGAAACTTAGGTGGGGCGATTTCTGATGTCAGAGAGAATAATTGAGGAGCTGAGGAAGCTAAACAGAACACTCGAGCGATTGTTAGCTTACTCTACAGTCAGCCCTGATTACTGGGAAGTGAAGCTTATTGACGTTGATACACCAATCAGTATAGCTCCAAGAGGCAGTAAAGTTGTAGTGGACGAACAAGAGGTTGGAAGAGTATTTGCTATTGTTGCCTCAGTCAACAACAAAGATGCAGTGGTTGAGGTGCAGATTGATGACACCATTGCAAGAAACAGCATTCAGGGATTGTATAATGCTGGGATGACAAGCTTTAACCCCTCTACCTTCTGGCTGGCAAAGTATGATGAAGCAAATGACAGTTATGTGGCTGCATACACACCTGTCCCTTGGAGGGACTACCACCGACGAGTAAAGGTTACGGTTTATGCACCTTCTAACTCGGCAGTTAGCTTCACTTACCTGATTTACCGCTACAGGTTCAGAGAACAACTTTTAAGGGGCAAACATGGTTCAGGTTGGTAAAAGGGCAAAAAAGACTGCAGATTTCCTCGACAGACATGGGATTAAGGTAATTTCGCAACTTGACTGTATTAACTGTTCTGAACGGAGCGATTTCGAGGAGTGTAAGTATTTCAAGTATGTCTATGGTCTGCCTACCTGTATGCGGAAAGTTAAGGTAAAGTAGTATGTCGGAGAAGTTACCTTCTACAATGGTTAAACGGGACAGCAAGATTAACGACCTTGTTACGTGGGTTATTGCTCGTCTTGAAGAGTTTGGTGCATGTGAACTTGAAGCTGTGGGGACAGCAGTCTTAACTTTATGTCACGTTATTGCACGGTTGCAGAAATGGGAAATACCGTTTGATTACACCTGCAAGATAGGGTATGTCTGGAAGAACGAACACAGTATTAAACCTTGCCTCCGTGTCAGGCTGTGGGCGAAAGAGAGATTCTGGGATACAGTTAAAGATAGCACAATTGAGAGAGAAAAATAAATTTTTTTGTATCCAAATGTTATTTTTAACTTAAGTTAAAGATAAAAAGATTTAAATCGCTACATTCTGACAAAAAGCAGGTGATAGAATGAAGGTGAATGGTGTTGAAGTTGAGGAAACTTTTGCTGAGGCCTTTGACATAAAAATTGCAAGGGTTTTGATAACGGGCTACGACTATTACTGGGCCTGGGTAGCTGCAAACGAGGCCACGGGGTTCGGTACGTCGGTTATTATGTGCCCCGCCGAAGCTGGAATCGAGATTAAGGCAAAACCGTCTGAAACCCCCGACGGGAGACCGGGTTACTACATTCAAATCTGCCACATGAGCAAGAAGGGGCTTGAAGAGCAGCTTCTGGCCAGACTTGGCCAGTGTGTTCTTACCGCACCCACTACTGCAGTCTTCAACGGTCTGCCAGATGCCGAGGAGAAGTTTGACACGGGATTCAAGCTCAAGTTCTTCGCCGACGGATACGAGAAGGAATTAGAGGTTGGAGGAAGGAAGTGCTGGGCAGTCCCCATGATGGAGGGAGACTTTATAATCGAGAACGATATCGGATATACCAACGGCATTGCGGGAGGAAACTTCTTCATAATGGCTGAAACTCAGCCATCTGCTCTTGCAGCTGCAAAGGCTGCAGTAGATGCGATAAGCGACGTTGAGGGTGCGATTACACCATTCCCAGGTGGAATTGTTGCTTCTGGTTCAAAGGTTGGGGCAAACAAGTACAAGTTCCTGAAGGCCTCAACAAACGAAAAGTTCGCTCCGAGCATAAGGGATCAGGTTGAAGGAACGCAGATTCCAGAAGGCGTGAAGGCAGTCTACGAGATCGTCATCAATGGATTGAATGCTGATGCAATCAAGGAAGCCACGAAGGTTGGAATACTGGCAGCGACGAAGATTCCGGGAGTTGTAAAGATTACAGCCGGAAACTACGGTGGAAAGCTCGGAAAGCACATCATAAACCTGAACGAACTCTTTTAAATTTTTATTTTATGAGAACAATTTTAACTTTTTCCGGTCTCGACCCTTCTGGTGGTGCAGGGCTGCATGCTGATATAAAAACTGCTAAGGCAATCGGGCTCTATCCCGCCTCAATCGTAACATCACTGACGGTTCAAAACACCTGTGAGGTCAAGACGGCAGTTCCCGTCGACACCGAAATTATCAGAAAGCAGATTGAGGCCATTGTGGATGATGTGAAAATTGATTGTGTAAAAACAGGGCTCATCTCTTCTGCTGAGGTTGCGAAGGTTGTTGCAGAGAAAATTGCAAAGCTCGATGCACCAAAAGTCCTTGACCCGGTAATTTTCGCAGGTGCTGGGGGAAAAATAGGGAGTGTCGAGGGCTACAGAATGCTCCTGAAATTCGTGGATGTTGTAACTCCAAATCTGACAGAGGCACGGAGTCTCGCTTCCGCTGAGGAGGTAAAGAACACTTTTGAAGAGGCCAAAGATATAGCTTTAGAAATAAACGAAAAGTACGGCTGCAATGTGGTGATTACGGGAGGCGAGCTGGGGGGCAGGGATGTAGTCTGCGAGAATGGTTCAATCTACACCGTAACTGCAGAGTTCTCACCTGTGAATATCCACGGAACCGGTTGCGTCTACAGCACAGCCTTGGCGTGCTACCTGGGATTGGGAAACTCGCTGGAAAATGCGGTTAGAAGGGCAAGAATTTTCGTCCTTGAGAGCGTTAAAAAAGCTTTGAGGCCCGGAAGGTGTTTTCCGGTAGTTAACCCCTAGAACAGAATTCTCTCCAAATCGTCTCCCCCGTAGAAGATTTCCTGAATCGCATCGTAGATGTCTTCCATTCCATAGCCAGTCAAAGCAGAAGCGGGAATTAGCGGTCTGAATAGGCCAGCGTCTTTCAGCAGGAGGAAAAGTTCTAGATTTAGAGTTTTCCGCTCCAAATCAAGGCTGTCGTAAAGGGTTTCGGGATCAACACTCCACTCTACAATCTTTTGAAGTTCCCTCTCAGTCAGCAGGTCAGATTTCGAGAGGACGAGTATCTGCGGTATTTCAAGCCTGAAAACGGCTGATGAGGCCATAAACAGCATCGAAAGAAAACCGGAAGGTGTTTTTGATACTACAGGATCAAAGAGGTAAACCATAACACTTCTTTCAGGGTCGAGTGCATTTACGAGTATTCTGCTGCTCTCTCTGAGAGTAAAAAGCTCCAGCTGGCCGGGTGTGTCAATCAAAATGTATTCCGATGATGAAAGCTGAATCTCGTCCTTGATGTCATCAACCAGAGTTGATATCAGGTCTGCGCCAATTATCTGAGCCCCGTTTGGCCCCACATTATACCTGCCCATGATGTCTTCGAGAGTGAACCACTCCCTGACGTCAATGTCTGCTGAATATGGTAGAAAATCTGCCCCGGGGTCAAGATTCACGGTCAAATAATCGAGCTTTTTCAAATCAAACCAGTCTGCTACAGCTTTGGTCATGTAGGTTTTTCCAGAACCGGCAGTTCCTGTAAAGTAGATAAAAATCTGCTCCATGAAAAAACTAAGCGTCAGGGTTCAAAACTTCTACCCTGTACTTCGTCTTCAACCCCTGAATATACCTCTTTGCATCGGCTATAAAGGGGCAGTAGCTCGGACAGCCTTCTCCCTTAACCCCCTGGATGCGACAGTTTACGCTGTTGGTACAGTCAATAACCTCAATTTCGCCTCCGTTCACGTAAACGATAGCAACATGTCTTCTGTTCTTCACCTGTAGTATTTTTGGCTGTGCAGTAACCATCGTTTTAATCATGAGTATTTTCGCATAAAAATTTTTCCGTTTTTCACGTTTTACGTAAAAAAATTCACTGTTTATGAAATACTGGGTATAACTTCTCGTAAGTCTCCTCCAAAGCCTCTGGGATGATCTGAACATCCGCAAGAACTGGCATGAATGAAGTGTCCCCATTCCACCTCGGCACAACGTGGATGTGGAGATGTGCGGCAATTCCAGCTCCTGCAACTTTGCCGATGTTAACTCCCACATTGAAACCATCCGGATTCATCGCTTCTCTGATGGCCTTAATTGAGAGCTTGACGAGCTTCATGGACTCAATCATTTCCTCTTCCGTCATATCCTCGACGGACGGAATGTGGCGGTAGGGGTTTACCATCACATGGCCAGGGTTGTAGGGATTGCGGTTCATTATGACGTAGCAGGTTTCACCCCTGTAGAGTATTAAGTTCTCCTTGTCTTTATTTTCCTTTGGAGCGGTGCAGAAGACGCACTCTTTCGGTTTTGGGGCAAGGACGTACCTTATCCTCCAAGGAGCGAAGATTCTTTCCATGGATGACGACATTTTTTGAGGCATAAATATTTTGTTTGTAAGCAGGCAAGATACGTGTCACCGTTTTAGTTAAAATCGAAGCTCGTTTTTTGAACGGAGTTCTGAAAAATCCGAAGGTTGCAAACCAATCGAATAAAAAAACTTTTATCCAAAAAAACATAGACAAGATGTGTTTGGCTACCACGACGTTGAGGGATTTCAGACTGAGATAGGCGAATACAGGATAAAAACGGAAAAGGCTGGTCCTTTTTACCAATATATTAGGGAGAACGGCGACAAAATTGAGAAGGGACTTTCAGTCGATAAGGGGAGGCTGATTATAAATCCAGTCGAGCCGGTTAACATGCCTAAAAACATTACCAACTTCCTGCAAATCAAGTTCACCAAACCATTTTTTGCGGAACCAAAATCGGCGGTAGAGGTTTACGCCACCTTTCCGGTTGAGATAGCTGTCTTTATTGCGGCTAAAAAGAGCGTAGGGATTGTCGACATCTTCTCGCTCCAGAAACCAAAATACACGCTCTACGGGAATCCGAGAGACGGGACAATTTGCCGATACTGGGAGAGCGACCTTTATTCAGAAATTCCGCAGGTTGACAAATACAGAGAAGGCATAATCAAGTTAAGAATTGTGAACAGCGACAGTGAGTGGATTGAAATTAGCAACGCTGTTTTCGACGTTTACGGAATGAAGATATACTATGATGAGGAGATGGTTTACTCCTCAGCCTCTATTAACATAGTCTCACCAAAGGTTGCAGAAACGAGGTTCATCGAGCAACCTCTGAAGGAGAAGATGAGGAAGGCTTTGGAACTCTACACCGCGAGGAGAATTGCCGTAACTGCTTTAAAATTCGTAATGGAGTGGGGATTATGATTGATATTTTAAATTACAAGCTCTACGGAGACGTTACGGTTTACGATGTTATAGTCGTCATCGTAGTGATGGCTTTCGCCACAATAATAGCAAAGTTGGTCACAACCAACCTCAGAAGAACCCTTATAGACAAAATGAAGAGAGATCAGCTTGAACTGATGCTCAAAGTCATTTACTTCGGGATAATTTTCATCGCTTTCATTGCCGTTCTGCCAGCGTTAGGTCTTGACCTTTCAGGTTTACTGGTTGCGGGTGGGATTACCGGAATAGTTCTCGGTTTTGCCAGCCAGAGTGTTGTCGCAAACCTCGTTTCCGGGATTTTTCTTATCTCGGAGAAGCCGATAAAGATTGGAGATCAGGTTAACATTGACGGAGTTGCGGGTTTTGTTGAGGATGTGAACATTCTCTCCACAATCATCCGAACCTACGATGGCCTTTATGTCAGAATTCCAAACGAAAAGGTGTTCACTTCTAACATAACCAACTACGTGGCCCACATAGCGAGAAGGTTTGAGTATGTGATAGGGATAAGGTACAGCGACGATGCCGAGAAGGCGATTGAAATCATAAAGAGGCTGATTGAGGACCATCCCTTCGCCCTTAAAAATCCTGAGCCGCAGGTTTTCGTTGACAGCCTTGGTGATAACAGTGTAAATATCGTTGTGAAGATATGGGCGCCGTCAACAGAGTGGTATAGCGTAAAAATGGAACTCTTATGGAACATAAAGACCGAGCTTGAAAAGAATGGGATTGAGATTCCGTTCCCGCAGCGTGTGATTTGGTTTGCGAACGAGTTGAGGGCGAATGTTGAGGGTAAGGAAGAGGGACGGGAGGCTTGAGGAGTTCAGCAAGGCCAAGATTATAAGAACCTGCCTGAGGGCTGGAGCGAGCAAGAGAGTTGCTGAGAGGGTTGCAGATGAGGTTGAGAGGAGAATATACGATGGAATAAGCACTGACGAGGTTCTCGAACTCGTAATTGAGCTTTTGCTGAAGCATGAGTATCCAAAAGCGGAGAGATACGACCTTAAGCGCTCCCTGCTTCGTCTTGGTCCTTCCGGGTTCGGCTTCGAGAAGTTTGTTGCTAGACTGCTCGAAGAGTACGGCTTCAAAACGGAGACAAATGTAATCATTCAGGGCAAGTGCGTTGAGCAGGAAATTGATGTTGTAGCTGAGAAGGGCAGAGAGAAGTATATGATAGAGTGCAAGTTCCACAACCAGCCAATCTACACTGGATTAAAGGAGGCCATGTACACGTGTGCACGATTTCTTGATGTCGAAGGATACGGCTTCACGCAGCCATGGATTTTCACGAACACCAAGTTTTCAGAAGAGGCAAAGAGGTATGCGAGCTGCATGGGGATAAGGCTGACCGGCTGGAATTATCCTGTGAATGAGGGGATAGAGGTGCTGCTTGAGTCAAGAGGACTTTATCCCGTCACCATTCTGAGAATAGACAAATACATTCTTGATGCCGTCGTTAATGCCGGGCTGGTTTTTTGCAGGGATATAGTGAAAGCCGGAGAGTCCAGGCTGAGGGCGCTTGGATTCAGCAAAAATGAGGCAAGGAGGCTCGTAGAGGAGGCGAAAAAGGTAATTTCTTAGAGAGTGATGATGAAGATACAAGAAAGAATTTTTAATTTTATAATTTTCCTAGTTTTTTGTTTTAATTCTTATTCTAACAATTTTTTAGAAAACCTATTAACCTTCGTGCCAAAAATGAAATGTGGAGAGACAGTTTGTAAGGGGATTTATTGACGGAGCGCTTTCGGTGCTTGGTGTCGTTATCGGTGCATCGGGAGGGCAGCTTGAGATAATAATCTCCGCCGGAATAGGTGGCGGAATTGCTAACGGTATTTCGAATGTGTTTGGCGCTTTTACAGCCGAGCGGGTGGAGGAAGAGCAGGAATTTCGAGAACTCGAAAAATTTATGCTCGCTGAGTTGAGGGAAACCGAACTCTACAGAAAAGTTAGAAAGAGAGTGATACTTAGAGGTGTTGTTGACGGTCTATCCACAATTCTGGGAAGTGTCGTGCCCGTAATACCTTTCGTATTTGCTTATTTTCTGAATTTCTCAGTTAATCTTGCCCTGTTTGCATCTATGGCGCTTACCGCAGTATCACTCGGCATCTTAGGATTGTATTTTGGGAAAATTTCAAAAGAGAATCTTGTAGTTTCAGCAGTAAAAATGGTTCTTATGGGTGTTACAATCGCAATTGTTTCAATAGCAATTGAGAAGGGCATTCATGCTGTCTTCAAATAAATTTTTTGGCAAGCTAGCTTTAAAGCCGAAATTGGATTAACGAATTTAAATAACGTAAGAGGGGTTAGCCTTTACTTTGCAGAAAATAAAAATCAATCCTGCTCGGTCTTCACAGATTCCACAATAATCTTCCCCGCCACAACCTCATCCACGCTATGAATAACTCCCCCAAGGTCTTCAATTACAGCCTTTATCTGCTCGTAATCGAGGTTGTCCCCCAGAATTGTAATTTTTATGTTCTCTGTAGCCTGATCAATTTCTGAAAGGTGGATGTTCACACCATCCACGTTCTCAAGCTCGCTGAGCTTAAGAGCAAAAATTATTGTTTTCGGCTCATGGGGCTTTAACACATCAAGCACGAGTCTTCTCAAGCCCTTCACAGTAAAAGCTTAATAACTCCTTATTTAACATTTTTGCATGTTCGATTTGCACGTCCATTCCGTTTTCAGTGACGGAGAACTGATTCCTTCCGAAATTGCCAGAAGAATGTATGCGGCCGGCAACAGGGGGTTTGCCATAACCGACCATGCAGACTTCACCAACATCCCCGACATCTTAGCCAAGCTGCTAAGGATTAAGGAGCACATGGAAATGTACGAGGCGAAGTTTCTTGTTGGTGTCGAAATCACACATGTCCCGCCCAGTCTCATCGGTAAAGCTGTTGAACTTGCCTGGAAAGAGGGGGCTGAAATTGTTGTTGTGCATGGAGAAACGATAGCAGAACCGGTAAAGGAGGGGACGAACCTTGCCGCGCTTAATGAGGAGATAAACATCCTCGCCCATCCGGGACTTATGAAAGAGGAGGAGGCAGAGCTGGCAAAGGAGAACGGAATCTACATCGAGATTTCAGCCAGAAGGGGGCACTGCCTTGGCAATGGACTGGTGAGCAGGCTCGCAGAAAAATACGGCTTCCAGCTTGTTATAAACACTGACATGCACTCTCCAGCAGATATAATAAACGATTCCGCTGCCGAGAAAATTCTGAGGGGAGCCGGAGTTGAGGACTGGAAAAAAGTGATGGAAAACAACGAGAAGCTTTTCAAAAAGCTCAGAAAATAGCTTTCTTTTCCGCCTTTCTTCTTATCATCTCATAGGTCATGAAATCTACGATTTTTCTGAGTTTCTCCTTCTCCCTGCAGTCCTCAAAATAGTCCAAAGACCTTAGGCTTTTCTCAACAAACGTGCTTATCCTCTCCATGACCTTATTTACACCTTCTTTCCGTCCGTACTTCTCCTCGTAGATCTGGGGAAGTGTTCTTGATTCAAACACTGAGTGCTTGTCATCCAGAAGTCGAAGATACTCAAGAAGGTCGTCAACAATTTGATAGGCTATCCCCAGATTTAAGCCATAGTCGAAGAGCTTCTGAGCTGCAATTCTGTCGTCGCAGACTATCTTGCACGCACTTCTTGCTGAATAAGCGAAAAGCGCTGCAGTCTTCTTCTCGATGCACTCAAAATAGTCCTTCTCAGCGAATTCCTCTTTGATGCTGTAGATATCCAAAACCTCCCCCTCGGACATCATCATTCCGACATTTGAGAAGTCTCTGATTATCTCCTCTCCATACTCCGATGTCAATTCTACCGCCTTCGAAATTAGCCAGTCTCCGAGAACTATGGCAAGAGAGATGTCGTACTTTTTGTGCAGAGCTTCTCTCTTCCTCCTCTTCTCAGCCTTGTCGATGACGTCATCATGAACCAGGCTAGCTGTGTGAATTAATTCAACTGACAAAGCGAGTTTCATCACATCTGAATAATTACCACCACAAAGCTTAGATGAAATAAGAACGATAACAGGCCTGCTCCTCTTACCTCCCGCGGTTATTGCATAGGCAAGACCTTTTTTTATTTTCGGAGTGGCTTCTACCGTTTCAACAAACTTCCTCAGGTTTTCCTCAAAAACCCTGTATTCCTCCCAGGTATCAATCACTCAGGTTATTTCATGGTGTTGAACTTATAACATTTTCGAGATTTTTATCTCTTTCAAGTTCCAGAAATTTCGCTCAATCCCTCCAAGCAATGAGGACTCCAACCAGAATCATCGCTCCTCCAATAAGCTGGTTTAATGTGAGTACTTCTCCAAAATAAAGATATCCAACAAGACCGGCACAGAGAGGCTCGATGAGTGCAAGAATCGGTGCCCTCTGAACCTTGACGTACTTCATCCCATACGAGAACAAAAGGAATGGTATCGCCGTAGGAACTATGCCGAGTCCAACCGCCCACAGAATGCTTTTCACCTTGCCAAAAAGAACGAAGTAGGGTAAAAGTGCAGCTGAACCCAGTCCCAGATTGTAGAAGTTTATCCTGAACGGAGAGTGCTTTTTTCTTGCTTCTTTTGATAAAACGAAAACGAGGGCATAGCTGAAACCTGAGACGATTCCAAAAATGATACCGGGAGTTAGCTCGGCATACGGTGTGAGCATGAGATAAAGACCTGCCAGGCCCAGTGGAAGGGCCAAGAGCGTTTTTGTTTCGACCTTCTCTCCCATCAGCACGGAAATAGGGACAACATACACGGGCGCCATGTAAAGCAGAAGAGCCGCCATCGCGACCTCTACATTCTGTATTGCTGTAATATAGGATGCAATTGTGGTGAAATTGAAGAATGCAAGTGCAAGTAAAATTCGGTCTGGTGGAGCTATGTCCTTCAAACAGAATGGTAGAATTACGAGAAAACCGAAGAGGAGCCTCAGAAATGTGATGGAGAGGGCATCTCCACCAGTATTTCTGACGAATATCGCCACTGTCCCCATGAGAATTGCAGAAAGAACTATTGACACCTCTCCATATCGCATAGCTTCTGCATCAACTCACTTTTAAAAAACCTTGGCCTACTCACTTTGTGGACCTTGGTATCTGCAAAAGATGCGGCGAGTTCGAAGGAAGGTGTGAGTGCGGAAAGGGTGAGGTTCTCATAAAGTCCGAAGACAGAAAGAAGGTTAGCAAGTTTTTGAGCGGTTTGCTGAGACATTTTGCAAGAGATTTTGGAATAGCACTTGATGAGGATGGCTGGGCGGAGATTAAAGATGTGCTGAAGGTTCTGAAAGAGCGATATGGCGTTGGAAGAAAGCAGGTTGAACTTATAGTCAAGTTCGATCCAAAGAAAAGATTCGAGATTAAGAACGGGCGAATAAGGGCGAGATACGGACACAGCATTGAAGTCAGAACGGACTGGAGTGAAGAGGGAGAGATTCCCAAAAAACTCTATCACGCAACCTCCCCCAAGAACCTCGGTCCAATCCTCAAATCCGGACTTCTGCCTATGAAGAGAAGGGAGGTGCACATGTGTTCCACCCCATCAGAAGCAATTGAGGTCGGAAAGAGGCATTCAAGCAACCCCGTACTGTTAGAAATTGACGCTGAAGGGTTGATGAAGAAGGGAATAAAGGTGAGGAAAAAGGGTAAAGTTTACACTGCCGATTTTGTGCCTCCTGAGTTCGTGAGGGTGGCCAGTTTTGACCGGAATTCACCAAACCCGGCAAAAGGTTATTAGTCTAAGCTGATAATAAAAAGCATGTACGATGTCGCAATAATCGGTGGAGGACCTGCAGGATTGACTGCTGCGCTTTATTCAGCAAGATATGGTCTCAAAACAGTATTCTTTGAGAGTGTTGACCCCGTATCACAGTTATCCCTCGCTGCCAAAATTGAAAACTATCCCGGTTTTGAGGGCAGCGGAATGGAGCTGCTGGAAAAAATGAAGGAGCAGGCTGTAAAGGCCGGAGCCGAGTGGAAGCTTGAGAGGGTGGAAAAGGTCGAGAGGGGCGGCGAAACTTTCACAGTCATAGCAGAGGGGGGAGAGTACGAGGCAAGGGCAATAATAGTCGCAACTGGAGGAAAGCACAAGGAAGCCGGAGTTGAGGGTGAAAGTGCCTTTGTTGGAAGGGGGGTTAGCTACTGCGCCACGTGCGACGGAAACTTTTTCAGGGGAAAGAAGGTCGTAGTTTACGGGAGCGGGAAGGAGGCCATAGAGGATGCGATCTATCTGCACGACATAGGCTGTGATGTTACAATTGTTTCCAGAACACCCTCGTTCAGGGCAGAAAAGGCTCTGGTAGAGGAGGTGGAGAAGAGGGGAATTCCGGTTCACTACAGCACCACCATCAGAAAGATAGTCGGCTCAGGAAAAGTTGAGAAAGTTGTTGCTTACAACAGGGAGAGAAAGGAAGAGTTCGAAATTGAGGCTGACGGTATTTTTGTCGCAATAGGCATGCGTCCCGCAACGGATGTTGTGGCTGACCTCGGAGTTGAGAGAGACTCAATGGGATACATAAAAGTGGATAAGGAGCAAAAAACGAATGTCGAGGGCGTTTTTGCTGCCGGAGACTGCTGCGACAATCCGCTTAAGCAGGTGGTCACCGCATGCGGTGATGGTGCTGTTGCGGCATACTCAGCGTATAAGTACTTGACCTCCTGACCCCTTTGTTTCCTGTGGAACACCGGAATAATACCAGAGGTGTGAAAGTCTAATCGAATTCTTTCGGAGATTTTTTCTTTTTAGCATGGGGGTGAAGAGGAATGGTTTTTCTCATCTTAAAGTGGTGTTTGGAAGTCGTATCTTCGTTGCGTTCACAGAAGATGTACAGAACATTAATTTTTGAGCTACCTCATAGGTAAGTTAAACTGCGGGAATGTCCAAAACCACCCTAAAAAGCTTAAAATGTAACTAAACACTAACACGGATTAACCAAAAATTGTACAGCGTTTACAAAATTTAGTCGAGACCAAAAAATAATGTGTCCGCAATCAGTGAATCTAACAAACTACAAAAGAAATCAACAATTCCATATATAAAATTTTAATGACCTATAGTTTTTCACAATTCAACTTGGCTTTTCTCCTTAACAAACTAAAGGTTCTAAATTACCTATGAGTAACAATCAAGGAAAAAGCTTATTAATGACTTTAACCACTTCTTTTATAAAATGTCGGAAAGAGACATATTAATAGAGAGGCTCGAAAGGAAGCTTGCCGAGAAGGAGAGAGAGTTGACGGAGCTGAGAAGAATGAACAGAGAGGAACTTGAGAAGATAAAGAGGGAAATCACAGAGGAAGTTAAAGAGGAGGTTATAAGAGATGTCCAGAAACTTCTCCAAAACTCGCAGATTGAAAAACTATCAGAAGTTGAATCCAGAATCGTCGAACTTAGGAAGGCGATGGAGAGCATAATAACCGAACTGGCCTACGTAAAAGGAGAGATAAGGGACTTGCTGGAAAAGAAGGACAGCAAGAAAGATAAGAGAGAAATTGTTGAAGAGCAAATACAGAAGGCCAAAGTTTTCGAGAACGAGCCTTTATATCTGCCTGAGAAGGAGGAAGTTGAGGAAGGGAAGATTGGCAGAAGAGAAGAGCACGAAATAATCGTGCCTGAAAAGAAGAAGGAAGAGAAAACTGATGATGGAGAGGATGGTTTAATAGTATGCGATTAGGATGCACATCGAGAAAATACGGCTGAAAAATTTCAAATCCTTCGGCAAAAAGGCCGAAATTCCGTTTTTCAAGGGATTTACCGTTATCACCGGACCCAACGGGAGTGGAAAGTCGAACATAATCGACTCCATTCTCTTCTGCCTTGGCCTTTCAACTTCAACAAAGCAGCTAAGAGCTGAAAGGCTCACTGATCTCGTCCACAACGGAAAGAGTGAGGCTGAAGTCACCATTCTATTCTCAGAGAATGGAAGGAAGTATGAAGTTGCAAGGAAAGTGAAGATCACAGAAAAGGGGTATTACAGCTACTACTACCTCAACGGGAGAAGTGTCAGCCTCTCAGAAATTCACAACTTCCTATCGCAGTTTGGAATTTACAGCGATGCCTACAACGTGGTGATGCAGGGTGATGTGACGAGAATAATCGAGATGTCACCATTCCAGAGAAGGAAAATAATAGATGACGTTGCAGGCATTTCGGAATTCGATGAAAAGAAAGAGAAGGCCTTGGAAGAGCTCGAGAGGGTTAGAGAGAGCATAGAGAAACTTGAGGCAGTTATTGCAGAAGTCAATGACAGACTGCAAACTCTCGAGAGGGACAGGAACGAGGCCATAAGATATAAGGAGATCCTCAGCAGAAAAGAAGAGTATGAGAGTTATCTCAAAGCGCACAACTACCTCACTGCCGTCAAGGGAAAAGAGAGGGTTGAAAGGGAGCTTGAAAGACTTGAAAGGCAGAGAGATGAACTCACAAGGAGAATACCGGAAATAAACGCAAAAATAGCTGAGCTGAATGAGAAAGTTAACGAGCTTGCCACAAAAATTTCTGAGCTTGGAGATGAAAGATCAGCGGAAATACAGTCGAGAATTCTCGAACTCAGTTCTGAGCTTGAATCCATAAGGAGAGCTGAAAGATTCTACCTTGACGAGGCTAAAAGACTTGAAGAAGAATCAGTGAAGGTAATCGCGGAAATTTCTAAAATAAAGGAGGACGTGGAGAGCATAGACGCAGAGCTTGAAGAGTATGCCATAAAGAGGATACAGGTAGGAGAGATTGTTGATGAGCTCGCTGCTAAAATGGAATTGCTGAAGCTAAAACTTGAAGAAGTTGACAGGGAGCACAGAGATCTAAGAGATAAGCTTGTCAGCAAGAAGGAGGAGCTTGAAAGGCACAAGGAGAGGAGAGGAGAGGTTTTAAGGGAAAGGGACAAGCTCGTTGAGCTTATCAGGAGAATAGATATAGATGTGGAAGACATTAAAAACGAGATTTCTTCGATCGAATTTAGACTCAAAGAGCTTGAGGACGAGAAGAAGAGTAATCAGGAAGAATTGTGGAGATATGAGGAGGAGTTGCTTAACGCTAAAAAGAGGCTCGGTTCTGCGGACAAGAAACTCTTTGAACTGAGGTCACAGATATCCGACGTGGAGGAAGATCTGAAGAGAGCGGAGCTTGAGCTTGCGAAGGTGAAGGCGACGCTGTCCACCTTAAGGACGTACTCCAAGCCTGTTGAACTTCTACTGGACGCTAGAAACAGGAGAGAGCTTCCTGGGATTTTTGGCACGGTGGCACAGCTTGGGGAGGTGGATGAAGAGTACGTAACGGCTATTGAGGCTGCTGCCGGAAATGCACTGCAGTTTATTGTAGTTGAAACTGAAGATGATGCTGTTACTGCAATAAACTACCTGAAGGCCGTTAGAGGAGGAAGGGCGAGCTTCATCCCTCTCAGGAGAATTAAGAACTTCAAACTGAACCTAGACAAGTCCATTTTGAGAGAAGATGGTGTTATAGATTACGCAGTAAATCTTGTCAAATGCGAAAAGAAGTTTCAGCCTGTTTTCAAGTTCGTTTTGAGAGATACAGTCGTGGTAGACAAAATCGAGACGGCCAAAAGGTTAATGGATAAAGGCTTCAGATTCGTCACTCTCGAGGGAGACCTTGTCGAGAAATCCGGCCTGATGACCGGAGGAAGTTCGGAGAGAAGAGGTATCCTCGTTTCGAGAGAGCTGATGGAGAAGGAGAGAGTACTTTCCGACAGAATCTACGAACTTCAGAAAAAGAAGGATGGACTTTTTGCCGAACTCAACAGAGCGGAGAGTCTGAGGAAGCAGTACAAGGATGAAGTGGAGAGGCTCGCGGGCATGATCAACGAGTTAAGGAACAGAAAGAGTCTACTTGAAGAGAAAATAAAAACGGAGAGCAGTAGAATTGAGGAACTAAAGGAGAAGACACAGCAGAAAACGAGAGAAAAGGAGGAGTACATAAGCTCGCTCAAGGGGTACAATGGGATGCTGAAAGAACTGGAAAAGACTGTTGGTGAGCTGGAAACTGAAATAGAGGAAATTGAAAAGAAGCTCAGGGGGAGTGAAGTGCCAAAAATCATAGAGGAGCTTGACAGGATAAAGGAAGAGCACCAGAGGAACAAGGAGATTTTGATCTCAATAGAGAAGAAAATTGAAAGCCTTGAATTCAAAAAGGAGCAGCTCGAAAGCAGTATGCAGGAAAAGCAGGTTTACTTGGATGAGATAAGGGACAGAATCGAGGAGATCAAGAACACGGTTGAAGAGGGGAAAGTGAGAGCTGAGGAGATAAACTCCGAACTCGAGCAGCTCAGGAAAGAAGAGAAAGAGATAGGGAAAGAGCTCAAAGGACTGAGGAAGGAGAGAGATGAACTACTAAAGCAGATGAGGGCTGCGGAAGAGGAGAAGAGGAGAATTGAGGCTGAGATAGACAGGCTTGTGGAGAGGATAAAACTTCAAAATGAGAGGTTGGCGATGGCCGAGTCAGAGATTGCTGAGATAGGCGAGGTTGAGGTTCCTGAAAACCTACCACCGCTTGAAGAGGTTCAGATGGTGCTTCGAGCAATTGATGAGGAACTTTCAAAGTTTGGAGACGTCAACCTGAAAGCAATTCAGGAGTATGAAGAAGTTAAAGCGAGAAGAGACGAGATGGTTGAGAAGAAAATGGTGCTTGAAAAGGAGAGGGCAGACATTCTGGAGAAAATTGAGAGATACGAGAGAATGAAAAGAGAGATCTTCTTTGAAGTATTCACAGCCATAAACAGAAACTTTGCGGAAATTATAAGAGAACTCACGAACGGTGAGGGGGAGCTATACCTTGACAGCGACGATCCTTTCAACAGCGGACTTTACATTAAGGTCAAGCCAAACAACAAACCTGTCCAGAAGCTTGAATCTATGAGCGGTGGAGAGAAGAGCCTTGTAGCACTTGCTTTAATCTTCGCCATCCAGATGTACAAGCCAGCTCCTTTCTACGCCTTTGATGAGGTCGACATGTTCCTCGACGGCGTGAATGTGGGAAGAGTGGCAAAGATGATAAAGAAGAGGTCGAAAGATGCGCAGTTTATAGTTGTCTCATTAAGAAAGCCCATGTTGGAGCAGGCTGACGCGATAGTTGGAATAACTCTCGGGAGGGATAACGTATCACAGGTGACGGGAATCAAGCTGAAGACCTGAGTTTCGAGGATCCAATTGAAATTCTTATCGAGATGGCCAAAAGGGGGGAAATTGACCCCTGGAACATCAACGTAGTTGACGTTACAGACAGATTTCTCAAAAGGATTGAGGCTGCGAAAAAGCTTGACCTGAGAGTTTCGGGAAGAGTACTGCTTTATGCAGCTATTCTGGTTAGAATGAAGGCGGAAGCCATAACGCTTGAGGCTTTAGGTGAGGGTGAGGAGGAAGATGGGGTTGACGAGTCATACGAATGCGACTCCTTCTATTTCCTCGATGAGCCTTTAGAGTTTCCGGAAGAGGTTGATGAAGAGATTGATGAGGTTATTCTTGAAGCTCTCACTTCAATGAGAAGGAGAGTTAGAAAGATAACAACTCTGAAAGACCTGATTGAGGAGCTCAGAAGAGCTGAAGAAGTTGAAAAAAGAAGGAGAAGACGTAAAAGAAGAGAGAGACAAGAAGATGTTGGTGTAGATGCGGCCCTGAGAGTTCCACATGAGGAGAGTCTTGAAGAAATGATTGCTAAGGTTGAGATGGAGGTTTTCGAGGCTTTGAGGAAAAGAGATTCTGTAACTCTCTTCTCTCTCGTTAAAAAGTGGGATGTGCCAACCCTTGTCGACTACTACGTCTCGATTTTGCACTTGGCCTTCAGAAAAAAAGTCGAAATAAGGCAAGAGGAGTTTTACGGAGATGTTGAGATTCAGAAGTTGAGCTGATGCTGATTAACGTATGTTCTCTTACTATTTACTCAAAATTATGAGAAAATAAGAAATAAAATGAAGTAAGTTTTTAAAGCAGAACGTAATATTAATTCCAATGACTGAAAGAGATACCAAAGAGGAAGTAAAAAGAATAACCGTATCACTCGACGATGAAACTGCAAAAATGCTAGAGGCTTTGGCAAACTCAGACAAGCGCTCGGTTTCCGAAATAGTGAGGTTCTCAGTCTCGGAATACTACAAGTTAAGAGAAGTTCAGAAATACGTGGATCCTGAATTTGTCGGAAGAATTGTGGACTTGCTATCGGAAAGTGAACATGTGATGGTTGACGTCAGTCTTTGGGCGACCATACTGGAGGAGCTAAACAGAACCGCAAATGAGGAATTCTGGGAGTACGTCGGAAAAATAGGGAGAGAATACGGTTTCCAGCTTAAAGTAAAGGGGTTGAACGATATTTTTGAAGTTCTGAAATACATGGAATGCCTCAACTGGTACCATGTGAAAGCCTCCTCCTCCAACACCTACACACTTATCTTAACTGTAAGAGCTGAAGTAAAATTGCTCTCTATATTTCTCCAGAATCTCTTTAATGCACTTGAAAAACCAGTAGAACTAATAGAGGGTGTAAGAAAAATCATAGTCATTGATAAAACCAACGGAAAAGAACTTTAAAAACTTTTTAACACATAATTAGCTAACCAACTCTCAAAATGATGTTCCTCTCACTTATATTTTTAATCTCAACCTTTATGCCAAGTGCTTCAGATAGCCCCCTCAGAAAACTTACAATATACTTTTGAAGCTCGGGGTCTGGCAGGGTTAGGAAATAGCAGTTTTCCGATTCTGACCTTAGTTTAAACCAGTTTTTAAGTTCAAAACGCTTCAATATCTCCTCAAAATTGTCTATCCCAACGCTTTTGTAATAGGATCCATGTTTATAGCCGTCCTTTTCTGCAATCTTGCAAAACTTTTCCGAATTCCCGTCAAGATTCTTCAATAGCAAGACCACCGTTTCTAAGTCTACGATTAGATGGGAACCATCCATCAGTTCTTGGACAATTTTTTCTAGATCAGACAAATCTGACTTCTCACCCATTTCATGCTGGAAGTAATGCATTATAGACAGCCTTATAATATCGGATATTCTCAGATGTTTTTTCTGCATGAGCGTGTTCAAAGCTTCAAACGTCTTTCCGTCAAGCAGGACTGATACTCTTCTGAACATCCTTCCATCTGAGGTTGTTTCATAAGAATCCGTCATCGTTCATTCCACCCCATACATGTTCTTACATTGTACCATTCTTTCCCATATACTTAAAATTTCCGAAATTTTATTAAAGAATAAATCATAATGATATGAAGAAATATGATTTCGTATCATTTTTCTCCAACCTTTGTCAAAATGTCCAAGTCACCATATCTTGGATGAAATATGCAAGTGGAAGAACAAAACTGCTACAATGTAATAGGAATATTACAATATATTAAATTAATTTAATTATGATGAAAAAATATATATATGAGAAGGGACAGAAGATTACATGTGTTGCAACGGTGGTGGTGTGTATGATTGATGTTGAAAAGAGCGTAAAAAGTGGGAACACAAGACTTCCCGGGATATCAAGAATACTGCTTGTTCTGAGAAACGACGTCGACAATCTTAAAGCTGTTGACTATGTTGCCAATCTTGCAAGGGCAGACTCCAAGGTGTACGTTCTTTACGTTGTAGATGTTGAGCCAATTCCAATGGATGACAAGGTGGAGAGGGAGTTCTACGGAAAGCTCAGAAGGGAGGGGAAGGAAATAGTGGAGGACGCGATTAACAGACTCAGAAGTGCCGGAATTGACGCTGAATTCTACGATATGCATATTGGCATAGCTGCCGAGAAAATACTGAAAGTCGAGAAGGAGCTTGCACCTGACATAATAGTTATGGGCGTAAGAGGGCTGTCGACGTTCAAGAAGATGTTCCTGGGGAGCATTTCAGAAGAGGTTACGAAGAATGCCAGAACGCCTGTTCTACTCGTAAAATAATTTTTTAAAGGGGAGGTGTGTTAAGATGGCTTCATTCGCACAGGGCGGGGCGGCGATGACACCAGATATGTTCATAAACATTGGTTTCTACGAAGCTGCATTCCTGCTTGCCTTGGGGTTCTTTGGAGGGACTTTGAGCGGTTTTATCGGTAGCGGTGGTGCATTTGTACTCACACCGGGTATGATGTCAATTGGAACTCCAGGGCCGGTAGCTGTTGCATCGAATATGTGTCACAAGTTCCCCAAAGCAATGATTGGGGCTTGGAGGAGATGGAAGCTCAAACAGTTAGACCCCAAACTGGCGTTGTTGATGGCGGTCTCTGCGATTGTAGGTGTTCAGGTTGGCATTCAGGTTCAGAAATACATTCTCGAATTGCTGGGGCCAACTGGGACCAATCTTTATGTGAGTTTTGCATTCCTCGTAGTTTTGCCAATAGTTGCAGCGATGTGTCTTAGGGATGTCTTTAAGGCAAAAAAGCTTGGGATTGAGGACACTGAACCGCAGTTTGCCAAGAAGCTTGAGGAGAAATTCAGACTTCCCCCGATGATTGAGTTCAAGATTGCGGGAAGAAAGCAGTCAGCCTGGCTTACGATACCTCTCGGTTTCGGCACCGGATTCCTGGCTGCAACAATAGCTGTTGGAGGGTTCATTGGAGTTCCCGCGATGATCTATGTTATTGGGGCTCCAAGCACTGTGGCAAGTGCAACAGAACTTGGGATTGCATTTATCATGGGCTCAACTGGAACGTTTTCTTGGATCTACCTGCTTGGAGCTGTTGATTTCAGACTGACCACTTTGATTCTTGCTACATCTCTCATCGGCGTTCAGATAGGGGCTGTAGGTACAACATACACAAGGCCATATGTCATCAAGCTCGCAATGGCTGTTGTAATGATTCTTGTCACTCTGAGCAGAGCTTGCGCAGTTCCGGGATACTTGGCAGACCTTGGATGGATCTCGCTCGATCCCGGTTTGAGGGCTGTGCTTGATTCAATGGTCTTCCCGATAATGGTCATTGCGCTGCTGTCCGTTGCTCCAATAGTCATGTATCCAATGTTCAAGGTTAGAAGAACTCTCAGGAAGATGGGAGTGCTTGAGCAAGCTACAGAGGCGGCTGAACACAAGCAGAGCGGTCTCGTAAAAAGGATGGTCTTCTTTGGGACATTGACGGGAATTAACTACTACTTGCTGTTCAGAGACCCAGCAGCATGGCCAAAGTTTGTAACCTCCATCCCGCATTCAGACCCGTTAACAGCAGTTCTTCTTACTCTTGGCGTGATATTCTTGGCAATATACTGGTCAATCGTCCATGGCAGCTTTGCACACGCCTTCTTGGACTTCATTAAAATCACCGCTCTCAAGTCTGAGGTTTATGAGTTGCTCAAGACAGAAGGGTATGAGGGACTGCAAAAGTTGGGAAGAGTGTCTGCAAGAAGTGTAAGTACAAGATAAATCAGAGGGCAACTCTATTTTTTAATTCCTCCTCGAATCTTTTTTCTATTAGTTTTGCATCAGTCCCTCTTTCAGGTTCGAATATGCACACCGTTTCGTCGGGATCGATGAATCTGGCCAGCTCTTCAAAATTAATTCTCAAACTTTCCAATATTTTCTTAACTCGGCTCATATTATCACATCTTTCATATCCTTTAATATTTGTACTACGTTTTCTTTTCTTATTTAAATGTTATGGTAATATATTTGGACCTGTCCACTTAATACAAACACCACCTCAACCGATTGTAGTACAGCATAAACAGCTTGCAGAAAAGATTCCAGTTTCTAACAGGATTAAAGCAACTAATTGAGCAAAAGAATATCTTTATTCTCTGTTTCAGCAGCTAAACACAGACTCAACCAAACTACGCTCACCGAAAGGTCTGGTGCTCATATTTCCAAACCAAAATTCTCCAGAGCATCAATCAGCTAGGGAGCTTTATCAACAGCAAATCTCGGCTTGTTCTCGCAGTATTCAAGCACTTCCTTAATAAATGACCTTGTAGTCAGAAAATTCTTGGTTGTGTAAACCCCCATCAGGATGAACTCGTTTCTCTCAACATCTATTGCTGCGTAGATGTAGTAACGTTTCTTGTTGGCTTTAACCAACCGTTTCGTCTATCACTACATAGATTTCTTACTTTTTCTCAGTTGTAATCGGTAATCTTTACCCAGCTCCAGACAGAGGTTTTTGAGACAGGATGTATCTCGGAAAGAATTTTTGCAGTTCTTCTCACCGAGGATGTCTGGATGTATGTTGCTATACCAAGAACTTTAATTTCGAAGGGTACTTTGTTCCTTTCGAATACTTTAAGCTCCTTAACAATTTCCTTTACTGATTGCATAATTTGGTGTTATGTTTCAGATTTATAAGTTTTGGTAATGTGGACATGTCCATATATAATCGATATCCTCTTGTATGATTTCTTTTCGGTCATAATAAAAAATAACTGTTACTTTGATGGTGTTGCCCCTGCCTTTACACTCTTTTTGAGAACTACCCCCTCCGAGATTATCTCCTCATCACGGATGGGTTCAAAAAGATTATACGTGTCAGGATCCATAAACTCTGCGAGTTCGTTTAACCAAGCCGTAATTGCTTTTTTCAAACTCATTTTTACACCTCCTTCTTTTCCTTAGCCCCCTCCATTCTCAATCCCAAACCATCAAACAGGAAGAATATTGCAAATCCCCACCATATCGTGTATACAATGTAAAATACCAACAATGCCGTTACGAAGAGAGGCTCTTCACTCACGGATTTTGCCTCTATTCCGTAGTAATTGTATGCAGGTTCGATCGCCTTTGTTATGACTTCCTCCTCGATGAACAGAGCTTTATCAAACTCTCCGGTTTTCTTGTAGTGTTTTGCGATATCCTTAAGGGAAACCCACCAATAGTATAGGATTTCTTTGCTTTCAAGCTTGTTTTTGTAGCCTAAATCCGCATCCTCCAAAGCTTTCGCCAGAATCGCACCGAGATCACCGTTTATCGCGATAATTCCGTCGGAGTACTTCACGTCGGCACCCGCTTCCGAATAAAGGGTGACGATTTTATTTGCGGTCTCTTCACTCTCCGCTTTGATCTCAACGCTCATCAGCTCGCCGTTGAACTTTTCGGCTTCCTTAACTATCTCAGGTATGAAGTAGACGGAACCCTTTGAGAGTGAATTGAACGTGTCGTCTGCGTATTTGAAGAATGTCTCTCCATCCCAAATGGGCATGAGCATTGCCGCAAGTACTCCGAAGAAAGAAACAGCCAACACAATCCCAACTATCAGACTTTTTCTCATAGTCATACCTCCTTTAACAGTCTAAAGTTTCTGGCAAAGGTCAGAAGAACCCAACCGGCGAAGCTGCCGATTATGATGAAGAAGATTACGATACCTATAAGATTTAGCGCTGAGGCAACCATCTTGTCTACGGAAATCACTCCGGCATCCGACAGCTTCTCAGGCAATGCGAAAAGTCTGTTAACAAATCCCGCAAGGATGGCTGTAGCGTACAACCCTCTGATTGTGTATCCTCTGACGACTTTTGTGACGAGAGCACCGATCTGTATCCCCGCAAGCGAGCCGACCAAAAGACCCATAGCGAGCGTATAAAATACAAAACCGTATACTGCATACTGGGTAATCGATGCGTAACCCGCTGTGAAGATTATCTGAAAGATGTTAGTCCCCACAGTTGTGAATGATGACACGCCCAAAACGTAGACATGCAGCGGGAAAGCTAAGAATCCACCGCCGACACCCATTATCGCACATACAAGTCCTACAATGAATCCAACGCCGCACACAGGCCATGCGGAAACACATCTGCCCCCAGGAACTATATTTTCATCAAAATGAATCATTGGGGGGAGTTTAATCGACTGAACCTTTAGGGCGAGCTTCGTCGTGGTTTCAGCACCATTTCCGTCGAATAGATGGGTTTTCTCAGTAGTAGCAACCTCTCTCAAATTTAGATAATCTTTAAGGGCGTAGAAACCTAGGAAACCTAAGAGGAAAACGTAAACGAGGCTTATGAAGGCATCACTCATTACGGGATTTGCGTAGTATATTGCCCTGTTTATGTAGCCTCCGCATGTTGCACCGAGGATTGATCCAATAACAAAAGCAATTGTCAGACCAACGCTGACGTTTCCGAGTTTTTTGTGAACAACCGTCCCCATTATCGCCTTCGAGAATATGTGGAACATATCCGTTCCCACGGCAAGAATTCCTTGGATTCCTGCACTCATAAGTGCGGGTGTAATGACGAAACCGCCGCCCGCTCCGATACAACCGGTGATGAGACCTGCACACAATCCTACGAATACAGAGATTTCAAGAATCTCAAGGGTTGAGAATGCGGGAGCATAAGCATGTTTTCCGCCGAGAATCGTTGGCAGAGCGGCACTCGCCGAGGGAAGCAGAAGTGCTGGTAAGAACATTAGTATCACTGCTGCGAGTCTTTTTCTATCTTTTAAGACTGCTTGTGACACTTCGATTTCCCATTTCGCCTGCGCTTGACTCTCTGCGATCAGCAATTTGTATATCTCTTTTACTTTACTCATATCTCACACCTCCACTTAAATTATCTTACTGAACAAGGTGTAGTATGAATTAACTTTATTTATACTTTTCTGAATATTATAGATTAATCGGAAATCATATGAGTTAAGTTTTTAAAACATGAGGTAATATATCTCGCAATGGCTGAGAAAGACCTCACAAGAGAGGAAGTGAAAAGGATCACAGTATCCCTCGACGATGAGACGGCGAAGATGCTCGAAGAGTTGGCGAATTCTGACAAACGTTCCGCATCGGAGATCGTTAGATTTGCCGTATCCGAATACTACAAACTGAGAGGTGTTCAGAGGCATGTGGATCCAGATTTTGTGAGCACAATAATAGATCTGTTGTCAGAAGGGGAGCACATCGTGGTGGATGTCAGTCTCTGGGCTACGATGCTTGAGGGATTAAACAAAAATGCTAAAGACGAGTTCTGGAGATTTGTAGGAAAAATAGGAAGGGAGTACGGTTTCCAGCTTAAAGTTAAAGGACTCAGCGATGTTTATGATGTCTTGAAATACATGGAAAGTTTCAACTGGTATAATGTGAAAGTGTCCTCTCCGAATACCTACGTCTTGATTCTGACGGTTAAAGCAGAAGTAAAACTCCTGTCTATATTTTTGCAGAATCTTTTCAGCGCCTTGGAAACTCCTGTTGAGATAATTGAAGGTGTTAGAAAAATAATAGTCATCGAAAAAATGTTGGATCAAAAATCTGAAATCGTAAAAAAATATCTTGATTGAGCCGTAAACTTCATAAGATTTGTGGTTGAAATTCCCAAAAATAGAAATATCTCAAAAGAGTAAGTATTAAAATGAGGGTAGCTGCCATTGGCGTGGGAAATTTAGGCCTTGCTTTGATAAAGAATGCGGCAAAAAACGTGGAAATCATGCCGTCAGGAGGTGGGCGTTATTGCAACATCGTATGCAAGTAGATGTAACTTACTGGAAGGACAAAATTGGGGGAGAAGCAGTCAAGAAATCTGTGAAAGTTGAGCCTTATGGTTACCGTCTAACCAACATTGCTGAATGGAGAATGTTAGTGGCTGCAGAGAATACTGAGGTTAAAGCATTCGAACCTGCAGTCATCGAAATTGAAAAAGTTGTTGTTCCGAAGAACACGATAGTATCGCCTCTAAGCATTATGAGGCACGCCTTAGGAACTGTTATTGATGTTTTCCAACCCGGTGAACCCAAAAAAGTTGAAGACGAGAAGATTATAACTCATGTAGTATTTCTGCCGGTTATAAGCGGAAGAGTTGAAAAAGGGGAGCTTGTAGGAGTTATAAACATCAGATATGTGAAAACAAGCGCTCTTAAAAGACTGAAAGAAGCTATCGTGAAGGAGCTGGAGGAGGCCAGGTGGGTCCCGGATAAAGGTGGAATGGTTTTTGAGTAGGCAACACAAGGGGATTCCTATGACAGAACGCAGGAGAATACTCGTCGCAACAGACGGATCTGAGTATGCTAAGAAGGGACTGGAGTATGCGGTTAGTTTAGTTGGGGATGGGGGAGAAATACTGCTGCTTCATGTTGTTCCGTACGAGTTCGACCCAACGACCTCCTTCTGGAAAACACCTCAAGCTGAAGTATTGGATAAAAAATATCTAAAGAAACTACGTGAGGAAGCGGAAAAATTACTGGAAGATGAAATTAAGGAGCTTGAAGTCAGGATTGGGAGCATCCCATCTGGAATTAAAATCATACCAGTAGTTGAGTTTGGTGAACCGTCCGAAAAGATACTAGAGGTTGCGGAGAAGTCTAAATGTGATCTAATTGTCTTGGGAGTTAGAGGAGGCAGTTCCTGGAAAAAGAAGTTATTGGGAAGCGTTTCCAATAATGTTTTGGAGCGTGCAAAGATGCCAGTTTTAGTAATCAGATGATCCAGAATTGTTGCAGTCTCCATGAATGCAGAAGCTCGCTTATGAACACAAAACTTAGTTAGGAATTTATCACAGCACCTGCTAGAGCAATTAGCAGTATTTTCTAACCTCAACAGATTATAACAGCCATCATGCCTAAGGGAATAGTGGGAAGAAAAGCGAGAGAAATACTAAAGAAAAAGTAGAGTCTGGACTTCACTAGACTCTACCAGAACGATTACAGGAACCAGAAGATTCAAAAAGAAAAGCACACCGGTGAACAGCGCACTGCTCTACGCACTCGGACAGAATTGATATTTCAATCGGAAATAGTAGGTTTATTTATAAGAACTAATTGAATTTCTGAGAAAAATAAAGTTGGAGCAAATCCCAAGAAAAAGGATTGTAATCCACAGGCAATTCAGGATGCAATCGAGAAGGGGGCTAAGTCAAACACTTTTTGATTTGTTTAGTCTTCTCCGGATCTGAGTCCAAATGGAAAAACGTTTGAAGAGGCTAAGAAGCTACAGGATAACAAAACTCTTAAATTACGTGATGACAAGGCAAATGTTGGAAGAAGATGGTCGTTTTGTCGATGCCTTGGACTTTAGCGTATATCCGAATACTCAGGGAAGGGTTCGGAATCTCCACAACGCGTGAATGAACACGGGTGGTAAAACATGGCATGTTCGGGTCACACAAAAAGAACCATTCTAACACTACTATCACCCCTTATCACCCACTTTTACATTCCAATTCCGGTTGTGCTCGTTGGGTTCGCAAGAAGGGACTACCTTCTTTACGTGTTTCTGCCGATTGTTATTGTCGTAACTTTCATTTCCAGCAAAATCAGTTACGGTCCGGTTACTTTATATCCAACCATCCACTTCACAATTCCTGCGGTTGTTCTATTTACGGTTGTGCTCGTTTCCAGCATCTTTTTTGCAAAATATGACCGGGCGTGGAGAGTCCTCTTTTTTACGTTGATTTTAATCTCAGTTCTCCACTCTATGACACCTGTCTTCGAGAATCCCTACAGCGGTTCTGGATGTAATGAATTCACCGTCAATTTCTTGGACTCCAGAACTGTGTATTGTATATCTGTGAATTCTGCTACACTTCCCGGAAACGCAACGTACTTTCACGTAACTGTTTTTCCGTGGAATCCAGTGGTGTGCTGGTTACTCAGACTTACATAGTAGCTCCTAAACTTTAATAGACAATTCCGAGGAAGTTAGTTTCGACGGCAAGGGAGTGTATCACGCAACATTTTACGCTTGGAATGTCCATAAAGCCATCTTAAAGTTTTGCTACTATCCAGAAACGATTATTGGAACTTTACCGGTGCCTGTTTGTGAGAGCCTTGAACTTATGTGAACTTCTTTAACTCAAAGTAGTAATGTTACAAAAGATATCTAACGCAAGAATTTTATTTCTAACCGAAATTATATCTATTGATGAGAAAAAGATTCGTAAAAATATATGCAGTAGTTTTTCTTACTGCAATAGCTGTCCTCGCCTTGCTGAACCTGTGCAATACAGGTGGAAACTACAGAGCAGTAATTTACTACGAAAAAACAAAAGAAGGGTACGTTTTAAAGGGTGTGGAGATTTACCAAAGTCTGCGAGAGCTTCTGGGTATCACAGCGTTGAACTTGTCGCAAAATCTCCCCCTCTGGTGGATTTTGATCCCTCTATCGTAAAGATAGAACGCATTTACTCCTCGTCAGGCGTTCACAGCGTTACTCACGAAGTTCACGTTTATTCTGGCAAAATCCTGCTCGAACCGAACACCGAAACACGGGAGTATATCAGCCTTGAAGGTTGTCTAACGGCAAAAGAGCCGATAAAGTTCAAGGTTCTGCTTTCACCGGTTGAAGGGGGTTGGATTACAAACGTTGACAACGTGAGCATCGTGATATCTTCCACATAGTGTCCGAAAAGTCAATTTAAGTGCGGAATCAGCATTCTCTCTTCCCAGTCCCTCGAATAGCATTCGATTCTTTCAACCTCTAACTCTTTTTTCACAGCCTTGATACTTAATGGAATTGAAACAGTAGGAATCATCTCAATTTCCACTTTCCTCTTCTCCACTCCTACGGGGTTTTTAATCTTCGATGTATTCTGCTTGAATTGGTAGTGCAGCTATGTAGATTGTGTCATTCATTAACGCTATGTCTTCAATTTCTCCGTTTAAAATGTAAAAGCTCATAATTTCGCCGTTTTCATTAAACATGAACAGGACGTAATTGCTGAACCAGGCTATGAAATCGCCTTATCCTTTATGATCTTTCCTTCCAGCACGTAAAATTCAGGGTTTGGGTAGGTAACGTTCACCATTTTGGCCCACACCAACTCGCCACTGGAAGTAAGTTTAGTCAAGAAAGGACAGACTTCGCTAACCAAGCCTGCTGATTGTCAAAGTTAAGTCTCAGAACTCACAGCTTGAGCTGATTTATGCAACACATTTATCCAGAACGACTAAGCTTGTCAGCTCTAACAATCAGATATCCGAGTTCTCACTGCTACCGGATGTAAAATCTGTAAACGATCCTTTCGCATCGCTTAAAGTTAGATTGCAGGAGTTTAAAGACCAATTGAAACTCGCCACTTCAGCATCTATGTCCGACGTTGTGAGGTTTACAAGATGGGCTGTTATATTTTGACCTCTAGTAGACCCCGCGCAATAGATAGAGTCATCCAGTACCGTAACAGCTTTCAGCCAACATCCGCTCAACAGTATTCCTTGGGCTTTACCATTCGCAGGATCGAAGCTCACAAGAAGGCTTTTGCCCTCAGAGCTTCCAACTACGTATATACTTCCGTCCACGTAAATATCCTCAGCCAAACCTATCTGGTTTATGCGCTTCGCCCAGCGTAGATTGCCGTTGTGATCCAGCAGGAATACAGTGACAAAGTCTTCACTCCAGCCTAAAACGTAGACACCATCTGAATTGACGTGCATGGACTCCAGATAGACGTAGCTGTAATCACTTTTGATTCCTTTGACCCACAAAGATTGCCACTTGAGTCGAACTTGTAAATTCTGACATCGTCGAGGACGTAAACATAATCCCCGAAAGTCTGAATTTTCGTGATAAGCCCAAACGGATATTTACACCAAAGAACCTTATCCGAATCGATTTTCGCTAGAAAATCTCCTCCAGCAAACACGTATCCTCCACCGCAAGTAACAGCAGCTAAACTCGTAGACCAGTCTTCACTTTCAAATTTCAGTTCCTTAGCCCCATACAAGCTTACCTTCGTCGCTTATTTTGAGTAGAACACCATTCTTGGAAGTTGCAACAGCAACGTAGGTATCTTCACACCTGCTCACATCCCAGACCCAGTCATCCTCACCACTATCCCAAACTTTAGCCCAAAGGATGTCAGTTCCGTTTAATTTTATCACAATAGCGTCTCTGAATTTAGAAGTTGTGATAAAACCGCCGACGAAGGTTTCGTTCATACTCCAAGCTTCATCACAGCCAATGCCACCGATCGTTCTGTAGGAGATGTTGTATCCGTTAAGACTCAGTTCCTCCGTAACAGATTCGTTCTGATTGAAAGCTGAAGGAACCGAGAAGCTAATATCCATCACTATTCGAACGCTTGATCGACCCGAAGACTCTGGAGTCCCGCTTACAACAAATTCAAATCTGTATACTCCGGGCTCCAGCTCTAATTCCTTATCCTTCCAGTGAAACGCTATCGGCACTCCTTTTTCGCTGTCAATTTCCGCATGCTCCTTGGTATTCTCCCCACTTAAGCTAATGCTTACATTCAGATCATCTAAGTTCTCGCTTAAGATTTTGCCAGGACCAATCGATAAACGTGTGATTTCTTACATGCGTCAATCACCAGAGTTCTTTTAAGTTCGAAATGTTTGCCCCCTCTCAAGCTGTTCCTCATACTCAACTATGACCCCAAAACTCGGCCATAACATTTCAGCAATGGTGGTGTTGCTTAGAGGTAAATACGCCTTGGAAGTGTTTACAATTACCTCTCTCACATTTTCGTAAATCGGCCTCCCATAGATTATCGCAGTGGGGATTTTCTCCTCTACAATCGTAATCCCGGGTGTTACAGCCTCCTCCTGTTTTTGAACGCAACAAAATCCGATGGTGGCTGCAAGAAGCAATGACAGAAACTCTCTTTTCATATCGGCGAATATGAAGGAACTAACTTAAATTTTTTCATTTTATAGCGTTCTGATATACTTCAAACTCGGAGCGATAGCCAAAGTCAAAGAGATGATAAGACCGACCCAAAGAGAAAAGGATCATAATCCCTAGAAATCAGGATGAATTACCCAAGAGGAGTCAGTAGGCTAAACTTGAATGTCGGCTCTGGTTTACCCCTTTTCCTCTCCTCCCTCTGAACTTCACCACCAGTTACGACAACAATCATCAAGTAATCCCTTCTGTTCAGCCTTCATGTTATAAACTTCCGATTTTAACTTATCTAATTCGATTTTAATGTCGTTTAGTTTTTCCCTCAGCGATTTCTATGTTTTTTTGGCCGAAGTGGTTATTGCCTCTCTTGATCTGAATCTAAATGACTAGAAAGTTTTTAAAAGGGAAACTCAATAAGCCTCTTTTCCCTGAATCCGGCTTAATCTCCATGGTAGGAGAGAATACGAACACTGAACTACAGCACCCTAACCAAAAACTCCCTCTCCTTTTCATTGCAAAACTCAAAGAGGTCGAGGTAAACGTCGAAGTGGTCTCCCTCCACCTTGACAACCTCAGAATTCTCCGTCATCTCTGCGGCCTTCAATGTGGCTTTCGCAGGAGTTATTCCGTCTTTCTCCGCAACGACGTAAAGAACTGGGCACTTGATTAATCTCACTCTGGTTATGGGCCTGTAACGAACGATACTCAGGGCAATTCTTGCTGGCACTGCATTGAACCACTCCATTCCCTCCGGTATGAGGTAGGAGTACTTATCAGCCTCACGAGAACTCATGAACGCAAAACTCCCTTCAGGGCCAAAAATCGGGACGTAGTTAACTCTACCACCAACAGAGAGGATTTTGTCTGCAATACCTGAGAGAGTTAGCCGCAATACGTTCTTAATTCCGGCAGCTCTTGCAACAGCTAAACCATCGACGAATGGTACCTGAGAAACGACAGCATTAACATCCATTTCTGATGCCAACATCAGGACATGGCCACCGCTGAACGAGGTCCCCCAGAGGGCAATTCTTTCGTATCCCAAACTTCTGGCAAACTCGATTGCGTTCCTCCAGTCCTCAAGCTGCAATTTTATGTCGATTAGCTGCCTTGGCCGACCATCACTTTCGCCAAAAAAGCGGTAGTCGAAAAGCAGAACTCCAAAATCATGCGCGAATTTTTCCGCATACGGTATGAGAGACTCTTTAACAGCCCCGAAACCGTGAGCCATCACAACGCATTTGTCTTTACCTTCATAATGAAGAGCTGTAATTTTCATCTTTCCCGATTCTATAAAGGTCTTTTGAGGAGTCATTGGCTTTGTGTAATCCTACATTATTAAAATGTTTACTTTGGGCTGGTTCTGGTCACAGATTACTGAATTATGACGGTGAGCTGCTGAGAAGTGATGAGGATGTGTGATGAGGATGCCGCATTCCAGGAAATAAGCTTGATGTGACCAGAATGGAGCCACAGGTTTCGGTATAAAAAGGTTAAGAACTCAGATTCAGCATTTACCACCAAAAGCGTTTAAACAAAATCACTCAAAGAAGCTCTTCAAAGCCTCCTTAATTTTTTCAGGCTCAGAGGATTGGAGGCCGAAATACGTAGCAAACTCTTCGGTTGTTGTCAGAATTGTTGACCTTCCTTTTTTCTCCGCTTTGACTAAACCTCTCTCCTGCAATTTCTTCACGTGGTCGTAGCATTTGTTCCCCCTTATTTTGGCAAGCTTTGCGAGAGTTATCGGCTGCTTTGAAGCTATGACGGCAAGAGTTCTGAGAGTTCCCCTGTCAAACTCTCTTACAGTATATTTTTCCACGTAATCGGCATACTGTGGCTTAACTCTCATGAGGTACTTTTCTCCAACCTTAATTATCTCGATGGAGGTATCGCGGGACTCATAATCATTGATGAGCTCACCAATTGCATTGAGAATTTCGACCTTACCCTTTCCCGTAACCTTTCTAAGCTCTTTAATATCGACAGGTTCGGATGAAGAAAAGAGGATTGCCTCTATGATTTTTTTTAGTTCCATAAATGATTGGAGTTCTCTTATTTTTTAAGTTTTAGCTTGACCAGGTGACCTCCCGAAATAATTTCACTCCTCAAACAACCACCCTGCTATACTCAAAAAACTCTTTCAGTAGGCAACTTCCTCAAAAAAGCCTGATAGGGTGTCTCCAGCTCATTAAAATTCAGGCTCATATGTGGCTTTACGTAGTTGTACCAGTGAAAACAAACTCCTCTAAAGAATCAAACAGATGGAGCTTCTGCTCCGTCAGGCCAAAGCTGTCAATCTTCCCGTTTGTTTGAGGTGGTTTATTCTCGCCAGAATATGTTTTACTCCATTCTTCGCTAAAAACTCCTTGAATCTGTGCTTAGCCTTCTCTCTTGATTTAGCAGCAACAACTGTTCAAAATCAAGTAAGATTTCATCTGGAACTCCATACTCAGCGAATCCTCTCTAAGCACCTTGGTCGTGTTCTCAGTTGTTGCTGAATCAAATACTTCGTAACATTATGAAGCGGGAAGTGTCATCCATGAAGACGATTATCCATTAGTCGTTGAGCCTTCTCCAGTCTCTCTGCCACAAGGGACATGTAATGGTTCTCTCATATCCACTTCCTTCTCTTCTTCTTGTCCTCCACCAGATTGTGTTTTAACAGGACTTTATAGATAGTGTTATGGGGAATATGGATGCTGTAGTCCCTTTCTATCAGCTTTTCAAGCGGTACTGGACAGCCTGTATCTCTGGTAGGCTTCTAAGACAATTCTTTCCGTATCTGGATCTATTTGTTTGGGCTTTCTTCCCGGCTGTCTCAGTTCTATTTTGCCAGTTTCTTCGTAACTACTTCTTCAACTGGTAGATTTTTCTTGTAGTTACTCTCACCACTGCTGCTATTTCTTGCTAAGTTCCCTTGTTGAGTTGTCTGATTATCCATCTGATTTTCTTGTTAGTTAGCTTTCTCACAAGAGTTGGGTTTAGGGTTGTGAAATAATTTTGACAACATGTTGGAACCCTTTTCAGCAGACCGATG
>JAPDIW010000033.1 GCA_029259415.1 Archaeoglobi archaeon
TGGTGTTGTGAGGGATATGGATCCCATAAACTTCCTCTATCTTCTTTTCCAAGTGAATTGGCCCGAGGTTGAACTCTTTGTGGGCTTGTAGGATGATTTTTTCTGTTTCCTCGTCTATCTCTTTGGGCTTCCTTCCTAGTTTTCGAAGGAAGGGAATTTCTCCTGTCTCCCTGAACTTCTTGATTATCTGGTGGACTCTTTGCCTTGTTACCTGGAAGAATTCCGCTATCTTTGTTATCGGTTTTCCTTTAAGCCTGCTTTACCATTCTTGCTATGTCCTTGTTTGTTAGTTTCCTCACGTGGTAATCTTGTTGGAGTGTAAAGTTATTTCGGGATACTACAGTGTAAAATTTTAAGGGAAAAACTTTAATTCCCCTCACAACCTACATAGCCTTTACGATGCTTGACAACCGACTCAGAGAGGCTTTGAGAACGGCAGGAATTGAGGAACTGACGGAATTGCAGTTAGAAGCCTATAAAAAGATTCTGAATGGCAAAGATATTCTCATCATCGCTCCCACCGGCAGCGGGAAGACGGAGGCTGCGATAATCCCCATATTTGAGAAAATGCTCAAGATGAACAGCGATAACGGAATCGTGGCCATCTACATCACTCCTCTCAGGGCTTTGAACAGGGACATGCTGAGAAGAATAAGGGGGATTGCGGAGTTTCTGGGCATTAGGGTCGACGTCAGACATGGCGACACTCCCGAATCACAGAGGGCGAGGCAGTCAAGAAAGCCGCCACATCTCTTAATAACGACTCCAGAAACTTTCCAGATCCTCTTTTTGGGTAAAAATCTCAGAAAGGCTTTGAAGAATGTCAGGTATGTTGTCATCGACGAAATCCACGAGCTTATCGACAGCGAGAGAGGTGTGCAGCTCAGCGTTGCTCTCGAAAGGCTGAGGGAGATTACGAAATTTCAGACTGTTGGTCTTTCTGCAACCGTAAGCAAGCCTGAGATTGTTTCGAGGTTTGTTGGGATAAATGCAGAGATTCTGGAGTGGAGGGCTGAGAAGGAGTACGAAATATCTGTCGTGAAGCCTGAACCGGACAGTGAGCTTGCTGTGGAGCTGAATGTTGATGAGGAGATTGCAGGAGAGCTTAGGTTCATTGCAGAAGCTGTGAAAAAACATGGCTCCGCATTGATTTTCGTAAACACGCGCCAGACGGCAGAAGCACTTGGTGTGAAGCTCAAAAAGCTGATTGATGTGGAAGTTCATCACGGAAGCCTTTCGAGGGAGGCGAGAGTTGAGGCCGAGGAGAGGTTTGCGAGAGGAGAGCTTGAGGCATTAATCTGCACGTCCTCAATGGAGCTTGGAATAGACATCGGCCACGTCAACCTCGTTATTCAGTACAACAGCCCCAGACAGGCCGTAAGGCTCGTGCAGAGGGTTGGAAGGAGCGGACATGGGTTGGGGAGAGTTTCCAGAGGATATGTGGTTGCGGAAAGCTTTGACGGCATTCTTGAATCCATAGTCATTGTAAGAAGGGCTAAAGAGGGTTTGCTGGAGGATGCCGAGATTCACTTTAAAAGTTTGGATGTTCTGGCAAACCAGATATGTGCTCTCGCCCTCGAATACGGCAGGATTGATGCTGAGAGGGCTTACAGAATAATCAGGAGGGCTTTTCCATATCGAAGTTTGAGTTTTGAAGAATTTGAGGAGGTTTGCAGCTTCCTCGCCAACATCGGAAAAATATTCTACGATGATGGAGAGATTGGTGCTAGAAGAAACACGAGAAGGTACTTCTATGAGAACATTTCCATGATCCCTGATGAGAAAAGATACAGGGTTGTTGACGTTTCTACAGGAAGAACGATTGGCTCTCTGGATGAGAGCTTCCTCTCAACTTTCAGTGGAGAGATTTTTGCGATGAAAGGGGAGCTGTGGAGGGTGCTGAGTGTTGATGATGTGGTGAAGGTTGAGCCTGTTTCTGCTGAAGGTGAAATACCCTCTTGGGCTGGAGAGGAAATCCCCGTCCCGTTTGAGGTTGCGCAGGAGGTAGGAATGCTGAGAAGCTGGTTGACCGGGATTATAAGGGCGAAAGGGGAGAGAGCTGCTGTTAGCGCTCTGGGTGTGGATGGAGACATAGGGGTGGTGGTTAAAACTCTGAAAGAGCAGATTGAGAAGGGATTTGCGATCCCTTCAGACACTCACGTGACCATTGAGGGGTCAGAAAACGTTGTGGTGGTAAATGCATGCTTCGGACACAAGGTGAACGAGACTTTCGGCAGAATCCTCGCCTTACTCCTCACTGCAAGAAGAGGTAGCAGTGTTGCTGTTGAAATCGACCCCTACAGAATCAAGCTAAATCCGGCAAAGCCCCAGGAGGTTGAGAGCATAATTGGGAGCATTAATCCAGAGACTATTGAGGCTCTGGCTGAGAGGGCGGTTTTTGACACGAAGCTCATGCAGTGGAAGGTTGTAAACGCCGCCAGAAAGTTTGGATTTCTGTCGAAAGACGATGAGATGAGCAGGATAAACGTGAGAAACCTGGTGGTAAAGCTGAAAGACACGCCCATTTATAGAGAAGCTCTTAGAGAGATTTTTGTTGAGAAGATGGATGTTGAGAGAACTGCGGAAATCATAGACAAAATTCAAAGCGGAGAAATTGAGCTTTCTGTGTACAATGAGCTGAGCCCAATCAGCCTCGCTTCAAGGCAGAGGGCCATGGACGTACTTGCTGTGAAGTCAAGTGAGGCAATCCTCAAGGCCTTCAGGGAGAGGCTTGAGAAGGAAGTTGTGAGGGTATACTGTCTCAACTGCAAGGCCAGCTACACTGAGAGGGTGGGGAGCTTTGAAAGGTTTACCTGCATCAGATGCGGTTCGAGAATGATTGCAGTATTCAACTCAAGGAGGGACGTTAAGGATTTCAGGAAAAATGAGCTTTTCAAACTGGCAAACCTTGTTATGGGGTACGGAAAGAGAGCTGTTTACGCCCTTTCAACATACGGTATCGGGGCAGACACAGCAGCAAGAATCCTGTCGAGGTTTTATCCAGCGGAAGATGACTTCTTCAAGGCTTTAATCGAGGCCGAGAGAAACTACGTGAGAACGAGGAAGTTCTGGGACTAGGTTTGAAAAGTCGGCCAATTGCTTTTATTCAGATTAGTTCGTATGCTCTCACTACCAGCAATCCAAAACTTAAAAAAGAGTGAAACACTCTTAAAAGCATGAGAAGTGATGAGGTTAAGAGGGGTATAGACAGAGTAGCCCACAGAGCTCTTCTGAAGGCTCTTGGAGTGACTGATGATGAGATGGACAAGCCCTTCATCGGTGTTGCCAACGCCTACAACACAATTGTTCCCGGCCATATGACCCTTGACAAACTTACTCAGGCTGTGAAAGAGGGAGTTTACGCTGCAGGAGGTGTGCCTTTCGAGTTTGGCATAATAGGGATCTGCGACGGCATAGCCATGGGACACGAGGGGATGTGCTACTCCCTGCCATCAAGAGAGATTGTCGCTGACAGCATAGAGGCGATGGTCGAGGCCCACAAGTTTGATGGACTTGTGGTGGTTGCGAGCTGCGACAAAATAATCCCCGGAATGCTGATGGCGATGCTCCGCCTGAATATCCCGGCTATAGCAGTAACAGGAGGTCCGATGATGTATGAGAGAGTTGATGGAGAGAAGGTGTCGATCAAAGATGCGTTCGAGGCTGCAGGGATGTATAAGTCGGGAAAACTGGATGATGCAGGATTAAAGCTTTACGAAGACTTCTGCGCTCCATCCTGCGGAAGCTGCCAGGGGTTATATACGGCCAACAGCATGCAGCTCCTCACAGAGACGCTTGGTTTGAGCCTGCCGTACTGCTCAACTTCTCCATGTCCTTCTTCGAGAAAGCTCAGAATAGCCAAGCAGAGCGGGAAGAGGGTGGTTGAGCTAGTAAAACGGGACTTCAAACCGCTTGATTTCATCAACGAGAAGTCTTTCGAGAATGCAATCACGATGGACATGCTTGTTGGAGGTTCAACCAACACCGTCTTGCATTTGCCAGCAATTGCCAGGGAAGCAGGTATAAAGCTGAGCCTCGACCTCTTTGACGAGATAAGCAGGAGAACTCCGCACATCGTCTCAATTGACCCCACAAGCAAGGAGATGATTGTTGACTTGGACGAGAGCGGAGGAGTTCCGATGCTCATCAAGAAGGCGAAGAAGTACTTCCACGATGAAATGACAGTGAGCGGAAAAACGCTTTACGAGATAGCAGAGATGGCGGTGCTGAGAGGGAGAGATATAATAGCCTCTCCCGACAACCCACTACACAAAGAAGGCGGTATAGCAATTCTCAGAGGCAATCTGGCAGAGAATGGGGCTGTAATTAAAGCCGCTGCAGTTAGCGAGGACATGATGAAGTTCGAGGGGACGGCAAAGGTTTACGACAGTGAGAAGGAGGCTCTGAACGCAATACTGGACGGTAAGGTTGAGGAAGGTGACGTTGTCGTGATAAGGTACATGGGGCCAAAGGGTGCTCCGGGAATGCCAGAGATGCTTTTACCAACAGCAGCCATTTCAGGGCTTGGACTGCAGAAGGTTGCCCTAATCACCGATGGAAGGTTTAGTGGTGCAACGAGGGGGCCTTGCATAGGCCACGTCTCTCCTGAAGCAGCGGTTGGAGGTAACATTGCCCTCGTCGAGGAGGGAGACACGATTTCAATAGACATTCCCGCAAGAAAGCTTGAATTGAAGGTCGGCGATGACGAGCTTGCGGAGAGAAGGGCGAAATGGAAGCCCAAGGAGAGGGAGTTGAAGGGGTATTTGGCAAAATATGCGAAGCTTGTGTTGGGGGCTGAAGACGGTGCCGCCCTTCTTTGATTTTTTATCTCTCGGAATCGGATTCTTCGTTTTTCTGCTGTCAGCAATAGTACTTCCGGGTGTTTTTATCTGGATTGGACTTAAGATTATAGGAAAAGAGAGGGGGATACTGAGATGCGGAATGGCAAACCTTGCTGCCTTCGTCATTACATCATTTGTGGCATTCATTCTGCATTTCACTCCCTTGGCGATTATTCTCCCTCTCCTGGGATTCCTGATTTACCTCTACGTTCTCAAAACGCTGCTCGACATAAGCTTCATTGAAGCCTTTGCTGCAACGATAATAGCGGGAGTCGTGATATTCCTGGTTTCGGTTGCTCTGCTGCTCATCTTCGGAGTCTGGATGCTATTCTTCACACCCCCGCCAATGCAGATGGGCCACCCAAGATTCTAAAAGAGAGGAGCTCTCGAATATTTTTCAAGCTCAACAGCTTTTTTCCATTTTTCGATGCAATCGCAATTCAACCCTTCGAGCAAGGAGACATTCTGGGTGAGTGAAAAATCCCTGATCGCCCCCGCCACTTTTCCATCGCACTTTCCGCAGTTATGTGGCCCCCTCTGCTTTCCCGCAGCGACAGGATCGCTCAATATCTCAATTCCAGCTTCCTTCGCCTCTCTGAGAACCTCTACCGCACTCCACAGCCATGGCGGGCGGTAGAGCTTCGCTCTCCACAGCCTCTCTACAAGAGTGCCTTTCTGGACATTCGTGAGGTTCAGGGAGAACACATCAACGTATTGCTTGGATGCGATTACTGATTTTATTGCATCTTCAATCGCTTCCCCCTCAGACAGGAAAGGGGGCTTCAGCAAAAGGTAGCACTTAACCCTAAATCCGTAATTCCTCAGCACTGTTGCGGCCCTCTTGAAATCATCAAAGCTAAAGCCCTTGTTTATGCATAACTCCCTTATCCTGTCATTGGCTGTTTCAAGGCCGACGCCAACCTCCAAGTTTGCACCATCAAACTCTTTGAGCCTATCCTCTGTTATGTACTCCGGTCTGCTCTCAACGATTAGCTTTTTCAACCCGGCCTGATTGAACCTCTCCAGAATGTAAGCTCTAATTTTTGGTGGAACTTCTGCATCGTCGAAGAAGCTTCCTGATGTGAAAATTTTGAGCACCTGTTCATTTTCAAGCTGCTCGAATGCGTAGTTGATCTGCTGAATCAACTCTTCCTCGCTTGCAGGGTATGCATCGCTGGTGTAACCGCACATGTAGCACTTATCCCACCTGCAACCCCTCGTTCTAAGGATGACTGTCATGCAGCCCACTATCTCTCCGTCTAACCTCTCCTTTTCCTTCCAGATTATGGGTTTAGAAGTAGAAGTCATATCTCACCCTTCTCCTCCCCAGCTTTTTTCCGTAGTAAAGTCCAGCAGCGAGTCCGGCAAGGTGAGCGATGTTTGCAACGTTCGTGTAAAAAATTCCTGTGTAGCTTGCGATCATCATCCAGAAGTCGTAGGCGGCGAAAAGGAACAGAGCAGTTCGAATGCTGATCGGGATAGGAATCGGGAAGATGATTATTCTGATTTCAGGAGCAATCATTGCCAAACAGCCCATAACTCCAAAAATAGCCGCAGATGCGCCAAGTGCTGGGACAAAGCTTCCCACGGCATAGGAGTAGGCAATGTAGCCGATGTTCCCTACAAGGCCCGAAACAAGGAATATCTCGATGTATTTCCGGTCTCCGAGTCTCCTCTCGAGTTCAGTTCCGAAAAAGAGCAGCACGAACATGTTGACGAAGAAGTGCCAGAATTCAACATGAAGGAAGATGCTGGTGATTAGCTGCCACGGCATTGACAGCAAGACCTCAATTCGGGGGTGGAGGGCGAAAAGGGAAACCATCTCACGTGGAGCAACGAGAGATATGAAGAAGAGAATCGTGCATGTTATCAGCACGAGGTTATTTGCCCCATATTTCATCAGCCCAATGCCACCTCTCCTTTTTACGGGCTGTTGGGGCATTCTCCTCTTCACGTTAACTGGAACATTCCAGTACTCATCCAGTCCATCGCAATCGTGGTTTTCAGGCAGTCTGTGTTCTGCACAGAAAGTTCCACCGCAGTATTTGCATTTGAAGGGAAGAGCAACCTCCTTACCACACACATCACAGCGAGCCACTCAAATGACTGGGGCTGGAAAGTTAAAAAGTCTTCGGCTTGAGTTATCTTTAGTTCGGAAAAGTGAATAATACTTTATCTCAGAAACTTCAAAATGCTCTTCTTTCCGCTCTCAATCACTCTTCTTACAACTTCAACCTCAATTCCGGTCTCATTTGAGATTCTTCTCCAGTCTTTCGTTCCGGTTACTTCAGAGTAGCTAAGTATGAAGTCCTCAACACCATCCTCATCCTCAAGATCCCAGAAACCGCTGTAAAGCGGGTTAAAGTCGAGCATGAATGCGTACTTCTCTTCATTGTCCCTCAGATTCATTCCGAACAAGTCAGAGTCTGACAGAATAGACTCAACCGCTTCTCTAAGCCTTTTGCAGTTGTATCTCTTACCGGGTGGACTGTATAAGCCCACAATTTCATTCATCTCATCTTCACTCATTGTGAAGGGTTGAGAAGGCATTGTCTGGATTATCTCAAACGTTTTTCTATCAACAGGAGATACCCTGCTCTTTCCCCTTTTGCTGAGCCTTACCGTGTAGTAGTCCAGATTTTTCCCCTTATTGAACCTAAAGTCTCTTTTTCTCAAATTTAAGAGCTCTTCCGGTGTGGAGAGGGTCGAGACTATCATCCTTATCAGAGCATGATGCAGAGTATTCTTCTTGGACAACACTAAGTGGTGCTGTATGTCGTACTCGGTTCTTAGCAGATCCATAAGTTGTAATTAGCCACCCTTCTTATTTGCTTTATGGGGAAGGGTTATTAGGTAAAAAGGTGAGTATTTAACATGAGGCTTTATCTGATGCAGCACGGAAAGGCAAAGCCAAAGGAAGTTGATCCCGAAAGGAGCCTCACTGAGGAGGGTGCTAAGGAGGTTGAGAAGGTTGCAGAATTCCTTGAAATGGCTGGAGTCAAGGTTGAAAGAATATACCATAGCGGCAAAAAGAGGGCTGAGCAGACCGCTGAAATCGTTGGAAAGCATCTGAAAGTAAAGGTGGAGAAGGCAGATGGACTCGAACCCCTTGCCGACATCGGTGTGTGGGCAGAGAAGCTAGAAAAGCTCGATGAAGACATAATGCTCGTCGGACACCTCCCGCACCTCTCCAAGCTTACTAACTACCTCCTCACAGGAAATCCAGACCTTGATGCTGTAGCGTTCATCTTCGGTGGGGTTGTATGCCTTGAAAGAGAGGAGAGGAAGTGGAGGCTGTTGTGGGCTGTTAGGCCTGAAATTCTGGTCTGATTTAGCAATCCTCCTTTTTTCAGAAAAATTTTAAACATAGGGGAATGGGGAAAAACATGGACTTTGAGAGAGTCGTTCAGAGAATCTGCGAATTCATAGATGAAATTGTCAAATCATCAAGCTCCACAGGTGTGGTTCTTGGTTTGAGCGGTGGTGTAGATAGCTCCACTGTCGCTTACCTCTGCACTAAAGCTCTTGGAAAAGAAAGAGTTTTTGGACTCATAATGCCAGAAACAGGGGTAACTCCTGAAAAGGATGTGGAGGATGCCATCAAAGTCGCGGAAATTCTAGGGATTGACTATAAGCTGATTGAAATCAACGACATAATTAAAGTTTTTAAGGAGAAGGCTGGAGAGGGCAGTAAGATGGCTGAAGCTAATCTTAAGCCAAGGATAAGAATGATACTCAACTACTACCATGCAAACAGCATGAACAGGCTTGTTGCGGGAACCTCAAACAAAAGTGAGCTTATGGTCGGATACTTCACAAAATACGGAGATGGTGGTGTTGACTTCATGCCAATCGGTGATTTATATAAGACCGAAGTTTTTCAGCTCGCCTCCTATCTTGGGGTTCCCAAAGAAATTATCGAAAAGAAGCCCTCAGCAGCCCTCTGGCCAGGCCAGACTGATGAGGAGGAGATGGGCATAAGTTACGCCGAGCTTGATGAGATTTTAAAGCTGATTGAGAAGGGGGAGAAGAGGGACGATGAGAAATTCAGGAAAGTTCTGCAGATGGTTGAGAGGTCGAAGCACAAAAGGCAGATGCCTCCAATAGCCAGGGTGAGAGATTTACTATGAGGAAAATCTTGCTTCTGATCTTGATCTTGATGTCCATTACAAACGCCTCTGCCGTGGAGATTTACGGGAAGGTTTACAGATGGGACACTCTGGATGTAGTGGATAATGTGGTTGTTGAAATAAGGGATGACGCTGTCCAGAGAATGGTTTCCGAAAACGGAGAATATAGCTTTAACGTCACTCCCGGAAATTACACGATCATAGCTCAAGCTGGAGAGTACTATGCCGTTGAGAACGTCACCGTTGAGAGCAGCATGAGGTTTGACCTCATCCTGTTCCCAAAGCTTGAGGATGTGGAGGATATCCCTGACTTTCCGGTTGTTGAGGAGCAAGAGGAGGAATTTCCCTACTACGTCTTTGCAATTTTCGCTTCTGGTTTCGTTTTGGCTGTTCTGTTTATAATCAAAATTCGTTCTGGTAAACAGCCAACAGCGGTTGAACGGGAAGCTGAACCAGTCGAACATAACCTTCCCGAAGACCTTGCAGAGGTTGTGGAAATAATAGCAAAAGAGGGGGGAAGGATAACACAGAAGGAGCTGCGAAAGAGGCTGGGATGCAGTGAGGCCAAGATGAGCCTGATCATTGCTGACCTTGAACGGAGGGGTATTGTGGAAAAGGTGAAGAAAGGGAGAGGGAATATAATATTCCTCAAGGAGAAACCTTAAGCTTTTACGAACTCCTTAATCTCGAATTCGAGCCCCTCATCTATAAGACTTCTCAGCAAATCGTTCAGCATGCTTTCAGTACATGCAACAATTACACCACTACCGTGGTGGGCAGCCTCAATACATACATCCTTTGCCCCGAAGAAAATTGGCTCGACTCTTATCTTTCTGCAGGTAACAAGCGCCTCTATTCCGATGGCCACGACAATGCTCGTTGGCCTTGACTTTACGAGTTCTCTAAACGAGTCGAGGTCAACTTTCCTGCTTCCCCCCTCCGCAACTCCCGGAACTTTAACTATGATTATCTCTCCCTTCTCTGGAGGCTCAAAGCTCCCTGTAGGCTTAATCAGAACGTCCTCACCATCTTCGGCTGATGTTAAAGCCACACCATTCCCCTTTGCACTTTTTTCTGCAAAAATATAGCCATCTCCAAACCAGTACCTCACCGAATCGCCTTCGGCTATCTTTCCTTTTGCTATGGCAACAACGGTCTTTGAGTAAATCTTCTTTAGAAGCTCCTCACTGAAAAGGTGGAGGTCGATGAGATTTCTGGACATCCACTCCTCCCCTTTTCTTGTTACCTCATAGTATCCCTTGTGAACTACATTTATGAAACCCTCAGAAACCATCTCCTTGAAATGCTCTGAAATTGCCTGAGGGGTTAAACCGAGCTTTTTCGCAATGTCTCTCTGATTGCACTCGGGATTGATCATGAGTTCGGCCAGAATAAGGAACCTGATGGTGTCCTTTCTGCTGAGAAGAACGTTCATAAGTTTTGTTGGTTTTATGTTATTTTAAGTTTACCGGCCAACCTACCGAGTTATTTCCATATAATATAATATTTTTAACCAAAACCATGATGTAAGAGGAGTTTTTGTTTATGTTTACTAATTACCATAACTGTGCTTCAAATTTTAAGTCGAACTCTATCACTGAGATGTCGTCAGGGTTTCTCATTTTCTTTCTTAATGCGTTTAAAGCTGACTTTGTTCTTCTGTCTGTTTTTTGGCATATTAAAATCCCCCTCACATTTTTGGTTTCAAATTCGTCCATGACTTGGTTTACATAGTCAAGAAGCTGGACTAAAGCTTTCGACGGTGAACGGTCTCTTTTAAGCTCAATTACTACCAAACTTCCGTCTTTTCTATCTTTGCATAAAATATCAATATAATTTCCGTCTTTGGTATAGTAATGCTGTCCCCCATCAATAATTTCAAAATCTGGAAAGATTTTCGAAATATTTCGTCTAATCAAATCTTCGAGGTGAATTTCCAGCAAATTTTCGACGACTGCATTTTGAACTTTAGTCTCTTTAATCTCTTTTTCTCCATCCTTTATACCTTCTAAATCCTTCTTTATTCCTTCAAGTTCCTTTATGATTTTCTTTAAAGTTTTTACCGACAAATCTACTGGAGATTTTACCCCATACGTCAAACTCCTCAAAGAAGAATCACACACTCTAAGTATTGTATCCTCAGATTTGCCAGGAACTCTCTTGTGAACTCTCTCAACAAATTTGAACTATCTTTCCCAGTCTTTATCTCTCAAGTCGCTCCAATAGTGGTATCTGATTCCTCTCCAAATAATTTTTCTAATAGAATTTCTATCCTTCTTTGAAAGAGACACGTAAACTTTTAGGCATTCCAAAAAGACGTCGGGGTGTTTCGTTCTTTTGTATTTATCGCTGAGTATTATTTTTCCGAGGTAAAACTCTTTATCTTCGTGTTTTAGGAATTCGACTCCTCTCCTTGTAAGTCTGAAAGATTTATTTCTTTTGTAGATGAGCTTATAAGATTTTAGGGCTGCAAGTCTCTCGCACGCAGCATCATAAAAGTCTTCACCCATATCAACATCTAGTGTCTTATTCAGCAATTCGTCTTCCAAATAATTTTTAGACGTGTTGGCTATGAGTTCAGCTATCTTGCGTCTGTATTTAGGTTTTGTTTTGATTTCGAAGCATCCTAGCTTTTCCATCTCCGTCAGAAGAGTATATAGAACTTTCACTTTGGTAGATTTATCTTCAAACTTCACGTAGAGAGTTGTTTTTATATTATTTAAGAATTTTCCGTAACTTTAGTTAACGAAACAAAAGAAAAATAATATATAAATTAAAGCCTTCTCACAACGCCCTCTCCCTTCACGTTCACGTCTCCGACCCAGGCATCCTCTTGTTTCACGAAGGTAGGCACCAGCTCAAAATCTCCGCCGATCTTTATCTCTCCGGCTTTCATGTCTCCTCCGACGAATCCGCAGTTTCCGTGGATAGTTATTGCTCCTCCCTTCATCTCAGTACCAATGAAATCTCCAGCATTTCCCTTGATCTCTATCTCTCCGCCGGCCATCTTCTCTCCAATGTAGTTTCCGGCGTTGCCCTCGATGGTGATTTTTCCACCGCTCATTCCGGTAGCCTCGCCGTAGTAGGCGCAGCCCACCAGATTTGCTGCATTTCCCTTGACCACTATCTCGCCGTCTTTCATCTCAGCTCCAAGCCAGTCGTCCGCATCGCCCTCTATGACTATCTTGCCACCAGCCATGTACGCTCCGCAGTTCGCTCCAACATTGCCTTTAACAACAATCTCACCATCACTCATTCTGCAACCAATCCACTTCACCCTGCTGAAGTCCCCGTCAAGGACGAGTTTCTTGTCATCTCCCTCCTTTGTTACCTCAAAGAGTTCTTCCAGCTCAACCACGTCTTTCCCGTAATACACCTTGAACTTCTTGATCTCTTCCACGTCCTTCTCTGCAAGATCTGGTGTGAGTTCTGCTTCAACCGTCACAACAAACTCCGTCTTGGGTTTTATGATGATCACCTTTACCACCCCCTCAGATTACTATCCTCTCTGGTTTCTTCAACCAGCCCTCCTCAACACCGTAGTTTTGCAGTTCCACGCTGTAGTACTTGAAGTAGTCCTCAATGTCTGGCTTGATTGCTTCCATGTCCACTCTGCCAGTTGCATCGACCCAGTAGGTCTTGCCCCAGTACTCGTCCACAAGCTCACCGTTCTTTGCCAGAATCCTGCCGCTCTTTATCGTGTACTCTGCGGTCTTGAAGGTCTTGTAAACCTTCTCGAAGTCGTTTGAAGTGTCAATTTCAAGCGGGTTTAGATCGTAAATTGCGATATCCGCATCTGCTCCAACGCCGAGGTGTCCTTTCTGTGGCAATCCGAGGATCCTCGCTGGCAGAGAGCGGGTCATGTGTATGATCTCCTCCAGTGTCTTCTCCGTATCGATAGCGGGGAGGTTTGTGGCCTTCTGAACGAATGGGCTGACTTTCTCAAGCTCACCCTCTCTCATCTTCTTGCTCATCAGCATGGCCATGACGTACGGATACTCGGTAAACGGCCCACCGTTTGGATAGTCTGTTGTCAGAACAACCTTGTCGCTGTCAATCAGCAAACCTAGCTCTAAGCCAATAGCCCACTGCAATGCATGAACTGGATTCTTCGGCAGGTAAACGAGCGGGACTATTCCTGCTCCACCCTCAACCTCGCTGTCCTTGTTGCTCCACCTCGCTCCCGTCAGCTTGTGGAGTGTGAACTGGAATGGCGCGTCTCCTGTCATGGCAGTTGCATGTCCGAAAATCGGCTGCCCCATGTCGATTGTTACGTTGTCCATGCTGTTTACGGTTTTAGCTATCTCCTCCGCACCACTTGAAACAGTTCTCCAGCTGTCTCCAGCGTAGGCGTTGAACTGCACGTGCGTGACATGAAGAACTTGTCTTGCATCGTTGCTGAATCCACCTGCAAGCTTTATAGTTTCGATGGTAGTCTCGTAGTTTCCTGGCACGCCAAGGCGGTTGCAGTGTATGTGGACGGAGTGGTTTAGTTTCAGCTCTTCGACTGCTTTAATGAGGGACGTGATTATCTCTCTCGGAGTGACGTTAAAGCCCGGAACCTGGTCATCCAAGCTTGTCACATTTCCTCCATACATCCAGGCCTCAACGCCGCCCGGATTCACAACCTTAACACCAAATCCCTTCGTCCTCTCAAGCGCCCAGGCGATGAATGTCTTCAGCTTCTCAATATCCTTCGCCTCAACGTACTTGAACACGAAGTGCCAGTTTCCGAAGACTGGTAGAGCGGCTTTATCAATCATTGGAATTGCGTCAAGCTCTTCGTGCGAGTGCATGGCACCGATTGGTGGCTGTGCAGCCTCAAACGAGGATGTGTAGCCCATCTTTGCATATTCGTAACCGATTGCTGGAGAGGTGAGCAGAACTCTACCAACAGCAGCCCTGAACTTGTTTGCAATGTTCCTTACAACCCTCATCTCTTCAGGGCGCATCGTTCTGCCCGTGTTTATCTTGCTGCCTGCTATATGTGCATGCATGTCAACTCCGCCGGCAACCACGAGCTTGTTTGAGGCGTCGATAACCTTGACGTCCTCTCCCTTTACCTCGCTTTCCTCAACAATTTTACCGTCCTTGACGAAGATATCCATCTTCTCCGCCTTAACCCCGTTTTTGGGGTCAATCACAATACCATTTTTAATATGCAGTGCATGATGCATGACAATCACCTCTTAAGCTCCTCAACCTTCTCAAGCAGCTTCTCCAGAATCTGCTCGTCGCTCCAGTAGTTGGTTTCCACGACCTTCTTGACCCTCAGCGGAATTCCGTCCATTCTGTACGCTGTGCCCTCTGCTTCAAGCCCCGCTACTGCTGAGGGAATGACGACATTCGCAACCAGAGTTGTCATGTTCGGAAATGGGTCGATCTGAATCACGGGGATGTTTTTGAGGTGCTTTACCGCTGCCTTGGGGAAGTGCGCTGCAGGATCTGAGGCAATTACAAGGGCAGCATCGCAGTCTTTTCTCTTCAGAACCTCAACCGCTGAGAATTCAGCAGGAGAGAACCTCGGATACCCTCTGCTGAAGTCAATGGCATACTGATAACCAACCTCCCATGTAGGCACCTCTCCTGCACCAACAACGTTGTAGTGCCCTCTCATCGGCCAGATAATCCATCTTGTGTGGCGGTTAAGGAGCTGAATAAGCTTTACAGCATTTTCGATGTTCCTATCTCTACCTCTTGACTGGGTAACTCCAAGACCGTAGAGAATAGCTCCATACTTGGCGTTCTTCATCGTCTCTGCAAGCTCAACCAGTTTCTCCTTGCTCACACCTCCAACTTCATCTGGCACGGCATCGGCATTGCCGGAGATTATTGCCCTCAAGGCTGAAATTATCAGGTAGTCGTATCCGGGCTTGATCTGGATAAACTCGTCCGCAACCTTTGCAGTCTTTGTAGGCCTTACATCAACCACAATTACTTTTCTCTGCTTCCTGTCCTTTATCAGCAAACCTTTGGCTGAAATGGAGTACCTCATCCCGTGTCTTGGGTGAGCCTCCATCGGGTTTGATCCCCAGAACACCACAACATCCGCCCTGTTCTTTATCGCTCCCAGGCTCCCGCCCGGAAGTCCTTCTTCAATTACTGCGAGCGTTCCGGGAGCGTGGCAGACACTCGCGCACTGGTCGTAAACGCCCCTAACCTTCTCCGTCAGAATCACACCCAGTCTGATGGCCTCGTTAACTGTGGAGGCCCAGCCGTAAAGCAGAGGCTTCTTCGCATTGACGAGAATCTCAGCGGCTTTTTCAATTGCCTCCTCATAGCTAACTTCCTTCCCATCAATCATCGGAGCCTTAATGCGCTCCTTCTTTGAGAACTTGCTGCTTCCAAGCTTGCAGAGCCTCTTGGATTTGAACTTCTCAGTATCAAACAGCCCGTCGTCGCAGACACTCCCGCAAAAAGTGCATATTATATTCTCTTCAGCCATTTTAAATCGCCTCCAGAAGTTCTTTAACACTCAAAACCTTCTCATCCGTTTTCTCTACAGTCCCTTTCACGCCCTTAAACTGCGGCATTCCTGTTCCGTCAGTTGCAGGGTCAATGACCATGTTCGCGTAGGGGCCCATCGGGATAAATATCATTCCTTTCGGCATGTCTCCTTTCTTCGCAAAAACAACTACCTCGCCAAACTCCGTTTTTACCTTTACTCTGTCGCCCTCCTGCAGTCCGAGAGCGTTCCAGTCATCTTCGCTTAGTTCAGCGTAATTGACGGCGTTGAAGTACTCTTCGGTTAGTTTTTCCTCAACAGTGGCCCCCTGATTGAGGGTTCTACCAGATATAACTTCCACTTCCAGCATGCTACCACCAAAAGTTTTTAGGGAAGTCTCAACACATACTATTTAACCGTTCTCTTTTTGGCTGTGTCAATAAAGAATGGATTTTCAATGTTTTTTAATTTTAAACTCCCCGTCGTAACATGGAAGTAAATATATAGTAAGATAAAATCACTCCAATGCTCATCAGCCCCAACCCCGGCTCGACGAAATACTGGAGCCAGAAGTTGTTGTAGGGATTGGGAGTGTATGGCTGAGCGGGATTTGCGAGCATGTAGAGGTTTACGGTAGAGGTTGCAAGCAGCAATCCAGCCATTGTGATCCACCCGGCAATTGAAGCAATCTTTGATTCTGTCAATGTAAGATAGGCGAGCAGCAGAACTGCTCCCCAGAACACGAGCAGGATGTGCCAGTGCCCGATGTTGTATGCCAGCTCGGCCCAATCCCATACTTCCGCCCTAAATTCTGGATTGAAGAACCTTGGTTTTCTGAGGCTGATTGCGACTATGGCTCCGGGTGCAGCGACAAACGCCCATATCCAGAGGTTTCCGAGTTTCAACCCCCAGTTTAACACACCCTTCGGGCTTCTTATCTCGTAGTTAGCGGTTCTGAACGACAGCATGAGTGTGCCGAAGATTAGAGCGAGTGCTGCTGGAGTGATTATCAGGTGTGCAATTTTTCCAAAAAACCACACAGAATAGGAGGCGAGAGCCATCACGGTTTCGCCAAAAATAACTGCGTATACTGAAATTTTCGTCCATTTTCCGGGCTTCAATTCCAGAATTTTTACTGATACCAAAAACACAAGGGCGAGTGAAAGAGCTATCATCGCATGAAGATGCCCGGTCATCGCCCTCCAGACTTCATTTTCCTCCGCTAAGTCAGGATTGAACCTGCTCTGAATTTTGGCTTCGAGAAAGCTCTCCGCTGTGGTGTGGTCTATAAAGCTGCTCCCAACCCACCCACCTATGAGCGCCCCACCCAGAAGCAAAATACCAGCGATTATTATCGCCCAGTCCAGCAGACTTTTTTCTCGCCTTAGAAGCTCGAAGAGCACGAGAAGGCTTGCTGAAAAAGCAACCGCCAATCCTGCGATGAAAAGCCCGTGCCAGAAGAAGGTGTGATCAATGTAAGAGTAGGTTATGGCTCCTATTGCGACCATCAGAGCCCCAATCAGCATGAGGTTAAGTGCATCAGTATTTAAGCGGTATTGCCTTACAATCAGCGCCACCGTGCCATACATCAGTATGATGAAGACCGCATGATAGTAGTGCGCAACTCTTGTAAGATAAAACTCCGCCATATCGGGGTCGGGATTAATTATCTCTGCAACTCCGTTTGAGTATCTCGAACCAGGCAACTCCTCAGGCAATCCCACCGCTTTCCTGAAGTCTTTAAAGGGTGGTGAGAGCAGAACACCAAATCCTATGATGATCACCGCTAATGTGAAGGCAATAAGCATGTGGTGCTCTGCTCTCATTTCGCCACCTCACTCACAACAACCCAGTCCCTTGCTCGCATAAAGTCCAGCAGCCATAACGAAGGTTGAGAGGAATAGCAGTGGATGGAGCAAGAACACGACAGTTTCAAAGGGCAGTAAGGGCTTCCCCGCCATTAGCGTTGCCAATGCTAAGCCACCAACTGATATCAGCAAACCACCAACGCTGACAACTATTACTGTTGCAGAAACCTGCTTTCGCGCTGCAAGGATGAGTGGCAAGAATACAATGATGAGTCCGGAAATAGAGTGAACAAGCACCCTTGGAATTCTTGCCAGCTCTCCACCAACAGCTATGAGAATCAGCATTAAAACCACGAACGCGAGATAGTGCTTCCAGTATTCACTCCTGCTCGCAATTATTCCGGTAGCAAGCAGTCCCGGGTACAAAGAACCAAGATAAGGAGTCGCTGATAGTTGCAGAGCATCCAAACCCATCGTTGCGAGAGCAATTGTTATAATCAGGAAGCAAAGCGATGAGATTGCCCACAAAATCGCTGCCACATGTCTTGCTCTCGAATACAGCATAGCCGACACGACCAAAAGCGCAAAAGCTGAAATAACCGTTACCCACTCTTCACCGGGAAACATATCTATCACCAAATTCAATTCGGTTAGAGTGGGGCATAACCTTTTTCCCGAAAATATTCGATGGTTGAGTTTCAAGAATTACTTTTATCAACTGCCTGCTGATTTATCCCAATGCTCTCGATAGCGATACCCTCCTCATCCCTAATCAACGAGAGGGATGAGAAGATAAAGACGTATAAGGTGGGGCTGATAGCGAGGGCTGCGGCAGTTTTCAGAGTAGATGAAATAATAATATACTACGACCCAATACTTGATGATTCCGAGTTCATTGCCGAAATACTCGAATACCTCGAAACACCACAGTATCTGAGGAAACAGCTTTTCCCTCTCAAAAAATCATTGAGGTACGTCGGTTTGCTTCCTCCTCTCGCCATCCCCTCTCACACGTCGAAACATTTAAAAGTCGGTGAAGTGAGGGAGGGCGTTGTAAGACACGTTGCCCCTGACGGGACGCGATGGGTGGATGTCGGCATCGACGCCCTGGCGCCCCTGAAAAGTGATGCGGAAAAGGGCGCCCGCGTGACCGTCAGGATCTGTTCGAAGACGCCGTTGCGAGTTGAGGAGGCGGAGCCCCAGGAGTATTGGGGTTACAGGGTGAAAAAGCTCCGGTTGGAGGAGCTCGTAAGAAGAAAAAATCTGGTGGTAACCTCACGAAAGTGTGAGGTTGTGAAACCACCAGCGTTAAGACGGGACGTTACGCTCGTATTTGGAAATCCGGAAGAGGGTGTGTTCGAAATCGCGAAAAGGTTGGGGATCAAGATGGAGGCAGAGTGCTGGAATGTGGTGCCGAATCAGGGAACGAAAACCGTGAGGTTAGAGGAGGCTATCTTTGCGACTCTTTCACTTGTTAATTTTGCAGACTACTGGGGTGGTTTGGAATGAAGTATCATAGACCGAGAAGGGGTTCTTTAGCGTTTTCTCCAAGAAAAAGGGCGAAGAGCATTGTTCCAAGAATCAGGTCGTGGCCAGAGTGCGATACAGTAAGAATGCAGGGATTCGCAGGCTACAAAGCAGGAATGACACACGTGGTAATGATAGATGACAGAAAGAACTCTCCCACCTACGGTGAGGAGGTTGTGGTTCCTGTTACCGTAATAGAGACACCACCGATGAAGGTTGCAGCGGTGAGGGTTTACAAGAAGACGCAGTACGGAATGCAGATTGCAGCAGAGGTCTGGAGCAACAATCTAGATGACTTCCTCGACAGGAGGCTGAATCTTCCCAGAAAGGAGCCCGATGTTGAGAAGCTCAAGAAAGCGGTTGAAAACGGTGCTTCGGAGGTGAGGGTTGTAACATACACGCAGCCTTATCTCATCACGGGAGTCCCGAAGAAGGTTCCTGACGTTATGGAGCACAAAATTGGAGGAAACGTTGAAGAGGCTCTTGATTACGCAATATCCAAGCTTGGTGGCGAAATAAAAGTTTCTGAAGTTTTTGATGAGGGTGCGATTATCGATGTTATAGCGGTGACAAAGGGAAAGGGATTCCAAGGGCCAGTTAAGAGGTGGGGTGTGATTACGCTGGATGCAAAGCATGCGAGGAGCAGCAAGCACAGAAGGGTCGGAAACCTCGGTCCCTGGAACCCCCACCACGTGAGATGGACAGTTCCGCAGGCAGGACAGATGGGATTCCACCAGAGAACCGAGTACAACAAGAGGCTCATCAAGATTGGAGAGAACGGGGAAGAGATTACTCCAAATGGTGGGTTCCTGCACTACGGAGTAATCAGAACACAGTATGTGCTCGTAACTGGCTCGGTTCCGGGGCCGGTTAAGAGGTTGATAAGAATGAGAGACGCAATCAGGCCACCAAAGGCGGAGTTTGATGGTGTGAATATTGTTTACGTAAGTACAACATCCAAGCAGGGGAGATGAATATGAAGGCAAAGGTCTTGAGCCTGAAGGGAGAAGTAACAGAGGAAATAGAACTTCCTGAGGTATTCTCAGAAGAGTTCAGACCGGATATAATCAAAAGAGCTGTGCTGGCCATTCAATCTCACCGCAGGCAGCCCTACGGGCCTAATCCGTTAAGTGGTGTTGACTACTCATGGGAGAACTGGGGTCCGGGACATGGATACGCGAGAGTTCCGAGATGGAAGCTCGGCAGAAGGGCTGTTGTAGTTCCTCAGGCTGTTGGAGGGAGAAGAGCTCATCCACCAAAGCCGGAGAGGAAGTGGGCAGAGAAAATCAATAGGAAAGAAATGAGGAAGGCACTTAAGTCAGCAATCGCCGCTACAGCAAACGAAGAGATTGTGAAGCAGAGAAACCACCTGTTTGACGGAGATCTGCCAAAAATCGTGACTGATGAGATTGAGTCGGTAAGCAGAACGAAGGAAGTTGCAGAGGTTTTCAAAGCAATAGGTGTTTATGCTGATGTTGAGAGAGCAAAGGATAGGAAGAGATACAGAGCTGGCAAAGGAAAGATGAGGGGGAGAAGATACGTCAAGAAGAAGAGCGTTCTGCTGGTAGTTGGCAAGGATGGTGGAGTTGTTAAGGCAGCGAAGAACCTGCCGGGTGTTGACGCAGTCCTTGTTAAGGACTTGAATGTAGAATTACTAGCTCCCGGCTGCCATCCGGGAAGGCTGACTGTGTGGACGAAATCAGCGGTTGAGTATCTGGGTGAGTGGTTATGCTGATCAAATGCTTCCTTGTTACGGAGAAAAGCGTTGCGGAGCTTGAAAAGAACGTTCTGACGGCAATAGTGGATATGAGGGCGAGAAAAGAGCAAATCAAGAAAGAGATTGAAAAGTTGTTCGACGTTGAAGTGGAGAGAGTGAACACGCTGATAACTCCGAAGGGTGAGAAGAAGGCTTACATCAAGCTTAAGCCCGATTACTCGGCGGAAGAAATTCTTTCCAAGCTCGGAGTGTTCTGAGGTGGTGATGTATGGGTAAAAGAATAATCTCCCAGAATAGAGGAAGAGGAACCCCAACATACAGAGCTCCCTCTCACAAGTATAAGACAGACGCAAAGCTTCTGAGGTTCAAGGACGAGGTAGTTGAGGCGAGGGTTATTGACATTCAGCACGATTCTGCAAGAAACGGTCCTGTTGCTCTGGTTAGGCTCCCCGATGGTTCTGAGACTTACATTCTTGCAGTTGAAGGTCTTGGGACTGGCGATGTTATTTACGCTGGCGATCAGGTTGAGATTGCATCCGGGAACATGACATATCTGAAAAACATTCCCGAGGGAACTCCGGTTTGCAACATCGAAGCCCAGCCCGGTGATGGTGGAAAGTTTATCAGGGCAAGCGGAACTTTCGGCTTTGTAGTTTCAAGAGAAGCTGATAAAGTCCTCGTTCAGATGCCTTCTGGAAAGCAGAAATGGTTCCATCCGAACTGCAGGGCGATGATAGGTGTTGTTGCAGGAGGAGGCAGGACTGACAAACCCTTCGTTAAGGCTGGAAAGAAGTACCATAAGATGAAGAGCAAGGCTGCAAAGTGGCCAAGAGTGAGAGGAGTTGCGATGAATGCTGTAGATCATCCTTTTGGTGGTGGTAAGCACCAGCATGTTGGTAAGCCCAAGACTGTTAGCCGTAACGCTCCTCCAGGAAGGAAGGTTGGAAGTATTGCAGCCCGCAGGACGGGCGTGAGGAGGTGATAATGTGGCGTTAAAGAGTAAGGTTGTCAGACCGAGAGATTTCAAGTATCGCGGTTACACACTTGAAGAACTTCAAAAAATGACACTTGACGAGCTTGCAAAGCTTCTCCCGGCAAGAGAGAGGAGGAAAATAAAAAGAGGCTTTACCGAGCAGGAAGAAAAGCTCTTGAGAAAGCTAAGAAAGAAGGGAATGGCGAGGACGCACTGCAGGGACATGGTAGTGCTGCCCGAGATGGTTGGAAAGGTTGTGTTTGTGCATAACGGCAAGGAGTTCGTCAGAGTGGAGATAAGGCCGGAGATGATAGGTCACAGGCTGGGAGAGTTTGCTCTAACCAGACGCTTCGAGAAGCACAGCGGTCCAGGTGTTGGTGCTACGAGGAGCAGTAAGTATGTGCCACTGAAGTGATGCCTATGGCGAGGGTTAACTACGCTTACAAGCCTGAGGATGAAACGAAGGCTGCGAAGGCGATGGGCTACGAGATGCCGATCAGCTTCAAGCATGCTGTTGAAATCTGCAGGGAAATCAGGGGAAAGAAGATAGATGAGGCAATGAAACTGCTTGAGGAAGTAGTTGAAATGAAAAGAGCCATTCCGTTCAAAAGGCACAAGAAGAAAGTGGCGCACAGAAGGGGTTTGGAGAAGTGGTACGCAGGGAGGTATCCGCAGAAGGCTGCGAAGTACGTTCTGAAGGTTCTCCAGAATCTTAAGGCAAATGCAGAGTACAAGGGTCTGGATATGGATAATCTGGTTATAGTGCACGCTCAGGCTCAGAAGGGGAGAGTTATTGAGAGATACATGCCGAGAGCGTTTGGAAGGGCAACTCCGAGATTTCAGCAGCTGACAACAGTAGAGCTTGTAGCAGAGGTGAGGTAATGGCGGTAGAGAGAAAGTTCGTCCAGGATAGGTTGAAGAAGCTGATGGTCAAGGAGTGGATCAAGGATGAAGTGAGGAGTGCAGGTTTCGGAGGAGTGGACATCCTGCGAACCCCCCTCGGAACTCAGGTTACGCTGTTCGTTGAAAGGCCAGGATTAGTCATAGGAAAGGGAGGAAGGAGAATCAGAGCTTTAACTGAAAAGCTGAAGGAATTCGGCATCGAGAATCCGCAGGTCAGCGTTGACGAGGTTGAGAAGCCAGAGTTCAACGCCCAGCTAATGGCTTCACTGCTTGCAAGAGCATTAGAGAGGGGATGGTACTTCAGAAGAGCTGGCTACAGGTTCCTCTACAGAATCATGGAGGCCGGAGCAAAGGGTTGTGAGATTGAAATCAGCGGAAAGCTTGTTAGCGAGAGAGCGAGAACCGAGAAGTTCGTTGCAGGCACGATTATCCACACTGGAGATCCCGCTGAGAGCATGGTTCAGAAAGGCTTTGACATAGCCATCAAAAAGCTGGGAGTTCTTGGGGTTAGCGTGAGAATAATCCCGCCCGATGTAACCTTGCCTGATGAGTTTGAAGTTAAGGATGTTAATGTGGAGCAGCTGAGGGGTGAAAGCGGTGAAGATGAAGGAGATAAGGGAGATGAGCAGGGAGGAGAAACTCAAGAAGCTGAGGGAACTGGAGCTTGAACTTCTCAAGCTCAGAACTCTCGTGAGGAGCGGCGGTGCAGTGGAAAACCCGGGAAGAATTAGCCTCATCAGAAAGGACATCGCAAGGCTGAAGACGGCATTATGCGAGGAAGGCTACAGGGTGTAGAAGTGATAGCCAGGGACTGGATTGGCCTGAAGGTGGAAGTTGTCGAGAGTCCGAACAAAAGTGAAGTCGGGATAAAGGGAGAAGTGGTTGATGAGACTCAAAACACGCTCAAAATAATGACTGAAAAAGGTTTAAAAGTCGTGGCGAAAAGAGGTAGAACCTTCAGAGTGTGGTATAAGGGTAAAATCATGAGGATAAAAGGTGATCTGATAAATTTCAGGCCTGAGGATAGGATAAAGAGAGGGTTGATGCTGCTTAAAAGAGCCAAAGGTGTGTGGATATGAGGGATATTGGTATTGATGTGAAACCTCCTGAAAGGGAATGTGTGGATAAAAACTGTCCGTTTCACGGGACGCTATCAGTGAGGGGACAGTTGCTTCGCGGTAAAGTGGTTAAGACTTACGGAAAAACCGCAGTGATTGAAAGAGAGCTTATTAGATACGTTCCAAAGTTCGAGAGGTACATGAAGAAGAGGTCGAAGCTTCACGCTCACAACCCGAGATGCATCAGAGCAAAACCGGGAGATATAGTCACGATTGGCGAGTGCAGACCGATTAGCAAGACGAAAAGCTTCGTAATTTTGGAGGTGGTAGGCAATGAAGGCAATAAGAGCTAACATTCCGAGAGCTTTACCAACAGGAGCAAGACTGGTTTGTGCAGATAACACTGGAGCCAGAGAACTCGAGATTATAGCAGTTAAGGGCTACAAGGGAGTTAGGAGAAGATATCCCGCTGCGGGTGTTGGAGACATCGTCGTTGTTACGGTTAAGAAGGGCACTCCCGAAATCAGGAAGCAGGTGCACTACGCGGTTATCGTCAGGCAGAGGAAGGAGTACCGCCGTCCAGATGGGACGAGAGTGAAGTTCGAGGACAATGCGGCAGTAATAACAAATGATAGAGGAGAACCGAGAGGTTCAGAGATTAGAGGGGCTGTTGCGAGAGAGGCTGCGGAGCGCTTCTCGAAGATAGGCACGATAGCATCTGTTATAGTGTGAGGTGGGTAAAATGGCAGTTCCAAAGTCAAAACAACCAAGGAAGCAGAGAAGGTGGCTTTACAAGACGGCCAAGCTTCATGAGAGACACAAGCTTCTTCACGCTACTCTTTCAAAGGATCTCAGGAAGAAATACGGAAAGAGAGCGATAAGGGTTAGAAGGGGGGATAAAGTCAAAATCATGAGAGGGCAGTTTGCAGGCCACGAGGGAAGAGTGCTTGAAGTCGACATGAAGAGGTGCAGAATCACGGTTGATGGTGCCACCGTTACGAAGTCTGACGGGACTGAGGTTGCAGTTCCCATTCATCCGTCAAATGTCATGATCATAGACCTCGGCGAAGTTGACGAGGTCAGAAAGAAAATACTTGAGAGGTGATTGAGTTGCATCAGAAGAGACTTTCAGCTCCAAAAACATATAAAATACCGAGAAAAGTCTCAAAGTGGGTTGTAAAGCCCTCACCAGGTCCGCACAACAAGGGAGCAATCCCGCTGCTTGTGCTTGTTAGAGACTTCCTTGAGCTTGCCGATACGGGGAGAGAGGCAAGGAGGATAATCTCATCTGGTGAGATCCTCGTTGATGGGATTGTAAGAAAAGATTACAAATTCCCTGTGGGTCTTTTCGACGTCGTTACAATTCCGAAGCTGGAGAAGAGCTACAGAATTCTCTTCGACGAGAAGGGAAGGTACATTCCAAAGGAGGTTGAAGATGCAGACCTCAAGCTTTACAAGATAACCAACAAGACTCTTGTGAGAGGTGGAAAGGTTCAGCTCAACCTTTTCGATGGTACGAACATCCTTGGCAGCAATGAATACAAGACGAAGGACAGCATTCTTCTGAGAATTCCCGAAAAGGAGGTCGTTGACCACCTTAAATTTGAGGAAGGAGCTCTCGTAATGATTACGGGTGGAACTCACGCTGGTGAAATAGGCAGGATCAAGAGCTACAAGATAGTTAGAAGCTCAGCTCCCAACTTAGTGACGGTAGAGGGTGAAGAGAGAGACATTACGACAATTGAAGAGTACGTGTTCGTGGTGGGTAAGAAGGACAGCGACAAACCCGTGATCGATCTGGGGGTGTAAGCAATGCAAGCAGTCGAAGTTGAAAAGAAAGAGGGAAAAGAGAACCCGATGAGAGACGTGGTGCTGGACAAGGTTGTTATCAACATCGGCGTTGGTGAGAGTGGTGAGAGGCACAAAAAAGCCTACAGCCTTTTAGAGGAGCTTGTAGGTCAGAAACCAGCCATAACTTATGCCAAAATGACGATCAAGAACTTCGGAATCAGAAAGGGTGAGGCAATTGGAATTAAGGTCACCCTTCGCGGTGAGAAGGCACTTAAGTTCCTTAAGGATGCGCTCACCGTGAAGGAGAACAGACTGAGCAGAAAATCTATTGGTGATGGTTACTTCGCATTTGGTATTGCCGAGCACATTGATCTGCCAGGAGTTGATTACGACCCTGATGTTGGTATTTTCGGGATGGATATATGCGTATCGCTGAAAAGGAGAGGCTACAGGGTTGCGAGAAGAAGGAGAAAGAAAGCGAAGATTGCAACATCTCACAGAGTGACTAAAGATGATACAATCCGCTGGCTTGAGTCTCTGGGGGTGATTGTAGAATGAAGAAAGAGAGAACGAAGGTTTTTGGTAGAGGAGCGAATGAGTGCAGGAGATGTGGAAGAAGGAGAGGCCTAATCAGAATGTATGGTCTGTATCTTTGCAGACAGTGCTTTAGAGAAGCTGCCGCTGAGCTTGGGTTTAAGAAGTACTGGTGATGGTTATGAGCGTCGATACTCTGTCTAATGCAATGATAGCGATAAAGAACGCTGAAATGGTTGGCGAAAAGAAGTGCGAGATAAAGCCAGCCTCAAAGCTCATCGGTAATGTGCTCAAAGTCATGAAGGATTACGGATACATCAAGGGCTTTGAGTACGTTGAGAATCACAGAGGAGGGAAGTTCATAGTTGAGCTTTCAGGGAACATCAACGATTGCGGAGCCATCAGGCCGAGATTCTCATCGTCGGTTACAGAATACGAAATGTACGAGAAAAGGTATCTCCCCGCTAGGGACTTCGGGATTCTGATAGTCTCAACTACAAAGGGTGTTATGTCCCAGAAGGATGCAAGAAAGCTGAGATTAGGAGGTGTTCTCCTTGCTTACGTCTACTGAAGTTTACGAGGAAAGAGTTGTTGAAGTGCCGGAGGATGTGCAGATAACCATAGAGGGTGACAGCTTTAGAGGATACACGCTGAAGGCTGTCGGGCCAAAGGGAGAGAATACGAGATACCTGAAATACAGAGGAGTTTTCATTGAGGTTGAAGACGGAAAGGTGAGGGTTTACACAACCTCTCCGAAGAAGACACACAAGGCGATTGTCGGAACCTTCGCTGGCCACATTGAGAACCTCATAACCGGCGTCAAAGATGGTTTCGAGTATCATTTGAAGGTGGTTTATGCTCACTTCCCCATCAAGGTCAGAGTTGAGGGTAATGAGGTTATAATTGAGAACTTCATCGGTGAGAAGCATCCCAGAAGGGCCAAGATAGTCGGAAGAGCACAGGTTGAAATAAGGGGGCAGGATATCTACGTAAGAGGGATTGACATAGAGGAGTGCGGCCAAACTGCAGCAAACCTTGAGCAGGCGACGAAAATTAAGAGAAAAGACCCGCGTGTTTTCCAGGATGGAATTTACATCGTCAAGAAGCCCTGAGGTGATGATAATGGAGCAAAAAAGACTTCTTAAGGTTAGAAGGAGGCAGAAGGCAAGAAAGCCAGAGTTCAGAAGGTGGTGCTGGAACAAGAAGCTGAGATTGAGAAACAAAAGCTGGAGAAGGCCTAGAGGTCTGTTCAACAAGCTGAGAAGAAGATATGGAGGTAAGTGGAGTGGCAGAATTCCGGTAAACGTTGGATTCGGCTCTCCAAAAGCAGTGAGAGGTCTGCATCCGAGCGGTTATGAGGAGATTCTAGTTTACAACCCTGCAGACTTGGACAAGATTGACAAAGAAAGACAGGCGGTCAGGATTGCGTCATGTGTTGGAATGAAAAAGAGGTTGGCGATTGAGGATAAAGCGAAGGAGCTGGGAATTAAGGTCCTCAATCCTTCAGGGTGATGGTTATGGATTTGAGACTGCAGCGCAGACTTGCGGCATCTGTACTGAAGTGTGGTGAAAACAGAGTATGGTTCGACCCCACAGCATTGGAGGATATCGCAACAGCGGCAACAAAGGAGGATATAAGAGAACTGGTCGAGCAGGGTGTTATAAAGAGGAAGCCCGTAACTGGTGTTAGCAGGGCGAGAATAAACAAGAGAAAGCTTCAGAAGAGGAAAGGAAGAAGAAGAGGCCATGGAAGCAGAAAGGGAGCCAAGGGAGCTAGAATGCCGAGGAAGAGGATGTGGATTCTCAGAATAAGGGCACTCAGAAAGGTGCTGAGGCAGATGAAAGCCGAGGGCGTTGTTGACAGGGCGACGTACAGACTTCTCTACAGAAAGGCGAAAGGTGGAGAGTTCAGGAGCGTTGCTCACCTGAAGAGTTATGTTGAGCAGATGAAGAGGTGATGAAATTGGCGAGAGGTCCGAGATACAAGGTTCCACTCAGAAGAAGAAGGGAAGGTAAGACGAACTACAGGAAGAGGTTAAAGCTCCTCCTTTCAAGGAAGCCGAGGTTGGTTGTCAGGATTACTAACAGAAGAGTTATTGCTCAGATTGTGGAATACGCTCCCGAGGGAGACAAAGTAGTGGTTGGGGTTGATTCAACGATGCTGAGAGAGTATGGCTGGAAGGGGGACTTGAACAACACGCCTGCAGCCTACCTTACAGGCATCCTGATTGCCAAGAAAGCTCTTCAAAAGGGGGTTAATGAGGCCGTTTTGGACATAGGCCTCCACACACCAACAAGAGGGTCAAGAGTTTTTGCAGTGTTGAGAGGTGCTGTAGAGGGAGGACTTGAGGTTCCCCACAGCGAAGAAGTTCTTCCGGATGACTCAAGAGTTAGGGGTGAGCACATCGCAGCTTACTATGAAATGAAACCTGAAATGTTTGGTGAGTATGAGAAGAGGGGATTAAAGCCCTCAGACCTTCCCGATCATGTTGATGAAGTTAAGGAGAAGCTGATGGTGATATCATGACCGAGGATTGGGTGCCAAGAACAAAACTCGGGAGACTGGTTGCGGACGGAAAAATAAAGACCATGGATGAAGCTCTCGCAAGCAACCTTCCGCTGAAAGAGCCCGAAATAGTCGACGTACTCCTTCCAGATCTGGAGGATGACGTTCTTGAGATTTCGATGGTGCAAAGAATGACAGACAGCGGAAGGAGGACGAAGTTCAGAGTTACCGCTGTTGTTGGCAACAGAAATGGCTACGTAGGAATTGGAACAGGAAAAGCTTCACAAGTAGCACCGGCAATTCAGAAGGCAATCAACAACGCCAAGCTTAACATCTTCAAAGTTCAGAGAGGTTGCGGCTCATGGGAGTGCGGGTGCGGTGGAGACCACTCCCTGCCATACAAAGTAACCGGTTCAAGTGGCAGCGTAAGAGTTACACTGATTCCAGGGCCGAAAGGTCTCGGAATCGTTGCCGGAGACGTGGCAAAGAGAGTCATAGAGCTTGCTGGAGTTAAGGATGTCTGGAGCTTCACCAAAGGACAGACCAAAACGACTGTAAACTTTGCAAAGGCGACCTATGAGGCTTTGAAGAAGACAATGTACATAAAGAGGTGATTAAGATGTTTGCAGTTGTTAGGATGAGAGGTACAGTTGATGTGCATCGCAAGATAAAGGAAACGCTGAAAATGCTCAGGCTGCACAAGAAATACCACTGCGTCGTTGTTCCGGACACACCTTCCTATAGAGGAATGCTTCAGGTAGTTAAGGATTATGTTGCATTTGGTGAAATCAACGCGGAAACCCTTGCATTACTCCTTAGGTTGAGGGGAAGGCTTACTGGAGACAGAAAGCTGACTGATGAGTATGTTAAGGAAAAAACTGGTTATGAGACCATTGAAGACTTTGCAAAAGCTGTTGTCGAGGGAAAGGCGAGCCTCAAAGACCTGCCGGATTTGAAGCCGGTGTTCAGGTTGCACCCACCGAGAAAGGGGATAAAAAACATTAAATGGCACTATCCGAGAGGCAATTTGGGTTACCATGGTGAAGACATAAACAAATTGCTTTACAAGATGAGGTGAGTCTATGCCAAAGAAGAAAGTTAAGAAGTTCCGCGGATCAAGAACTTTCGGCTGGGGAAGCCACAAGAAAAGAAGAGGAAGAGGTAGCAGAGGAGGGGCGGGAAATGCGGGTGTTCATAAGCACAAGTACATCAAGTTCATCAAACTTGCAAAGAAGGGTGAGTACCTGTTTGGCAAGTATGGGTTTACAAGGCCAAAGATACTCACAAAAGAGTATCTTAACGTTCAAGCAGTAAAAGAGACTCTCAGGTGGCTTAAAAAGGAAGGAAAGCTTGACGATTACACCTACCGCTTCCTTTACTCAAGGCCTGAGCTAAATGCTGGTGACCTTGATGAAATCATCGACAGACTTGCGAGTCTGGGTCTGGCAGAAAAAGATGGGGATGTCTACAAAATAGACCTGACTGAACTCGGATACTCCAAACTGCTTGGTAGCGGAAGAGTGACAAGAAAAATCGAAGTTAAAGTCTTCGAGGCCACGCCTAAGGCTATGGAGAAGATTGAGGCTGCCGGCGGCAAGGTGGTTGCTGAGTAAAGGGGTTGGTCGAATTGGACTCAGTGATAAGAGCCTTACAACCTTATTTTGAGCGCATCCCCAGTGTTGAAAGACCAAAAGGTCATGTCCACTTCAGAGAGAAATTTGCGTGGACTGCGGCCATACTTCTCCTGTATTTCATCCTCTCAAACGTTCCTGTTTTCGGTTTATCTCCAGAGTCAATAGATATATTTGCCGCTTACAGAGCCCTTTTTGCTGGTGCTACGGGCTCCATTATTGCCTTGGGTATAGGGCCTATTGTTACAGCTTCAATCATCCTTCAGCTTCTTGTCGGAGCAGGAATAATAAGTCTTGATTTAACCAATCCTGAGGATAGGGCCGCATATCAGGACTTCCAGCGCTTCCTCGTATTTGTGATGATAGCTGCCGAAGCGCTACCGCAAATTGCTGGAGGCCTTTTAAAGCCCGACTTAAACCTTGCAGCACAGCTTGGAGTTCCTCCAGGATTGATATCCTTCCTAATATTCATTCAGCTCTTCATAGGAGGAGTTCTTATCGTTTATATGGATGAGGTTGTTTCCAAGTGGGGTATTGGTAGCGGTGTTTCACTCTTCATTTTAGCTGGAATCGCTCAGTCCATCGTTATAGGACTTTTCAACTGGGTCATCCCACCAAACTCAAAGATGCCGGCAGGTATTATACCCAGATGGGTATGGATAGCTCAGAACTACCCGCTTGATCAGCTTTTTACCGGAAGCGGTCTTGCATTCCTGCTCATCCAGGGAGGAATTCTGGCTTTGATAACCACTGCTATAATAATTCTGCTCGTTGTGTTCTTTGAAGGAACGAGAGTTGAAATCCCGCTCGCCCATGCAATGGCAAGAGGTGCGAGGGGAAGATTTCCAATAAAGCTCGTTTACGCCAGCGTTTTGCCCATGATCTTCGTCAGAGCTTTGCAGGCGAACATCGTAGCACTTGGTCAAATTCTGCACGCAAGGGGAATAACGATTTTCGGCGAATTTGTTAACGGAAAAGCTGTCAGCGGGTTGATGTTCTTCCTGCAGCCAATAAGAAGTCCATACGACTGGGTGCCAGCGTTGTTCAAATCTCAGGGGGCTGCGTTTGCATCGATTCCAGACTGGATGATAATTCTGCACCTCATCGTTGATGCCGTAATACTTATTGTGGGTGGCATACTCTTTGCCTGGTTCTGGGTTGAGACTAGCGGAATGGATGCAAGAACTGTCGCATCTCAGATTGCCAAGTCAGGAATGCAGGTGCCGGGATTCAGAAAATCACCTCAGGTACTTGAGAGAGTGCTCTCCAGATATATCCCAAAGGTTACAGTTCTTGGTGGAGCAATAATCGGCATCCTGACACTTATCGCAAACATGCTCGGAACGATCGGAAATGTCAGCGGTACAGGTTTGCTGCTGGCAGTCAGCATCGCATACAGGTTCTATGAGGATCTGGCCAAGGAGCAGCTTACTGAAATGCACCCGCTCATCAGAAGAATGCTCGGTGAAGAAGTATGAAGCAGGTGATTTCAAGGTTCATAATGATACTTGGAGCTCTCCTTTTTATTGGAATACTGTTCAGCAGAGACTTTCGCCTCGAACTTGGACTGATTGTGGAGTCGGTAATGTTCCCTTTCTCCTCCTACCCATTTCACATCGTTATCCTGATAATGTCGATTCTCACCGGCATATACTCGAACCTCATTCAGAAGTACACCATAAACCACAGAAGGTTGAGAGAACTGCAGGAGATTATGAGAGAATACCAGAAAGAATACATGGAAGCTACGAAGCAGAACAACCAGTTCAAGTTAAAGCAGCTTGAAGAAAAAAAGCAGGAAATTCAGCAGCTTCAGAGTGAAATGATGTCGATGCAGTTCAAGCCTATGTTCTACACCTTCGTCGTTACAATCCCGATTTTTGCTTGGCTGTGGGAGAAGGCATCTGCGAGCTATGAGCTTATCACCGGTTCAACGAGCTATGGTAACCTTACCACAAAGCTTCCCGAAACTTTTTTGAAAACCCTTAATCCAGACCTGTATACCGTAAACTCACCGTTTTTAGGTCAGATCCATGTTGTAACACCAGTTCTGATTTTCCCCTGGTGGCTTTTCTGGTATCTGCTTTGTTCAATAACCTTCGGTCAGATCATAAAAAAGGTCTTGAAGGTTGGTGTTTGACATGAAAATAACCATCTCCGGACCTCCTGGGAGTGGTACGACAACTGTTGCGAAAATTGTTGCTCAAAAGCTTGGACTGAAGCTAATATCTGCTGGAGACGTTTTCAGGCAGTTGGCAGCGAAAAAAGGGATGACTGTTGAAGAATTCAGCCAGTATGCAGAAGAGAACCCGGAGATAGATAGACTCATAGACCAGACACAGAAGGAGATGGCGGAAAAGGAGAGAGATGTAGTGGTTGAAGGAAGACTTTCAGGGTGGTTCGTGAAAAACGCTGACCTCAAGGTCTGGATTTTTGCCGACCCCGAGATCAGGTATTCGAGGATAGCGAAGAGGGAAGGAAAGGATTTGGCCGCTGTAAGGCAGGAGACAAAATTGAGGGAAGACCTCGAAAAGAGGCGATACTGGAAGTTCTACAGCATTGACATCGACAACTGGACAGTTTACGACCTCATAATAAATTCAGGGAGCTTTGACGCTGAAGGAGTTGCAGATTTAATATTAAAAGCAGTAGAGGTTAAAAAAATTAAAGTTGATCAAAAGTGATAACTCTGAGTGATGTGGGAACTTTAACAACACTTCCAAGCCTGACTCCAACAATGTAATCAAACTCTTTTTTCGCCGCAAGATCAATAAGCCTCTGTGTTATAATGCCGTCAAACACTATCGCACTTCCCTTCATGTTGTTCGTCTTCAGGATTTTCACGAGATCCCTGACAGGGACTTCCTTTATAAGGTTCAGGTTCCTGTCGAGAACCCTTGCAGCCAGCCTGCCCTTCACAGACTCAGTGTGCTTTCTGAGAACCTCAGATATACCCTCTTTCGGCTTTTCCTTTTCCGCTGTTTTCTCCTTCTCTTTACTCTCTCTCGCATCCTTTTTCAGTACGTGAAGCTGCTCTACTGGCACCTTGTTCCTGAGAGACTTCAGTATCTCCTTTTGCGTTAACTCTTCAACCTCTTTTCCCTCCGGCGCTCTTGCTACGTAGTCAACTTCAGCAACCTGTAGCAGCTCTTTCAGAATCAGGTCTCCACCCCTGTCTCCGTCGAGAAATGCCGTAACAGTCTTCTTCTTGCTCAGCTCTACGATGGTTTTTGGAATGTTCGTCCCCTCCACAGCAATCACGTTCTTGATCCCATGCTTCAGCAGGTTCAGCACGTCAGCCCTTCCTTCAACGACGATTATCGCATCCGATTCGTCAATCGCAGGCCCTGCTGGAAGCTTTTCCTCTCCATATTCCACAATCTCGTCAGCCCTTATCGCCTGTCTTACGATTTCTACTATTTTCTCTGACTCAATTTCTGGCTCTTCAAAGTGTTCTCTAAGAATATTCATGGCTCTCTCTACGATTCTTTTCCTTTTGCTTGCCCTTACATCTTCAATCTTCAGCACCTTAATCCTTGCCGAACACGGTCCAACTCGCTCAATTGTTTCAAGCGCGGCGGCAAGTATTGCAGTCTCGACCTTGTCTAGGCTTGATGGTACTTTTATTTCTCCAGTGCTCCTTCCTCCCTTGCTCTCTATTTTCACTTCTATTCTCCCTATCCGCCCTGTCTTCTGTAGTTCTCTCAGATCCAGATCTCCGCCAAGTAGTCCTTCCGTCTGGCCAAATATAGCTCCCACTACATCAGGACGTTCCACAACACCTTCCGCCTCTATTTCAGCATGAATTAAGTACTTTGTAGTGTCGTTAGCTTTCATGGTTATCATTCCTCCTTTAATGTCAGATGACATTCAAATAATATTCCTCCTCTCCTTATAAATAGTTTTGCTACTCAGGAGGAGTTCAGAATTTTGTGTATAAGCTCAACAACATCTCTTCTCGTGAATGGTTTCTTTAAGATATAATCTGCTCCTGCATTCATGACCTTCTCTCCTTTGGAACTTGCATAAGCAGTAATTGCAACTATTTTCGCTCCAGGGTCAATCTTTTTTATTTCAGACGTAGCTTCGATGCCGTTCATTAAAGGCATCATTATATCCATGAGCACGATATCGGGTCTTTCTTTCTTGTATAGCTCGACAGCCTCCCTTCCGTTTGAGGCCTCGATGACCTTATAATCTTTAAGCATTATTTTAAGGATTTCTCTCATAGCAATTTCATCATCGACAACCATAATTTTGATCATTCCTTAACACCTGCAAAAATTAGGCTAGAGGTATATAAAAACTTAGCCATTCCGATACTTTTTTGTAGCGAAGCAATGCCGAGTCTTTAGATGAAAACGGCAGTGATTCCTGTATACAAAAATACTAACTTTCTCGAAAAGAATATAGAGCTGCTAAGAAAAAATGGGTTTGACATAATTCTTGCTGTCGACGAACCGGATGAAAACGTTCTAGAGATAATAAGAAAATACAACATCAGGGCAACAGTAAGTGAGAAGAGAAGGGGGAAATGGAAAGCCCTGAATGATGCTGCGAAGATGGCCAGCGGCGAATTGCTGCTTTTCTTAGATTCAGATACAGTAGTCGACAACCTCTCAGGACTTAACGGTGCCGACGTCGTCGAAGTAGTGAAGGAGGTCAAGGGAGAGAGCTTACTTGAGAAGCTCGTTGCCGTGGACTACCTCGTTATGGCAATGTGTGCCAAGTTTGCGTCAAAATTTGGCTCGTGCCTCGGAGTGAACGGTGCGGCGTTTCTGATAAAAAAGAGAGTCTTTGAAGAGTTAGGAGGGTTTAAGAGGAGAGTTAATGAAGACACCGAACTGGGTGTGAGAGCGGCGTTGAGAGGTTACAAGTTTGCAGTATGCGGAAAGGCATTTACAGCATCTCCAAAAACAATTGGAGAGTGGTTCAGACAAAGGGAGAGGTGGAGCATCGGAGGAGCGGAGGTTTTTGTCGAAAACTTCTCCGCAATTATCCTGCGACCTCGTTTGTGGTTACCATATCTTGTGCTTTTCTACCCAGCAATTTTCGGTTTAATCGTATCTCTGTTTTTCACGGAAGGCTACATCGCAAAGCTTCTTTACCTGATACTACCATTCTTAGCCCTGCTTTCACCAAAACTTGCCTCGGTGACGATACTGGCCGTTTACGAAATGGAAAACATAAGAAATTTGATTGCGGGACTTGCATCTTTTCTCGCCTGGTCAATCGTAATTCTTTTCGCATCAAAAATGCTTGACTACAAGATTGACCTGAAAGTACTGCCGGTCTATTACTTCATTTACTCTCCCCTCTGGACGATAATCTGCCTTGTGTCACTGTTAAGAGTTGTGTTTGCAAAGATTAGAGGTGGAAAAATAGAGCTGAAAGACTGGGTTGTTTAGGATTAAAAGAATGAATCAACCCCTTAAACTCTTTGTAGCTTCAGCAACCTCTACAATCCTTTTTGCAAGGGCCTTTGCAGAGTTAATCGCAATCTCGTCCTTTTTTACACTCCTCCATCCTGCATCTCCCTGAACCACACCTACAGGGAAAGTCCCAGTAGTTATGGGGTTCTCGACTATTGAGACTGGAATCATTGCCTGGCCAAGTGCGTAAACGATGAGGCTCATGGCCGCATATTCAGCCCCTCCGTGCCTTAGACCTGAGGTTACTACAGGAGCAAAAACTCTGTTTCTCAGCTTATAGTTACCCATCCTCGCCATTCTACTCCTGTCGATCAGATTCTTGACAATTCCCGGAACGTTTCCGAAGTAAGTCGGAGCACCTATAACAATCGCATCTGCTTCCTGCATTTTTTCAAGAACCTTGTAGATATCATCTTTCTGGCTGCACTCCCCCTTGAGGCAGGCGTCACAGCCCTTACACTCTCTAATCTCGTAGTCCTTCAGGTGTATTATCTCTGCCTCATGACCTAATTTCTTAACCTCTTCTGCAATTACTTCGAGCAAAAAGAGAGTGTTTCTCTTGTTCGGACTTCCGTTTATTGCAAGCAGTTTCATAAGGGCGGTAAAGAATGAGAGTATTTAACCTTTTTTTAAAGTGAGGAAACGATCTCTATCGACTGCTTTATTCCCTCTTTCAGCGCTTCAATGTCGTCCTCTATTCCTGTCTCAACCTTAAACCTATCAATGTCGAAGCAATATCTGTATATTTTCTCGATTTCCTCTCCATTCAGCGTCTTTCCTGAACGGCTTTTCGCTGAAATAAGCTCGAAAAAGATGTCGTTCATACTGTTATACTCTCCAGCCTTCTGGTCTTCTATCCACTTTTGTGGACTCCACTCCTTGTCTTCTTCATGTCCGAGACAGAATTCTTCTCTAAGCAGGTAATACTGCACTTCTTCCCCAACCCTGACCCTTGCGAGCGGGTAGAGTCTGCAAGGCGTTGGGCGGTGGGCATAGATGCTGCAACCCTTGTCAGTAACGAAGGGGCATTTACCATCAACCATCTTCAGCACAACCACTGGCAGTCCAGTTGCCATGCCCACATGTCTTGAGGTATATTTTTCCAGAAATTCTGTTGTTGTTATCTCCAACCCCCTCGCCATTCTTAGAACATCGTATGGTGTTAAGGCGAGGTTTAGATTCTTACAGCACTCGTTAAAACATTTTATCCCGGGATAACACGCAAAGGTGAATCTATCAACAGGTTCGAGTTCTTGCATGGTAATAGGAAAAAATAATTTAAAGCCCGACAAAATCTTCAGGCTTTGGCATTTCGAGCTTGAGACCCTTCCTTTTCCTGACTTCCATGACGAATTCCTCGAAGAGGTTTTGTGGGACTAGTTCGAATCCTGCATGCTCGGTGCTCCAGATTGCCTTTCCGGAAGTTGCACCTCTTATTGCTCCGGCAAATCCGAACATCTCTTTAACCGGAGCTTTTGCAATCACGGTCACCATGTCTCCGTCCGTTTTCATTTCGAGTATCTGTCCCCTCCTGCCCTGGATCTCTCTCGTAACAGCACCCATCATGTCCTGCGGGACTGTGATGAATATCTTCTGGTACGGTTCGAGCAGTGCCGGCTTTGCCTGCAGTATTGCTGCAAATATTGCCGACCTCACTGCAGGGATAACCTGTGCTGGCCCTCTATGCACAGCATCCTCGTGCAGCTTACAGTCAACAAGCTTCACCTTTATGCCCATGCACGGTTCTCTTGCAATCGGCCCTGCCCTCATAGCCTCTCTGAATCCCTCGAGGATGAGCTCCATAGTCTCGTTAAGGTACTGGATACCCTTCGTTACATCGCAGAAGAGGTTACCTTCGTAGTACTCTTCAGCACCAGCAGCCTCCTCACTCGTAAGTCCGGCCTCCTGTAGAAGCTTTCTCCTCTCTTTCTTGTCCATTTTCATGTCAACTACGCCCTCTTTGAACAACTGGATTACCTTTTCTGGCAGAGGTTCGACGACGATGTAGAACCTGTTGTGCTTGTTGGGTGATTTGCCCTCAACAACAGGTGAGGTGGCGGTAACAGTCTCTCTGAACACGACAATCGGTGGAGATGTGATAACATCGAGCTTGTAGTCTCTTCTAATTTTCTCGACCTTGACCTCAAGGTGCAGTTCACCCATTCCGCTAATAAGATGTTCTCCAGTCTCCTCGTTCAGAGTGATATGGAGCGTTGGATCCTCCTTTGCGAGCTTTCTCAGCACCTCAATAAGTTTCGGCAGGTCTCTTGGGTTTTTGGCCTCTATTGCCATCGTCACAACAGGCTCGCTGTAGTGCTTTATGCTCTCGAAGGGTGTCAGATTCTCAACTGTTGTGCACGTTGAACCGGCAACGGCGTCTTTAAGTCCTACAACTGCAACAATGTTGCCTGCGGGAATTTCATCAACCTCAACTCTTCTCGGCCCCATGTAGAGGCCAACGGTCTGGATTCTGTTCTTCGCTTTCCTGTCGACGATGTAAAGCTCCATACCCGGCTTTATCGTTCCGCTGTAAAGCCTACCAACAGCGATCTCACCCGCCTGAGGCTCTACAACAATCTTGGTAATCATTAACGCAACTGGCCCGTTCGGGTCGCAGTTTACCATCGCCTTACCTACTTCGCTGTTGATGTCTCCCTTCCAGATAACGGCTATTCTCTCCTTCTGAGCCTCTTTTGGTGATGGCAGATGCTTTATAACCATATCCAGGACAACCTGATATAGCGGGCTCTTCTTTGCCAGCTCCTTAACCTTCCCCTCTTTGATGTGCTCGTAAACCTCCTTGAAGCCGATTCCGGTCCTCTTCTGGGATGGTACACTCACAGCCCAGTTGTAAAGTGCAGAACCAAACGCTGCACTTCCGTTTGCGACATCTATCTTCCACTCAGAATACTTGTCGGGCCTCATTGCCTTGATGAGCTTGTTGACTTCGGTGATGACCTTTATCAGCTTCTCCTGCATCTGCTGTGGTGTGAGTTCAAGCTCCTTTATGAGCCTGTCAACCTTGTTGACGAATAGAACCGGTTTGACGTTCTCCTTCAATGCCTGCCTCAAAACAGTCTCGGTCTGTGGCATCACTCCTTCAACAGCATCAACGACTACAATGACACCGTCAACAGCTCTCATTGCCCTTGTAACGTCTCCTCCAAAGTCCACGTGTCCTGGAGTGTCTATGAGGTTGATCAGGTAGTCCTTTCCTTCATACTCGTGAACCATCGAAACATTTGCCGCGTTGATTGTAATTCCTCTCTCCTGCTCCTGTTCGTCGAAGTCAAGATAAAGCTGCTGTCCTGCAAGTTCCTCGCTAATCATTCCCGCTCCTGCGAGAAGGTTATCACTCAGAGTCGTTTTACCGTGGTCGATGTGAGCCACAATTCCTATGTTCCTTATGAACTCCGGTTTCCACATTAACTCTTTAATCTTGTCAACTTTCTTTGCTCTGGCCACTAAAATCACCTCGCTGACTTAGCGACTCTTTCAACTTCTTCCTTCTTCGCAACGGCATAGCTCCTGCTCTCGTTGTTTGCAGCAGCAATGATTTCATCTGCAAGACATTGAGCTATGCTCCTCTTTGATTTAAATGCAGCTCTTCTCGCCCCCTCGGCGATGTTTCTGAGAGCGATGTCAACTCTTCTTGAGCTTGAGGTATCTACGGCTCTGGGAACGGCAATACCACCGTATTTGAGCCTTACGACTTCTTCTCTCGGCCCCGCATTGATAATCGCATCAACAAGAAGCTGAATAGGATTCTTCTTCGTCTTTTTCTCAATAATTTCAAAAGCCTCTTTAACGATGTTATAGGCAAGAATCTTCTTTCCTGTGTTGTGTCCCTTTCTCATCACCTTGTTAATCAGTCTTTCTACGATGAAAACATTCTGCTTCGCAAACGGTGTGTTCGCATGCCTTCCGTGGTTATGCAGGACATACTTTGGCTCAAGGCAGATGTAGCTCTCCAGTGCTGGATCGCTGATTTGAACCTCGCTCGGATCGTATTTGCCAAAAACCAGCAGCTCTTCCTTTGTAAAGCCGTATTTCATACCTTCACCTCAGCCTCTTCTCCTTTCTGCCCCTTACAAGCTCCCTGAGGCTGGTGTTGTTCACCTTGACTACCTTGTACCTCACTCCGGGAATGTCTCCCATGCTCCTTCCCATTCTTCCTCCGATTTTCTCTACAATCACTTCATCGTGCTCATCAATGAAGTTTATTGCTCCGTCTCCGGGACAGAAGGCTGTGATCTGCCTGCCGTTCTTGATTAGCTGAACCCTGACAGCCTTTCTAATAGCTGAGTTGGGCTGCCTGGCCTCAATTCCAATCTTCTCCAGCACTATCCCCCTCGCCATCGGTGCTCCTTCAAGCGGGTCTGCCTTGGCGGCAAGACCAAGGGCTCTCCTGACGAATCTCCTGTCACTCCACCTGAACTTTTTCCTGTTTTCCATGAGCTTTCTTGCTGCGAATAATCCTCTACCCATATTTCATCACCTTACTATTACATCTTCAATATCGTGATGCCTCTTAGCCAGTTCTTTGGCTTTATTAATGTTTTTACCACCTTTTCCAATCACTATTCCTTTTAAATCTGGACTTACACTAACTACTGCTATTTTCGCACCGTCTTTCTCCATTAATTTGACATTGACCTTAATGGGTTTAAAAATATTGGCAATAAACTCTGCCGGGTCATCTGAGTGTTCGATGATTTCGATTCGCTTTCCTATGAGCTCCTTCGCCCTCTCGACGTTAATGCCTCCTTTGCCTATTGCAACGCCCATGTGGCCCCTTCTTACAACAAAAATCACCCTATCCTCGTAGACCAAGCAGTCCTTGACACTCGCCCCTGTAAGATTTTCAAAAAGAGTTAGATATCTGATGCCGTCCGCTGACAGTTTAACGCCCATGCCGAACCCCCGAAAAGATTAGATCTCTTCCGTTACGGCCATAGCAGCAACGCTGAACGGTTTTCCGCAAAGTGCTCCTAGCTCCATGTTCGTCCCGTCGTAAACCAGTATCTTGACGTCGTAGCTCTTTATCTTCTCAAGCACGTCTTCCGGGCAGTTAGATGCCACAATGACTGCCTTTGCCTCTCCTTTCTGCAGTGACTTCAGAGTGCTCTTACTACCTAGCCTGTACCCTCCGGTTTTCAACACAGTCTTTATTATCGTCTCAACTTCTGTCATTTCTTACCCCCCATTTTCAATACAAGTTCCACATCTCCTGTTCCAAGCTTTATGGGCTGCCCCACAATTATGTTTTCAGTTATACCCTTCAGATAATCCGCCTCACCTTTAACGGCGGCATCAAGCAGGTTGTTGACCGTCATTTCGAAGGCGGCCCTCGCTAAAATGCTCTGCTTCTCGCCGGCAACACCGTGCCTTCCGATCTGCCGCAACTCTCCGTCTGCGGTCATAACGTCCGCTACCAGCATTATGTGCCTAACGTCAACCTCAAGGCCCTGCTCCTCAAGGGTGTCGAGGGCCTCCTTTATTATTGCATTTCTTGCCGCCTCTATCCCAAGCACCTCATATATTTCGTATATGTTATTTGTAGTTGTTCGGGTAAAGTCAACACCCTTTACCTTCATTATCTTCTTCAAATTGGAGCCCTCAGTATATAATACATATTCATCATCCTCTTTCCTTATGATTACTCTCTTGATCTCTTTGAGACCCATTATGACCGTGTCTTTAAGCTTGTCAAAGGCAGCCATGAGAGCCTTGTAAGATGGCTCTGCAATCTGAATTGCAAGACCTTGTTCAGTCTCCTCAACTTCTGCCTTGAGGGCTTTTTCTATCTTCTTCTTCAAGTCCTCGACTGTAAGTCCTTTCCTCTCTAAAGCCATCTCGTCCGGCTTCACCAATATTGTAAACCTTCTTATGTCTACCTCAATATCAGCAACATCTTTGACATATGTCGCTTCAATTCTGTTGGCGACTTCTCTGGCCTTTTCCCTGTCTTTCGCGTATTCAGGAAGGAGTCTGATGGTCATCATTGGCGTTGACGGATTCTTTCTCACGTCAAGAATTTCTATAAGTCTCGGAAGACCGAGGGTGACGTTTATTTCAGCAACACCAGCATAGTGGAACGTTCTCATCGTCATCTGAGTGCCAGGCTCTCCTATCGATTGGGCTGCAACTATCCCTGCAGCTTCACCGGGCTCCATAAGGTTTGCGAGATAAACTTGAAAGCACTTTTCAATAACTTTCTTTGCTTCGGTTTTTTTCAATCCGTGCCTCTCAAGTTCGGCCCTTATCTCCTCTTTAATAGCAGGAGGAAACGGATAATCTTTTAGCAACGAATCGTAGTTTACCTTGCTCATTTTTTCACCTCCCCGACGATTTCCCTTATAATCCTTTTAACGTCAACGGGTTTCCCTCTGAAGCTTCTCATCGGATCAACTCCATCCTCGCCATATCTGAACTGCACCAAAGCCCCTGATGTCTGCTCTCTCACCGTTCCGTCGTATTCAACCTTCAAATCCTGCAGAGCATTGATCATTCTCCTCTGAAGGTATCCCGACTGAGACGTTCTGACGGCAGTATCAACCAGACCCTCTCTTCCACCTGCTGCGTGGAAGAAGAACTCGACTGGCGACAATCCTTTCTTGTAGCTGCTTCTGACAAATCCTCTTGCTTCAGCCCCCAGATCGCCCGGCTTGAAGTGGCTCAGAGTTCTGTTGGTGTAGGTGTAACCTCTGCTTATCCTCTCACCTCTCACAGATTGCTGGCCAATGCAGGCGGCCATCTGGGTCAGGTTGAGCATTGAACCTCTCGCTCCGCTCACAGCCATGATAACTGCGGCATTCTCCATACCAAGGTGTCTCTGAGCTATCTTTCCAGCTCTATCTCTCGCTCTGCCGAGAACCTGCATTATCCTCATTTCGAGCGTCTCTTCAATGCTTCTACCCGGCATTGGCTCTAAATCACCTCTCCTGTAAGCCTCTATCAGCCTGTTAACCTCATTTTCAGCTTCCTTAAGCACTTCCTCGATCTGCTCCGCAGCTTCAGGCGGGATGTCCTCATCATCTATTCCAACAGTAAAACCGAGCTTGCTGATTATTCTGATTGCGAGCTGTGTCATGTCATCAATGAACTTCTTGGCTCTCTCTTTCCCGTATTTCCTTGCGATCTCATCTATTATTATTCCTTTAAACGCTCCAACAGCCTTCTCATCAATCGTACCCTTTAGCAGCTTCCCGTTTTCTATAATTACATAGGCATCGTACTCACATTCTGCTCCTTTGCACTCCTCACATCCTTGGCAGATTTCCGCCTTGAACTCAAGCGTTATGTCCGGAAGAATGAAGCTGAAAATTTCCTTTCCAGTGTACTCGTCTTTTACGGGGATTTCTGATATGTCTAGACTTCTCAGGAGCTCCATTGCCTCTTCTCTGGTAAACTTCTTCTCACCTCTCGTGAGGAGGTAAAGACCGCTGATATGGTCGTGAATTCCTCCAATAATTGGCCCCCCAAATCTTGGAGAAAGGATGTGCTCCTGCACAGCCATCAGAATCTTTGCCTCCGCCTGAGCCTCAAGGCTCTGCGGTACATGCAGGTTCATCTCATCTCCATCGAAGTCGGCGTTGTATGGTGGGCAGACTGCAGGGTTAAGTCTGAATGTCTTGTAAGGCAGAACTCTGACGTAGTGAGCCATAATGCTCATTCTGTGCAGTGAAGGCTGCCTGTTGAACAGGACAATGTCCTCATCCATTAACTGCCTCTCAACAATCCATCCCGGCTCAAGTTTTTCAGCCAACTCCTCTTTGTTGGACTCAATAACCCTGATTCTCCTTCCATCAGGTCTGACTATGTAGTTTGCCTTCGGATGCTCGCTTCTTAGTACGAACTCCCTCGCTATCTCAATGTTCTGGGGCGTTACGTAAATCGGAACGGTAAGCTCCTGAGCGATCTCCATCGGTACACCAACCTCATTGATGCTGAGGCATGGGTCAGGGCTGATTACAGTTCTCGCTGAGAAGTTAACACGCTTTCCTGAAAGTGAGCCTCTGAATCTGCCCTCCTTACCCTTCAAACGCTGGGCTAAGGTTTTTAGTGGCCTTCCACTGCGGTGCCTTGCTGGAGGGATGCCGCTAACCTCGTTGTCAATGTACGTGGTGACGTGGTACTGCAAAAGTTCCCAGAGGTCTTCAAGTATCTGCTGCGGTGCGCCAGCTTCTTTATTCTCCATGAACCTCTGGTTAATTCTGATTATGTCGACAAGCTTGTGTGTTAAGTCATCCTCACTCCTCTGCCCTGTTTCTAGAATGATTGACGGCCTTACAGTAACTGGAGGAACGGGGAGGACTGTAAGAACAAACCACTCAGGGCGAGTTGCCTTCGGGTTGATACCGAAAGCTGGCAGGTCGTCATCGGGAATTTTCTCCAGCCACTCTCTAACATCCTTTGGAGTCAGCCTGTGCTCTCCGAGGTAGAAAAACGTGGGTTTGTCGAATTTGACTTCCACCTGTTCAGCACCGCAGTGCGGACACTTCTTTGCAGCTTTCGTTAGCCTGAATACTTCTTTAACAACATCTTCGTAACTCTGATTGAGCTCCCTCCTCCTTTCAATTTCGGCTATGAACTTATCCTTCCTCTCGTCTTTAAGCAGAATTCTGCCGCACTCGCTGCATGTTCCGTTCAGCAGCCTTGCAATCATCTTCGCATAACCGACATGAATGACGGGTGCGGCAAGCTCGACATGGCCAAAGTGTCCCGGGCACTCTCCAGCCTTGCCTCCGCATGTTTTGCATCTCAAACCCGGGTCTATTACGCCGAGTCTGGTGTCCATCAGCCCTCCGTCTATCGGAAAGCCGTCATCGTCATACGTCTCGGGAGTGATGATCTTCACGACGCTCATTCTCCTGATCTCTTGGGGAGAGAGGACTTCAAATTTGATGGCGGAAATCCTTTTTGGTACCATTTTACTTCACCTCATGTACCTCATGCCTTATCTCCGAGAATTATTCTTGGAGCAATCATCATTGATTTCAACTCATCCAGAAGAAGCTTGAAGGCGTAGCTCATCTCCACTTTATGTATGTTGCTCTCATCATCGCAGATGTGGCAGTAGGCTGTATTTCTCCTGTAGTCGTATGTGGCTAAATGTCCACAATTACCGCAAACCCATACCTCCACCTTGTCCGACTCCTCAAGCAATCTGTCCTTAAGGAGCAAGGCAGCGCCATGGCCGATGAGAACATCTCTTTCCATCTCTCCAAATCTGAGACCACCTTTTCTTGCCCTTCCTTCTGTTGGCTGTCTGGTGAGAACCTGAACAGGACCACGGCTCCTCGCGTGAATCTTGCTCGAAACCATGTGGTAGAGTTTCTGGTAGTAGATTACACCTACGAAAATGTCCACAACGTATCTCCTGCCTGTAATACCATCATACATGACTTCCTTGCCAGTATGGCTGAATCCGTACTTTTTGAGCGTTTCTCTCAGATCTTCCTCCCTTTCACCGTGGAACAGGGAGCCGTCAACCCTCCTTCCCTCAAGACAACCAACCTTTCCTCCGATCATCTCCAAAACGTGTCCAACTGTCATTCTTGATGGGATTGCATGGGGGTTTATTATCAAATCAGGAACGATTCCTGATTCCGTGAAGGGCATGTCCTCTTCGGGAACCAGCAGACCTATAACTCCCTTCTGCCCGTGCCTTGAGGCAAACTTATCACCAAGCTCGGGAATTCTCAAGTCTCTAACCCTAACCTTTGCGAGCTTCGATCCACCTTCAGACTGCATGAGAAAAACGGCATCAACAACACCCTTCTCGTTGCTCCTCATCGTCACCGAAGTTTCTCTTCTCTTCTGCGGGGATATTCCAAGCTCCGTCGGCTCCTCAAGGAATCTGGGTGGTGATGTCCTGCCTATAAGCACTTCATCTGGCCCCACTTCTGTTTCGGGAAATACTAAGCCGTCTTCATCCAGATGCGCGTAAGCCTCAGCGCCTCTGAAACCGGAGATGTCTGCTCCCGGTATCTCGAACTTATCCTCCTGACCACCGGGGTATCTCATCTCCTCCGATTCGTAGGTTCTGTAGAAGAAGCTCCTCCCAAGACCCCTCTCCACACTTCCCTTGTTCATTATGAGTGCATCCTCAATGTTGTAGCCTTCGTAGCTGAGCACCGCAACAACAAAGTTCTGACCTGCCGGCCTCTCATCGAATTTGATCTCGATCTGCGTATCTGTTGTAACAATCGGAACCTGCGGGTGTTGCATCAGGTGACCTCTCGTATCTGTTCTCCACGCGAGGTTGGAGTAAGGAATGCCGAGGCTCTGCTTTATCATCGCCGCTCCCATAGTGTTTCTCGGAGAGGCGTTGTGCTCGGCATAGGGAATACTGCCGGTGCAGATTCCAACGATGAGCGAGGGGTCGAGCTCAAGGTGAGTGTGTTCAGGGGTTAGTTCATGTTCGTAAACGGCAACGTAGGCGTTCTCTTCCTCCTCAGCATCGAGGTACTCAATCAATCCCTGTCTGACGAGGTCGTCTATCGTCATCTCCCCATTCTTGATTTTTTCAATGTGCTCAGGTGTTACGAGAGGTTTGCCGTCTTTCACAACAATCAGAGGTCTCCTTGCCCTTCCGGCGTCGGTATTTATTCTCACCTCGTTCGAGTCAGGATAGTAAACGACGTTGACCTGATTGGAGATTCTGCCCTTTCTCCTCATCTCACGGATTCTGTTTGCAAGTTCCTCTCCATTATCGTGAAATCCTACAAGGGCGCCGTTAATGTAAACCCTACACTTCCTCATTTACTCACCTCTTATCGGCTCAACACCGAGCCTGAAAACCACCTTCTTTATTTCCTCTTCATCCGTACCAACACTAACTTCAGCGTATTCTGCGAAGTTCTTGACAAGACCACAGTTCGGGCCTTCAGGAGTTTCACTCGGACATATTCTGCCCCACTGCGTTGGATGCAGGTCTCTTGCCTCGAAGTGGGGCTGTGACCTTGAAAGTGGTGAAACAACTCTTCTGAGGTGAGAGAGAACGGAAATGTAGTTGTGCCTGTCGATTAGCTGCGATACACCAGTCCTTCCACCAACCCAGTTTCCTGTTGCCATCGGATGCATGAGTCTGTCGGTTAAAACATCACTCCTTACTGCTGTTGACATCTTAAGCGGTCTCCCCCTGATTTTTGCCCTTTCAAGCTGATACTTAACATCCTTAATCAACCTCAGAAACGCGACTCTGAATATCTCCTCCATGAGGTCTCCCGCTAGCTTTAGTCTCTTGTTTGCGTAGTGGTCCTTATCATCCTCTCTCTTGTAACCCAGATAGAGCTCAAAAACTGCTTCCGCCATTCTCGCAAGGAAGAAAGCCTTCGCCCTCCTCGATTCCTTATCCGTACCGAGATGGGGCAGGAAGTACTGGTCAAGAACCTGCTCGGCCCTTTGATATCTGTACTCCCTGCTCTGTCCAGGAGCCACCCTCTTTCCTATATATTCTATGGCCTCATCCTGGCTCCCAACATCCGCTTCTTCAATGTTCTGGAGCATGTACTTCATTATTTCGGGGTTTGTGCTCACCATTTCCACGATTTCCTGGTCGGTCTCAACGCCAAGAGCCCTCATCAGCGTGACGAACTTGATTGGCTTGGGAAGCTGGGGGAAGGTGACTTCAAGGATGTTGTTCCTCCCCCTCTCAACCACAATGAGGGCCCTGTATCCGGCCCTCTGAGAGAAGCACTTTGCAAGCTCTACCATCTCCCCGTACTTCTCCTCCCTTTCAAGCAGAATCTTGTTTGGAGATAAATCTTCAAGCGTGACGAGTGCCCTTTCCGTTCCGTTGATTATGAAATATCCACCGGGGTCGTAGGGGTCTTCACCAGCTATGCAGAGCTTTTCCTCATAGCTGAGATTTTGAAGATTATCCACTTTCCTCACTCTCTCAAGTACAGAATCGATGAAAGAAGGATTTAGATTGCAGATTTTGGACTTTACCATTACGGGGAGCATTCCAATCTGCACGTACTCAGTTTCAAGGGGTTTCCCTTCATCATAAACTGTGCATTCGAGGTATATTGGTGCAGCGTAGTTGAGGTTTCTAAGTCTCGCATCTGCAGGCAGCAAAGGCATCGTTGTTCCTTCTGCCTCCTTTATCATGGGCGTGCCAACCTTAACCCTCCCCAGTTCAACGTAAGTATCTGGTATGTCGAGTTCGATTACTCCCTGCTCGTCAATCACATTCTGCAATCCTTCATCTATGAACCTGTTGAATGAGTCAATCTGGTGCTTTACCAATCTTTCATGGGTAAAGTACGCCCTAGCCAAAACACGAGTATCTAACATGTTGTCTCACCTTCTCCTTACATTTCATCATACAACCAATCTGTAAAAAACACTATCTCCTGCAGTTAAGCTTTTTCTTGTTATTTTTACTATATCTCCGGGTTTGGCTCCAATTTCCTTGACTATTGGGTCGTCTGCCTTAATTTTTGGAAGCTGCTCTTTTCCGATTCCTAGTATCTTTAAAAGCTCCTCTGCCTCCTCTTTACTCAAAACTTCATGTTTCGGAACGAGCATGTGGTCTTGCAGCTTGAACTTCATTTTGATCCTCCCAATTTTTAAATACGGGCTCGACGGGATTTGAACCCGCGACCGACGGGTTAAAAGCCCGTCGCTCTGCCTGGCTGAGCTACGAGCCCTCAACTATCTGCAATGGTGAGGATTTAAATCTTTTTCGTGCTCCGCAGATACAAGCAAATGCAGAAGAGACAGATATATTTATCGGTATGGTTGAGGAGGAGAGGATGTATGCCATTGAAGTTGAGAATCTTGTTAAGAAATTTGGAGATTTCGAAGCGGTTAAAGGTGTCAGCTTTAAGGTGAAAAAAGGTGAGATTTTCGCCTTTCTCGGCCCTAATGGAGCTGGGAAGACGACGACCGTTCACATTCTCACAACACTTCTCAAACCCACTTCGGGAAAGGCTGTTGTTGCCGGCTATGATGTTGTGGAAGATGCTAGAGAGGTGAGAAAAAGAATCGGCATAGTTTTTCAGGATCCGAGTGTGGACAGAGACCTCACGGCTTATGAGAACATGCTCGTTCACGGTGGGGTTTATGGTTTGAAAGGCAGGGAGCTGAAGGAGAAAATCGAGGAGCTTTTGAAGTTTGTGGAACTGTGGGAGTTTCGGAACAAGCTTGTCAAGTTCTTCAGCGGTGGTATGCAGAGGAGGCTGGAGATAGCGAGGTCTCTGCTGCACCACCCCGAAGTGCTTTTCCTGGATGAACCCACACTCGGCTTAGATCCTCAAACAAGGGCTCACGTGTGGAGTTACATCGAGGCGATGAAGGAGGAGCAGGAAATGACGATATTCCTCACAACTCACTACATGGAGGAGGCGGAAAAGCTTGCTGACAGAGTTGCGATAATCGACCACGGCAGGATTATCGCAGAAGGGACTGTTGAAGATCTCAAAAAGCTGGTGGGGAGTGACGTGGTTTATTTGAAGGTTGAAAATGGAGCCGAGTGCTTTGAAACGGATTTTGGTAGCTGTGTTGTTTTGCCTGACGGCAGAATCAGAATTGATGTTTCAAATGCAAGTAAGGCAATTCCCAGAATTTTTGAGGCTGCAGAAAAGAGGGGCGTTAAAATTTTGGAAATAACATACCACAGACCCACGCTCAACGATGTCTTTCTCCACCTCACCGGGAGAGAGATTAGGGATGAGGGGGGTAATCTGATGAAGGGTGTTATCCGGGCAAGGATGAGGCGGTAGCATGAGGGCGTTTGAAATCATGGTTTACAGGCAGGTAAAACGATTCCTGAGGGCTAGATCAAGAGTTGCAGGGATGATCATAAACCCTCTTGTCTGGTTAGCCTTCTTCGGCATCGGATGGAGCAACGCTTTTAGAGACACGAGCATTTTTGGCGGAGTTGACTACCTCACTTACCTCTCTCCAGGTATATTTGCCATGACCGTCTTCAATCAGAGCTTCGTGAGCGGGATCAGCGTCATATGGGACAGAGAATTCGGATTCTTGAAGGAGGTGCTTGTTGCTCCTGCATCGAGAAAGGAGACGATAGCTGGCAGAATTTTTGGTGATTCAGCAGTAGCAACAATTCAAGGTGCCATCATACTCTCCTTCACCATGCTCATCGCTAAAATCAACATCCTCGGTGTGATCCCGGCCCTTGGAGTTGGATTCGTTCTTGCTGTCGCCTTCTCCAGCTTCGGGGTAAGTATAGCAGCGAGGATGAGAAGTATGGAGGGATTTCAGATGATAATGGCTCTCGTGATGCTTCCGTTGATATTCCTCAGCGGAGCGATTTATCCCATTGCGTTCATGCCTTCATGGATGAAGGCACTTGCACTCATCAATCCACTGACTTACGCCGTTGAAGCTTCAAGAGTCCTGCTTACTGGAGTCAGCGGGATTTTCCCACTACATCAAAGCCTACTTATCCTTCTGATACTTACAGCGGTTATGCTCTACATCGCGATGGTTTCCTTCGAGAGGAGTACCGTGGAGTAAAATTAATTAACTCTGAACCCTCACAATTCCATGTTGCCGCCGTGGCTCAGCTGGCAGAGCGGGTGATTCGTAATCACCAGGTCGCGGGTTCAAATCCCGCCGGCGGCTTTTTTACTTCCAGGTTCTAATCCCCTCAATACCTTCAAGCATTGCTAAACACACTACGTCCTTTAATCTCTACTACTCTCCGACGAATACTTTTCCAATAATCTAACCACCTCATCCCTATCCGCATCCGTCTTAATGCAGAATCCACAGTAGTGAGTTCTCGAAGCCTCGTAGCCGAGCTTTTTAAGCTCCTCGACGACGCTTTCGGCGGGTGGAAGTGTCAGAGAATGTATTTTTGCCAACACTGGAAGGCTGTAGGCCGTAGGGACGTCAGACTCAATTAGAATTTTATTCAGAAATTCCTTAAGCTTCCCCTCAGCCATCTCAACAACCTTCTCAACAAACCCTCTGTCCTTCAGCTCGCCTAACCAGATTGGCCCTAATACTTTAAATTTTTCACCGCATTTACATCTCTCCGCCCCCTCGCCGAAACTTAACACTTTTTTCCTCAAACATGCACTGCAGTAAGCCAAGTAGCCCACTTTCCCATATATACTTGCAGACATTGATGTAGACCTCCGCACTTTAAAGTGAACCCTGTAATAGTGCTCCCTTGCCCATGATATGAGTGGAAAAAGGGCTTTCTCGTACTTCGTTGCTTCTCTCACCGCAAAACCAATCAGCATCCTCAGCCCAACTTCATGATAAACATCCGTCTTCACGGCAAAGGCGCCGTACTTCTTCAACCCTGAGTTCGTGGCACTACCACATAGTGCAGCAGTGTCTGTAGCAGTAATACTGAGATATTTTCTTGCTGAGAAACATGCTGAATCCATGAATGGTGCGGGAGAACCGAACGGATCAACATCAACATGCTCGAAACTCCTCTGTCTCATCACTGCTGCTGCGTCACCGTTAATAACCTCACCGCTCAAACCGTTCCTTCTCAGGTTTTCCTCAATAACTTTCACGGCTTTGGGGTTAATATCGTTAAAAACGGCAACCTTGCCTGCTTCAAGGGCAGCCCTTATCCCCCTAACTCCGCTTGCCGACAGTGCATCGAAGTACTCCTTTGAGTCCAATGCCGCAAAAACAAGCATGTCGAGGTCTCTGCAAAACCTCATCCTCGGATTGTAGAACACTTCATCAACGATTATCCGTGCACCACCCTCTTGAACCTCCATCTTACCCCTCGAAAATCTCAATAATTTCTTCAGCCACCTTATCTCTGTTTGCCTCGTCAATAACGTAAACCCTGAATTCCTTTCTGATTCCTTCAAGAAGCCGGTGTTTCGATTTGAGGTGGATTGTGAACAGCAACTTTTCCTTATCCATCAGCCTCTCCACAAACCCAACAAACTTCTCACTTTTCAGTTCCATCGGGCCAACCTCGTCGATGATGATTAGATCCGCTTTTGTGTTTACGGACTCCAGAAACCTCTCAAAACCCTCAACATTCACCGCATACTTGCCAACCCTCACTCTTCCTTCCCCTACTCTGGCAAGCCACTCTTCTCTGCCGGAGCTCAAGTCGATGAGCTTGAAACCCACTCTCCTTCCATCTTTTCGCAATTCTTTAGTAACAAACCCAGCGATGGTCATTTTGTCTTTAAGTGACTCGTACACTCTCATACAGAGTGTCGTCTTTCCCACCCCGGGCCTTCCGGTCACAGCAATTCTCACAGCTTGAAATTGACGGTTGAGTAAAAGTCTTTATCGTAAATGTTTTTAGCTCAGCCGCAGAACGTGGGGGGTATGAAAGTACTTGTTACAGAGCCGATCAGTGAAGAGGCAATAGAGTACATGCGTAAGAATGGACTGGAAGTTGACGTGAAAACTGGAATGACCAAGGAGGAGCTTCTCCAAGAAATTCCAGAATACGATGCCATTGTTGTTAGAAGCCAGACTAAAGTCGATGCTGAAGTCATCGAGGCTGGTAAGAGACTCAAAATTATCGGCAGGGCTGGTGTGGGTGTGGATAACATAGACATCAACGCTGCAACTCAGAAAGGTGTCGTTGTCGTTAACGCTCCCGGAGGAAACACCATCTCAACAGCAGAGCACGCGATAGCCTTAATGCTCGCCGCAGCCAGAAAGATTCCGCAGGCGGACAGGAGCGTAAAGGAGGGGAAGTGGGAGAGGAAGAAGTTCATCGGAATTGAGCTTAGGGGAAAGACCGCTGGAGTAATCGGACTTGGACGAGTTGGTTTTGAGGTGGCAAAGCGCTGCAAGGCTCTTGAGATGAACGTAATTGCCTACGACCCCTTCGTATCCAAAGAGAGGGCGGAGCAGATTGGCGTTAAGCTCGTTGATCTCGAAACGCTCCTTGCTTCATCTGACGTTATCACGGTACATGTTCCGAGAACGAAGGAGACTATGGGCCTCATTGGAAAAGACCAGTTCGAGAAAATGAAGGATGGCGTAATAGTCGTAAATGCGGCCAGAGGTGGAATTGTTGACGAAAAAGCACTTTATGAAGCAATAAAGGCTGGAAAGGTTGCTGCTGCAGCACTTGACGTTTACGAGAAGGAGCCACCATCTCCCGACAACCCACTTCTCAAGCTTGAAAATGTAGTCACCACTCCACACATCGCCGCGTCAACAAGAGAAGCACAGCTCAATGTGGGGATGATAATTGCAGAGGACATAGTGAACATGTCAAAGGGTCTGCCGGTTAGAAATGCAGTAAATCTGCCTTCAATCGAACCGGCTGAATTCGAGTACATGATGCCCTTCCTGACACTGGCAGAGAAAATGGGCAAAATTGCAAGTGTCAGGCTCGGAGGGGCTATAAAAAAGGTTAAAATAACATGCAGCGGCAAGATAGCCACCAAAAACACCGAGTTCATTACAAGAGCGCTTTTGAAAGGTCTGTTCGAGCCAATTCTCGGCAACGAAATCAACCTCGTATCAGCAAAGCCAGTAGCGGTTGAGAGGGGGATTACGATTGAAGAGAGCAAGGTTGAGAGCAGTGAGCACTACGAGAGCCTCGTTGAGGTTTGGGTGGAAAGCAACGGCAGGGAGATGTATCTCGCAGGAACCTGCTTCGGCAATGAGTACAGGATTCTGAAAATTGACGTTTACAATGTCAACTTCGTGCCGAAGGGTCACTATGTTATATCGCTCCACGAGGACAAGCCGGGAGTTATAGGGAGAGTCGGAATGCTCTTCGGGAAAAACAACATCAACATCGCGGGGATGATCGTTGGAAGGAGCGGGGACAAGCCTGGAGGAATACAGCTAATGCTGCTGCTTGTCGATGACCCGCCAACACCTGAAGTGCTTGAAGAAATGACGAAGCTTGACGGGATTATTGACGCTACTTACGTCGAGCTTTGATTTTTCCATTTTGTTTTGGTAACAACAGTGAGCAGTTTATACCAGCTTCCTCTTAGCAGCATCGAGCATTCCTGTGGCAGATGTGTATATGAAGCTCAGAGCAACAGGTTTGTTTCCGAGAACGTTGAACAGCTTCTCAACATCCTCATCATGCTTTCTTAGCCTGTTCACGAACTCCTCAACATTCCCATCAGATTCTACAACCTCCTTTGCAATCTCAATCCAGCTCTTTATCTTCTCGTAGGACTTCTTTATAGTCCAGTCACCCTCAACAACGCCGTAATGTGTGAAGGCAACGTAATCCACCCTTAAGGACATCAACCTCTCAAGCGTTTTCAGTGCGGCATCAGCATCGAAGGGCGGAGGTGTGAGCGGGAAAACAACACCCTCAAAATACATCCCCACGGCATCTGCTGGAAACAGAACTCTTGAGTTGGTCAGGTAATACACCAGCATGTGCGGAGCGTGTCCCGGAGCATGTAAAACCTTCAGTATCTCTTCACCAAGCTCAAACTCCTCTCCATCCTCTGCAGCAATAACCCTTTCCTCCTCTACGCTTTCGGGTTTGCCGTAAATCTCTGCCACCTCTCCCAAAACCGCCTTTGAAGCTTCCCAGAGCCTTTCAGGGTTGATGATGTGCTTAGCACCCCTCGGATGCACGATGATTTTCGCATCAAGAGCCTTTGCCAACTTGGCCGCTCCACCACCGTGGTCGAGGTGTACGTGCGTGGGGCAGATATACTCAACGTTCCAGCTTCTATCAATCTCCTCAAGGATTATATCAACTCCCTTGGCCGTTCCAGGGTCGATGATTGCTGATTTTGTGTCAACCACAACGTAGGAAGAAATGTCCCCTTCCTCCACATACCTCAGAGTGTCGATAAGGTAAATATTTGGAAGCACTTCTTCCATAAAAAGGGAAAAAATTAGTAATTAAAAATGTTTTCTTTTTAGATTCCCAGAACCTTAGATTCCCAGAGCCCTTCTCTTCTCAACGATTACTTTCTCCAGCAGCTCAGCGGCCTTTACCGGGTCATCTTCAACCAGAACTTTTCCACCAGTAAGCTTTTCCACATCCTCGGTGTAAAGCTTCACAGCATCTTCACTGCCGGTTATTGGTGGAGCTGGAGAGACATGGGTTGTAAGGCCGTAGGCAACGGCAAACACGGCATCTATTGTTGCCTTCTGCTCCATGTACTCTGGAGCCGTAACCGCTATCGGAAGCTGCGGAATGTCCACCCCTAATGCATCAGCAATCAGCCTGACGAGATAGGCAGCCCTTCCCGTGTCTGTGCAAGTACCGAAGCTCAGCACCGGCGGGATGTTCAGTGCCTTGCATACAGCCTTCAGCTTCTCTCCTGCAAGCTCTACAGCTTCCATTGACGTCAGCCCTGCAACCTGCAAAGCAGCATTGCCGCAGCCCATCGAAAGGACGAGTATATCCCTCTTTATCAGCTCTTTGGTAATCGTAACCGTGCTGGTATCGTGAGGGCCGTTCTTCAGCGTTGTGCAGCTAACAAGGGCTGCTACACCTTTAATGTCACCTTTCTTGATGGCGTCAAGCAGAACGTTCAGGTCTCCGTTCAGGGCTTTGAGAATCGCCTCTGGAGAGAAGCCGACAACTATTTTCTTCTTCTGCTCCACTTTTACAGCCTTGCTCTTGTCTCTCTGCTTGAAGTTCTCTATTGCCATTTCAATCAGCTTCTGCGCGATCTCCTCGGCTTTCTCAGGCTCGTAGTCAAGTCCCTCGTCTATCCCTCTGAACCTCACGAGTTCGCTCACAGGTACAATTTTGACACCGTAGCGCTGGTATTCTGGCAGGGATGGAAGAGCGCAGTTCATGTCGGCTGCGAAAACGTCGACGCATCCTGTTGCAAGTGCATACTCCTGCACAATCCAGTTTCCGACAATTCCGGCAAAAACAGGACTGTCAACGCGCTGGATAATTTCCTGACCAGTCTCTATGAATCCAATTATCCTCAGCCCCTTGGCTCCTGCAGTCCTCGCTTTCTCCTGAACCTCTTCCTTCTCAGCGAGCTTGATTAAGGCGATACCGATGAATGGCTCATGACCATCGACGGCAATGTTCACATACTCCGGGTCGAGGATTCCGAGGTCAGCGTAGCTCTCGTGCGGCATTGGTGTGCCGAAGAGGATGTCTTGGATTGTTTCAAGAGCTATCTGCGCAGCCATGCAGGTGGCAATACCCATTGCCATGCTTTTCTTGGCTAAAGAAACGTAGTTCGTGTCCACATTTGTCATCGCAGACGCTCCCATGGTCAAAATCTCCTGAAACACACCTGCCGGGAATATTCCAAGCTTCTCCCACAATTCCTTTCTCTGCTTGGGTGCAAATATTTCCACGAGCTTGCTTCTTTCGACAGAGCTCAGGTCGGAAATGACGAAATCTGCCACCTTCTTTGCAAGGTCATTCACGTCTTCTCCTTCAATTCCGAGCTGCTCTGCAAACCACTTCAGCTTCTCGACATCCTTAATCTCGTAAATAGTCTTGCCTTCAGCTGTCGCCTTGAGTGTTTTCGCAGCTTCAATCGCATGGTAGGTGTAAGCTTCAGTTCCAAGCATATTCTTGTGAGTGAAGTTCCTCACAACCATGCCGGCGGCATCAATACCACAAGCTCCAGTAGGCTTGTCCTTTCCAATTCTGCATGGACCCATGCTGCAAAGCTGGCAGCTCAGACCAGCACTGCAGAAGGGACACCTACCCTTCTCCTGCGCGTTGAATCTATCTACAATGTTCGTTACGCCTTCTTTGCTGACTTTCTCGTACATCTTATTTATGCTCTCATGCTCACTAACCTTTCCCTCAATCTTCATGAATTTAAATTGACTTAAGG
>JAPDIW010000040.1 GCA_029259415.1 Archaeoglobi archaeon
CACAGCAGCTATTTCCTTTACTGGAGTTCCTTTTTCGAGTTGTTTGATGATCCATCTGATTTTCTTGTTTGTTAGCTTTCTCACAAGAGTTGGATGTTGGGTTGTGAAATAATTTTTGGATACTACACACTGAGATAAGGGGGAACAAAAATAAAAAATTACTCCTCGCCGTACGCAGCTTCGTAAACGAGCTCGACTATATCCTTCACGACAATCTGCTTGTCGAGCTTTTCCGTCTTCACACCGTCTTCGAGCATCAGCAGGCAAAACGGACAGGCAACTGCAAGCACATTCGCTCCGGTCTCAGCAGCCTCCTGAGCCCTAACCCTTGCGGGCTGAATCTCTCCCGGATAGTCGCCAATAATGTTTCCTGCTCCTCCACCGCAGCAGAGCGACATTCTTCTGTTGTTTTTCATCTCGACCAGCTCAACGCCCGGAATGAGCTTCAGCACCTCTCTCGGCAGGTCGTAGATGCCGTTGTACCTTCCGAGGTAGCAGGAATCGTGGTAAGTAACTGTAACATCCAGCTTGTTCTTTAACTCAATCTTTCCGCTCTTTATCGCATCTCTCAGAATCTCAAGGAACAGCTTTACCTCGTAGCCCTCGTACCAGTTCTTAAAGGCGTTGAAGCAGTGCGGGGAGTGGGTGAGGAGTTTCTGCACTCCATACTTATCAAAGGTCTTGATGTTCTCCTCCATCAGAACTTCGAAAAGTCCCTCCTCCCCTGCTCTCCTCACATCGTTTCCGCAGCAACCCTCTTCCCTACCCAGTGTTGCGAAGTTTATGCCGAGATCGTTGAGTATTCTGGCAATCTTAAGCGTGACGTTGATGTTCCTGTTCTCGAAGCTATGCGCACAGCCCACGAACCACAGCCACTCAAACTCTGGGTTGTCCTTGACTTTCGGAACAGCTACATCGCTCTTCTTAACCCAGTCCTCCCTCTTGAACTTCCCTATTCCCCACGGATTCTTCTGCTTCATTATGTTCTGGAAGAAGTCTCTGATGTAAGGAGGAGTCTTTCCGTTCTCTACCAGCACCCTCTTTATCGCAAGCATTGTTTCGCTCGGCTTTACATCTCTAGGACAGAACTCGGTGCAGAGGTTACACGAAAGACAGAGCCACGCTTCCTCAAAATTCTCTATAACCTCTCCAACACCGAATCTTGAAAGAAGCACGGGTTTTCTTGGAAAGTTTGCATCGGTGGTTGAGACAGGGCAGATGCCCGTACATGTACCGCATTGGTAACATCTGACGACTCTCTCCGCACCAAACTCTTTTAAAATTTCAAAATACTCGGGGTCTATCGTAATCATTTTATCGTCCTCCTTGAGCTTTGCAGAAGCCATTCATGCTGGTTTAAAAGCATTTCTAAAAATGTCAAACAAAAAAGAAAAATAACAATTTAACCTTTCATTTTTTTAACTTCTTCATCCCTCAAGACTCTTCTGAGTATTTTTCCCACTGCAGATTTCGGCAGTTCATCTCTGAACTCAACGAGCTTCGGAACCTTGTAGGCAGCAAGCCTCTCCTTGCAGAACTGGATTATCTCCTGCTCCGTAACCTTCCCTCTGTATTCTGGCTTCAAGACTATGTACGCCTTCACCGTTTCTCCTCTGTATGGATCCGGCACGCCAACAACCGCTGCTTCAACAACAGCCGGGTGCTCGTAAAGAACCTCCTCAACCTCTCTCGGGTAGATGTTATAACCTCCGGCAATTATCATGTCCTTCTTCCTGTCAACGATGTAGAAGTATCCATCCTCATCCATCTTCGCCATGTCTCCTGTAAGCAGCCAGCCGTTAACTAAGACTTTCTTCGTCTCCTCCTCCATCTTCCAGTAGCCTTTCATGACCTGGGGACCCTTTATAGCCAGCTCTCCCACCTCGCCGGAAGGTAGAATTTTGCCCTCATCATCTATGACAACAGCATAGGTGTCCGGGAAAGGCACTCCGATACTTCCTTCCTTGTTCACACCATAGATGGGGTTCGCGTGAGTTACAGGAGAGGTCTCGCTTAGCCCGTACCCTTCAACGAGTTTTCCACCGGTAATCTCTTCAAACCTCTTTTTGATTTCAACTGGCAGTGGAGCGGCACCGCTGATACATGCCTTTACTGAACTCAAATCATACTTTTTCAGGTCTGGATGATTCAGAATCGCTGCGTACATCGTCGGAACACCACAGAAAATGGTGGCCCTGTACTTCTGAATGCTTTCGAGAATTCTCTTGATATCTCTTGGGTCAGGAATCAGAACAATCGTTGATCCATTTGCGATAGGAGCGTTCATAGATGTTGTCATGCCAAAGCTGTGGAAGTACGGCAGAACGCCTATGAACACGTCATCTGGTGATCTATCAACAACCCATTCCAGAGTTTGATAAACGTTGGCCACAAGGTTGAAGTGTGTTGACATAACAGCTTTCGGCACACCTGTTGTTCCTCCCGTGTAAAGGAATGTTGCGACATCTTCTTTCGGGTCAATACTGGCCCTCTCCTTTGTTGGCGGTGTTTTAAGAACATCCTTCCAGTAAACAACTCTATCAGACTTCTCAATCTTTACCTTCTCCTTCTTGAGCGGATAAAGTATGTTCAGCGGGAATGGGAGATAATCCTCAATTTTACAGATTACCGCCTTCTTTATCTTACCTTCAGCAATAAGATTCTTTATTTTTGGATAAACGAACTCCACAAAGAACCCATACTGCGCCTCGCTGTTCTCCTGAATGTACCTTATCTCCCTCTCAGTGTAAAGAGGGTTGCACTGCACGACCGTTGCTCCGGTCTTGAGGACACCATAGTATGCAGCGACATAGTGAGGGGTGTTAGGGAGATCAAGAATCACCCTACTGTCCTTTCCAACTCCGAGATTTTTGAGGAACGCCGCAATCCTATCGCTCGTCTCGTTAAGCTCCCTGTAAGAAATCTTTTTTCCTAAGAAAATTAGAGCTGTCTTATCCGGATACTTCTCCGCCGTCTCTTCAAGGATTCCATACAGCGGGATTTCCGGGTAGTCGATGTTTGGTCTAACACCCTCATCGTAGTGTTTAAGCCATATTCTGTCTATTTCCTTCTCATCAATTTCCGTAATACTTTTTCCTTCCACACCAAGCATATTGTTAATTAGTATGATGACTATTTAAAATTTTTTTAAATGAAAAACAGATTGATTATTATCAACAATTAAAATTACATTTGATTAAAGCTGAGTTAAAGCCAAATAATTAAAATCCTCCCTCAAGCGGGAAATGGCAAGCAAAGCTGTGCTCCTCACCCTCAAGCTCTGGCTCCTCCTTCTTGCACTTTTCCCTCGCAAAGGGGCAGCGCGGGTGATATCTGCAACCCGACGGAATGTCAATGGGGTTAGCTATGTCACCGATAATCTCCACCTTTCTTTCCTTCTTCACGAAGCTCGGAACGGATGATAGCAAAGCAGCTGTGTAGGGATGCTTTGGCTCGTGTATTACCTCTTTCGTCTTACCCATCTCCATTATTTTTCCGAGGTACATTACCGCAATTCTGTCTCCAACGATTCTAGCCACAGACAAATCGTGGGTGATGAAGAGCATGCTCAGGTTGTACTCATCCCTGAAGGACAGCAGAAGGTCAAGAATTGCAGCTCTCAAGCTCACGTCTATCATTGAAACAGGTTCATCAGCAACGACGAACTCTGGCTTCAGAATCATCGCCCTCGCAATGGCGACTCTCTGCCTCTGCCCTCCGCTTAGCTGGTATGGCATTCTGGTAAAGAACTGCTCTCCTGGAAGACCGACCCTGTCGAGCATCGACATGGCCATCTCTTTTGCCTCCTCATTCTCCGCAATACCGTGAATGGTAAGGGATTCGACGAGATGCTCTCCAATCTTCATCCTCGGATTGAGAGAGGCGTAGGGATCCTGAAACACCATCTGAATGTATCTCCTCATCTTTCTCTGTTCTTCCTCGCGAAGAGAAGTTATTTCCTTATCTTTGAAGTAAATTTTCCCGCCTGTAGGCCTTTCAAGGCCAACGATAATCCTTCCTGTTGTGGTTTTCCCACACCCGCTCTCACCTACAAGGGATAAAACTTCTCCCCTCTTCATTTCAAAGCTCACACCATCAACTGCCCTGATGAAATCCCTTCTCCTGCTAAGCAACACCTCAAGAGCGGACTTCTGGACTGGAAAGTACTTTTTGAGGTTCTCAACTCTCAGCATTCTATCACCCGTAGAGCCAGCACTTCACAACCCTTCCGTCAACTTCAACCTCTGGCGGCTCTTTCATACACATTTCACTGGCATTTGAACATCTTGGCCTGAACCTGCACCCTTCAGGCGGGTTTATCAAATCTGGAGGGAAGCCCGGTAAAGGCTTGATATCTTTGTCCATCCACACGTCCGGGACTGACTGAATCAGGCCTTTCGTGTAGGGGTGAAGGGGATCGTTGGTGAGCGTCTCAGCATCACCCATCTCAACCAGCCAGCCCGCATACATAACAGCAATCCGGTCGCTCCTCTCAGCAGCGAGAGCAAAGTCGTGGGTGATGAGCATTACAGCCCTCCCCTCCCTCTTCATGTCCTCCAAAAAGTCCATGATCTTCTCCTGAACTATAACATCAAGAGCCGTAGTGGGTTCATCAGCGATTAAAAGCTTGGGATTCAGGCTTATGGCCATCGCAATCATAACCCTCTGCCTCTGTCCACCGCTGAGCTGATGGGGATATGAGTCGACTCTTTCAGGCTGTAAGCCTACTTTCTCAAGCATCTCTCTTGCCATCTGCCACGCTTCCTTCTTCGTCACATCCATGTGCTCCATTATCGTTTCTGAAATCTGATCCCCCACCTTTTCGAGGGGGTCAAGGCTTGTCATCGGGTTCTGAAAGACCATACCTATCTTGCTTCCCCTGATTTTTCTCATCTCTTCATCACTTAAAGAAAGCAAATCCACGCCGTCGAAAGTTATTTTACCTCCCGAAATCTCACCGGGTGGGTCAATCAGCCTCATAACCGAGTGAGCAAGAGTTGATTTACCACAACCGCTCTCCCCTACAATCGAAACGAACTCACCCTTATTTATGGACATCGTGACGTTATCCACAGCCCTCACAACCCCTCTGCGTGTCCTGAAGACTGTCGTAAGCTTTTCAATCTCCAGCAGCATTATCTCTCCCTCCCCATTGCGTATATCTCGCTAAGCCCCTCTCCGACCAGCGCAAAGCCCAATGAGAGCAACATCACCATAAGCCCCGGAAAGGTAATCATCCACCAGTAGCCTGCTGGCAGGTATGGCCTGCCTGAGGCGAGTTCAAAGCCCCAGTCCGGTGTCGGAGCGCTAACAATGAAACCTAGAAAGCTCAATCCTGCCTCAGTAAGAATTGCATCTGCAACGCTCAGGGAAAAAACGACTACAAGGGTCGGAATGAGGTTCGGGAAGATGTACTTCCTCATTATTCTCCAGTCACTCGCCCCCGTTGCCTTCGCCGCCTCTACAAAAAGCTGGGATTTGATGCTTAAGGTCTGTCCTCTTATCATCCTGAAGTATGTAGGGATGTAAACCACAGATATGGCAACAACAGCATTAAACACGCTTGGACCCAGCACTGCGGCGATTGCGATAGCCAAAATCAGCCCAGGAAATGCGTACATGCTGTCCATCAGCATTGAAAGGACTCTATCAAGCTTACCACCAAAATAACCCGAAATTAAGCCGATTGGAACCCCAATAACCGTAGATACAAGTGAGGCTGAGAGAACGACGGAGAGAACAACTCTTGAGCCGAAAATAATTCTTGAAAAAATGTCTCTGCCGAGGTTGTCTGTCCCCATAATGTGCTCAGGACTTGGGGGCTGGAGAACTTCCTTCCCCGATTTTATTGGGTCATATGGAGCGATGAATGGGGCAAAAATCGCCATTAAAGCAACAATTGTAATTATCGCGATTCCCGAAATGACCATATACCTTCCCTCAGCCTCAGGAAGGAAGCTGAATATCGTCGTTGCCAGATTTCTGACCTCTGCCATTACATCACCTCAGTACCTTATCCTTGGATCCAACAGTGCGTAAATCACATCCACCAGGAGACTTATCAAAGCAACAAAGACCGCATAGAAGACAATAGCCCCTTGCACAGAAGTATAGTCCCTGTACTCTATTCTTTCAATCAGGAACGTTCCCATCCCCGGCCATGAAAATGTTGATTCCGTAAGCACCGCTCCAGCCAGCAGAATGGCAAATTGCAGTCCCATGAGCGTGACTACGGGGATGAATGCGTTCTTCATCGCGTGAAACACAACTTTCCTGTTCCTAACTCCCCTCGCTCTGTAAGCTTTTACAAAATCCTGGCTGAGAACATCAATCAGGTTGTTCCTAAGAAGCCTCGTATAGGCTCCTGAGAGAACAATTCCTAAGGTTAAAGCTGGAAGGGCAAGATGGGCAAGAGCATCAACTAAAGAATTAATGTTGAGTGTTAAAATACTATCAACAACATAAAGACCGGTAATAGTTTCGGGAGTGTTGCCGGGAGTTATTCTACCACCAATCGGCAAAATCTTGAGATAAACACCAAAAAGCATCTGCAGAAGCATTCCGAACCATGGAATGAAGAGTGTGTACGCGACGATGCTGTAAATCCTCATTCCCGAGTCGACCTTGCTGCCTCTCCTGAAGGCTGCAATGGATCCGGTGGCAACTCCTATCAGAACGCTCAAAACGAAGCCAAATATTGTAAGCTCAAGCGTGGCAGGAAAGTGATCCATGATTTCCGCAATTACAGGCCTCTTTCCCCATATCATTGATTTCCCAAGATCTCCCGTAAAGACTCCTCTCAGGTAATCAATGTATTGCTCATGGTATGGCTTGTCCAGGCCTGCTTCGTGGCGCATTTTCTGGAGAATCTCTTCGGGAACTTTCTGACCAACCATCGCAGTTATAGGGTCGCCAGGAATGATACGGAGTATGAGGAAAACGATTGTCAGCAGTATTAGCACCGTCGGGATTACCATTAAAAACCTTGTTATTATGTAAGCCGGAAGTGACGACATCGGATACGAGTGATGTGCTTGGCTTAAAAATTTATCCCTTAGGTGAAGAAAGAATGATTAAATAAATTTTTGCCAGTTGTTTTCAAGATAGTGTTATATATCATAACACGAAATTTCATAGCATGAAGAAAGTGTATGTTCTGGCAATTTTAGTTGCTGCAGTAGTGCTGTTGGGCTGCGCTCAGCCGACTGAGCAACCAGCAGAAGAGGCTAAGAAGGTGAAGATCGAACTCTGGTGGACACCAACTCACTATGGTGACACGGAGAAGGATCTCGCTCAGGTACTCAAAGAGCAGCTTGAGGCCACTGGAATGATTGAAGTTGAGTTGAAGAGTGCCGAGTGGTCTACCTACGTTGACTACGCAAGAAAGAGCATGATGATGGCTTCTCTCTTCGGATGGTATCCAGACTACCTCGATCCTGATGATTACACCTCACCCTTCCTGAAGTGCACCGCAAACAACTGGCTCGGCTATCCTTACTGTGACGAGGAAATGGATCAGCTACTGGAGCAGGCTTCAGTAGCAACCACGATGGAGGAGAGAGAGCAGCTTTACAAGCAAGTACAGCAGAAGCTTGCCGAGGATGCTCCAATCATTCCATTAGTCCAGGGCAAGCTGACCATAGTTGCGAAGGATGCCATTAAGGGAATAACACTCGACCCAACAATGATTTTCAGGTACTACCTTGTTTACTCAGAAGATGGGAAAGACACGATAACTATTGGCGTGACGGACAAGATTACAGACCTCGACCCATCCAACGCCTACGACTTCTACACCTGGGAGATACTGAACAACATCATGGGAGGATTGGTGAGATACAAGCCCGGTACAACGGAGCTTGAGCCTTACCTCGCTGAGAGCTGGAATGTAAGTGATGACGGACTTGTCTACACCTTCAAACTAAGAGAGGACTTGAAGTTCGCCGATGGCACACCGTGCAAGGCTCAGGACGTTGTGAGGAGCATTAAGAGAGTCATGAAAATACAGGGAGACCCATCTTGGCTCGTTACAGACTTCGTTGAGGATGTAGAGGCAGTTGACGACTACACTGTCAAGTTCACGCTCAAGAAGCCAGCGGCCTACTTCATAGCGCTGCTCGCAACTCCGCCATACTTCCCGGTCCATCCAGCTTACAAGGCTGACGAAATCGATACCGACCAGACTGCAGGTGGAGTTGGGCCATACAAGATAGTCGAGTGGAAGAGAGATCAGGAGTTAATTCTCGAAGCCAACCCGAACTTCTTCGGAGATCAGCCAATGACCAAGAGAATCGTCATTAAGTTCTACAAGGATTCCACAACGCTCAGACTGGCGGTAGAAGGAGGAGAAGTGGACATCGCCTGGAGAACTCTTGCACCAATCGATATTGAGTCTCTAAAGGAGAAAGAGGGGCTGCAGGTCATCGAGGCTCCGGGTGGATTCATCAGATATCTAGTGCTCAACGCCAATGAAAGCACAGACTACCCGACCAAGAACATTTACGTCAGAAAGGCAATTGCAGCAGCAATTGACAGAGAAGATATTGTCCAGAGAGTCTACAGAGGAACTGTGGAGCCGCTCTACTCCCTCGTGCCCATCGGAATGTGGAGCCACGAGGACGTGTTCAAGGATATGTACGGTGACGGCAACATCGAACTCGCCAAGGAGTACTTGAATAAGTACTTTGAGGAGGTTGAATCTTCAAAATAAAATTAATTTTTTTTATTTATTTTATTTAAGTTTGCCATTGGTTTTATTCTTTCACTCATCTCAGTAATTTAAACTAGGGTCTTCCCCACATCACCACTCTGACAACCTCTGAATGAACCTCTTTTCCCTGAAACCGAGCTTAATCGTCATCCCCGTCAGCAGGACAGAAAGAGAGCACCTCTCTCTCACTGGCTCGTAACCATAACAGTGCAATTGCTTCAAACTGAAAGCTTCTTTTCCCAGCTTTATCACGTCCTCTATTATGCTCCTCAATTTTTTCAGATCCTCCTTTAATCCTTCAAACAACCTTTTAACGAGCTTTCTGTACCTTTTCTTCTCCTTCTCTACGTTCTTGGAGTTAAAGATGAAGAGAGGATAGCTTATCATCCCCTCAAGCTTCTCTAATCTGAAATTCTTCCTCGGAATAATCAGAGGCACCACACCGTACCTTATCCCGATTAAGTAGTTCTTGTAGGCGTAGAAGCCCCTATCCATAATTATTGAATCTCCAAACCTGATTAGCCTCTTTCTCTTAAGCATTTCCAGAATTAGAGGGTAAATCCTGCTTTCATGGACATTTGCTGGATAAACGTGGAAGAACAAGGGCGTTAAAGTTCCGTATTCAATCAGAATCATCATCTTCATATCCAAGAAGAATCCTTTCGTTGAATAACCCCATTTGTAAGGCTTATTGTTTAAATCTTTCTTTCTGAAGGGGTTTAGATCGAGGGATATATCAGTCCAGTCTAATATTAAAATGGATGGCTTATTTCGCCTTTTATTTGAATTAGCATTAAGAATTGAGAAGACAAAGCTTGTAAATTGGTCTGCTTCGAATTCTGACATGAATGAGTAGACTGATCTCAATTTAACCTCCTCTTCTATCCTCAAGAACTTTCTCAGCTCTAAACGCTTATTTACCTCGTTAACAGCATAAGAAATCTCAACTCCAAAAAACATTGCCAGAATTATGACTTTAAGAATTTTTATAGCTTTATTGATTGGCGTAATCTTATTCCTTGCCAGAGCTTTCTTAGTTTCCCTTGATTCAAGCTTATCAACGATTTTCGATAGGATCTCCCATTTCTCGTCTCCTTTCACTGGAACAATAGGTAATTTCACCTTAATCCCCCAATAAAGCTAAAATCACTAAGTTTTATCAATTTTACGGTTTTTAGTTGTTTTATTTTAGATTTCGAGTTATATGGTTTTGTCCTGTTTGGATAGGAAGTGAATCAATTGTCTGTTTTTAGTATAGAGTCATCTGAATTGAGATTGAATGGTGGGTTAGTGGAATACCTTAAATTTAAACCCATGTCAACCCTCAACCGGTACCTCCTTTGATTGAAACATACCCATCAGCAGTAAAGGTAATCTTTATAATCCCATCCGAACTCCTGAAACCAAGGGCCGGTAGCTCAGTCTGGTAGAGCGTCGCCTTGGCATGGCGAAGGCCTGGGGTTCAAATCCCCACCGGTCCATGCTGTATTTGACGTATATCCATTTTTGAGAACTGAAAGATACTGCCTGAGCTGTATTTCCAGAAAAGCTGAGAGGTTGATGCCTATCGTCTTTGCTGCATCCACCAGATTTTTATCCACAGTAAGGGTTAATTTTTGCTTGTTGCTCTTCTGCCTTGGCATAATTTTATTCATACGTATTTATTGATAAATCTACCGACCCTCGGACAAGTTTTAAGAGGACATCATTTTTTATCCTTATTTTTCTTCAATATATGCTGAAAGAATTCGCGAACTTCTGAATCAATTTCTTTCTTGAGTTGTTCAATTTCTTCAGGTCTTGATTCGAGAATTTCGTTAATCTCTTTTTTAAATTCATCGTCAAAAATTTTCTCCCCCATTTTATCCAGAATAGTTACAATTTTGTCAAAGATTTTGAAAAATATTATAAAAATGAACTCCTCAGATTCCCCCCTTTCCTTTAAGTATTGGAGTAGGCCAGTATAGATGAAACCAACAGCAAAAAGGAAGGCTGATACATCATCAATTTTATATTTTTCTGCCAAGTGTCCACCAAGTTTAAGCCCCTTCTTCAGAACCCAATATGGCAAGAGGTTAAAAAGATGGGTTTTTGGATCTAGTAATTTATAGTAAACACCATCCTTGGTTGGAATTATAACCCTAATTACTTTTCCTTCTTTTTCAAGTTTTTTAAGCCATTTTGATAGTGTTGGTGGGCTTAAGCCAGTTATTTTTTCAAGATCTCCAAACCTCAGCTCCCCATGTTCTAACAATGCGAGTTTGATTTTTTCGTCAGCTCTCATTCTTTTCAACATTAAGTAAACTTAACCTCCGAAACTTATATATGTTATGCATACTTAACAATATTAAGGACGATAAGGTGGGTTAAGTATGAAGATTAGAAATCCAATCAGAAAAGTCTCAAAAACTACCTTGGGATCAAAATACATTACAATACCAAAAGAAATCGAATTAGAACCAGGAGATTTCGTAATTTTCAAGGAAGAAGGTAATAAAGTCATTATTGAGAAAATAGAAGTTTTGAAAAATGAAGAGGGCGAAACCCATGACAGTTATCACTCTTGACCAAAATTATAAAAGGTATCGCAATCTTGGCCAAAACTTGAAAAAAATCGATTCACACGGCAAAATCTACATCCCCAAGCTCATTCGAGATATCTTCCGTGGATATCGGTTTTGGGTTTATGTAGAAGGTGGAAAAATCATTCTCGATCCGATAAAGCTGGATGATTTTTCAGAGGTGAATGAGGATGAAGATCATCAAAGTTGAGAGAGTTGATGGTGGAGTAAGAGCTGACGTTGAAGTAAAAGGCTCATTTTTCTCAGTCCTCATCAAGAGAGATAAGAAGAGTTTTGAGATCGATTTCATTAATGATAAAAGCGAGATCTCAACAGTTCTGGCCAAAGACTGGCGAGATCCTGGGGTGAGGAAGGTTAAGCGAAAGCTGAAAGCAATCGGAATTGAGTTGAGGGAGGAGGAGGTTGAAAAGCTCTTTTCTGCATTAATCTCAAAAGGAGTTGGTCAACTCATCGAGAGTGAGGAGGATAGGAGGCAGGGAGGCGATGAGGAGGAGATTGATGAGGAGGTAAAGAGAGAGGCCGAGGAGCTTCTTAATGATCCATTTATCCTAAGGAAAGTAAAGGCGATTCTCGATAAGAGAATTGTGGGAGAAGACGATGTCAAGCTCCTCTTATTCCTCATCGCTCTCTCAAAAGATGTTGAGCCGCAGTCAACTCTTCTCGTGGCCGAATCATCAACCGGTAAGAGTTATATCACACACCAGATAGCTGAGCTTTTCACCGAAGATGTGTTGTGGTTTTCACGAGTGACGCCAGCAGCATTGGACAGATTAGGCCGAGATCTCACAGGCAAAATCCTCATAATCGAGGAGGAGGCCGGCATAAATCCAGAGGCTGAGGCCATCATTCGGGCATGGATTAGTGAGGGTAAACTCCGGTTGCTGACCACCGTCAAGGATGAGACGGGCAATATCCGAACTGAGGAAATAGAAACGACAGGAAGGCCCGTTATAATCTCAACGACCACAAAGGCGAAGATAGATGAAGAAAGGGCGACACGAATTTGGATTTTGACACCTGACACATCGAGGGAGCAAACAAAGAGGATTTTGGAGTTTGAAGCGGCAATTGCAAGCGGACAGGTTCAAGATCTCGGAGATCGTGAGGTCGCAGTTCTCAAAGAGGCTTTAAAACAACTTAAAAACGGAGATAACGGAAAGAAGATTAACGTTCTTGTGCCTTATGCCAATAAGCTGGCCTCTCAATTTCCGGCAGATAGAACGAGGGCAAGGAGAGACTTCAAGAAGATTATCTCTCTCATTAAAGTTTCCGCCTATCTCCATCAGCGGAATAGGCCAATAATTGAGGGCGATGGTGAAAACATCATTATTGCTACTCTTGCCGACTTGAACATTGTTTGGTCCTTAATCAGAAAGTCGATCAAACCGACCTTAACAGGTCTTACGCCAACTCACGAGGAAATATTACAGGTCGCGAAAGAATACATGGAAAGAGTTGAGCTTAACGATTTTACTATCTACGACATTCTACCGTTCCTGAATTTTTCAAAATCTCGGCTACATGACCTAATCAGAGAGCTTGAAAGTTTCGGCTACATTGAGAAGGTTGATGGAGGGCCTGGAAAGAGAAACCGCTATCGAATTCTTGATTCGGTAGAAAAGAAAGCTGAATTTACGACAATTTACGGTGGAAATTCAGAGCCGTTTTTCAGCGAATCCGAGCTATCAGATTGGTTGGATAGACTCTTCCAATTTTCCAGTGAGTATCAGAAAAATATTTTTGAGAGGTTCTACTCAAATATCTACGATCCACTTTCTGATAGCGAAAAAGAAAACTCTAACAATTGTATAGAAAAGACGGATTACTCTGAGAATGTCTTAACCGAAATAGAGGGGGAAGATAAGCTTATCGGTGTGGACTCTGAAAAAATATTTTCACAAGATGGTGTGGAAAAGTGGAAGTTTGAAACGGAGGAAGCTGATATCTCCAATTCTCCAACAGAAGAAAATGAATTTACGGCGGAAATTCGTGGAAATTCAGAAGAGAGTTCAGCAGAAAACAAGGACAATGAAGCGATTTCAAATATAGCAAATGGAGATAAAATAAAGTATGTCAGAATTAGAATGATTAAGCCTGTTCCATTCAGCAAGGAGCTAATCGGAGCGGATGGAAAGTTTTACACCTTGCCAGAGGTTGGTGAAGAGATCACTCTTCCTGAGGCCAATGCTGAGCCAATTTTGAGATATGGTTATGCCATGAAGATTGGTGGTGGTAATGATGCAGATTAAAGAGGAGGCAATCCGGCAGCTTGAAGCTCACTGTAAAAGCAGATGGCCGAGGGAGTTTGGGAAGAAGCTGAAAAGAGGCTTTCATCGTAATGATAGGGTTGATTCTGCAGAAGAACTTTACAACAAGGCTGAGTTTTTCGATTTTGAAGATTGCTATTGCTCGGTTTATGCGTTCAAGGAGTGGAGTGACGAGGCGGCAATCAGAAAACAATCGGTCGTTATTGACTGTTTGGTCTTTGATTTGGATCATGCGGATCCAGTGATTGCTTTCAAAGAGGCAAAGAGGTTAATAAGATGGTGCTTTGAGCACGGCATAATTCCAAGAGTTTATTTCTCAGGCTGCAAAGGCTTCCACGTTTACGTTGATTTTAAGCCTGTTGAGCTGAAAAATCCTGAGGCAATAAAGCGGGCTGGAGTCTATATCAAAGAGAGGCTGAAGCTCAGAACCGTTGACACGGCAATCTGGGAGCTAAATAGGGTTATCAGGTTGCCGTTTACTGTGAACACAAAAACAGGGTATAAATGCACTCCTCTCAAGGCCGATAAGATCCTCAACCTCGATTTCAACTCTGTGCTGCATTTCTGCAAGCACGGTTATTGCCAGATCGAGGTTCATGAGTCCAGAACCTTCCCCAAGTTGTTGAAGTATGAGGATTTCAGGGTAACAACCAACAAAGCCCTCAGTCTGATTCTGAAAACGAGGAGGGCCGTTAAAGGCAAAGGTAGTGGATGGAGATCAAAGAGGATTCAAGAGTATGTTGAAGCTCTCAGAAAGTATGGCCGGTTAACTGCCGATCCGGTCATCGCGAAACGGCATGAGGATGAACATAAAGCAAGGCTGCACTTGAACTTTTTGATGATTGAGGCCGGTTACTCGGATGAGGAGATTAAGGAGGTTTTCAAGCTCTGCGAAGACTATAGGCCGGAGATTGTAGAGTATCAGGTTAGATACAACCGGAATTGGCTGAAAAGGAGGGTTGAAGCATGATCGAAATTAGGCGAAAGCAGAGGTTGAGGGCAAAACAGAGGTCGAAGAAAAGGAGAACATGCTTTACATGCCTTCACGGTTCAGCTTATGACTCCGACCTTGAGAAAACCCTTCCAAAACATGCGTATTGCCGTAAATACGGCCTTATCGTTCTTGCTGGTCATGCCAAGATTTGTGCTTTGTTTGAGCCTTATGCTCCTCCTTCACGGAGGAAAAATGAGAGGAGGTGGTAGAATGTTGGGAGAGCTGGAAGAGGTTTTGAAGGAGTTTTGTGAGTGGTCGGGAAGAGATAGAGAGGAGTACATCCAGCAAGCAGTTTTCGAGAGGCTGAAAGGAGATTTGGAGGAGATAGCGAGCTACAACATTCCGAAGGCCAGAGAGATGCTTAGGAACCTTAATGGAGGAGGATTAAAATGAGACCAATCTTAGTGAAGGGGGAGCTGAAGAAAAGAGGAGAGTTCGGTCCATGGGCTGCAGTAGATCTGCATGACTATCCGGTAATTGAGGAGATGCATGTTGCCTTTGACGAGGGTTTAGAAATTATAGAGGTCAAGTTTGAGCCGGATTTTGAAACACCATCCGTGAAGATAGTGCTGTGTGCCGAGAATGGCCATAGAAAGATGAAGCTGGGCTTCTGGAATGATGCTGCCGAGAAACTACTGGCAGCCTTCAAAACGATTGTGGAGGAGCTTGAATGGGTCAGAGAGGAGGAGAAAGCTACAGCCTAACTTCTTTTTTATTTTTCAAGGAGGTGATAGGATGGGTTATTTGCTCCTGAAATGTGATGTGGGGAGGGAAAAATGATAGAATTGAGCTGGAAAAGTTTGTGAAAGGTCAAAAGTGGGAGGTTAAGAATCTCGATCTTAAGGTTGTGCTGAAGTATGGCCAGGTAGTTTTGGAGATGGATTCAGAGAGCTTTAGGCAGCTAAAGGAGGTTGTGAATGGAGCTTAAAACTCTGATTCTTTGGATTCTTTATTTTCTGTTTTTATTTGCCTGTATGTACTATCTCTGGAGAGGTGAGAGGTGAAATGAGCGAAGAGGAGTATAACGTGAGGTTTGTGGAGATCAAGGTTGGAGCTAACGATGAGCTAAGCGGAGTATCGGTTTTTGTCCGGGATGACACGGCAGATATTGAGAAGCTGGCAAAGATAGTTCTGGAATTGTATAAACAAATTAGTGGAAGTAGAGGAGGAAAGAAGGATGAGCAGGTGGAAATCAGATGATGTGATCATCTCGGATCGAGGTTTAAACAGGCGGAAACGGAAAACAACAACCGTAAGGCTTGATGAGGATCTGCTGGAAATTGCGAAATCAAATCATTTAAAGCTTAGTGATCTCCTCAATCATTTACTCGAGAGATGGTTAAGAGAGAAGGGTTTTATTTAATTCAAATCCACCTAATAAAAGTTTCGAGTTAAAAAAGAGAGAGTCCTAACTATCTTAGTGGCTGCGAAAATTTTGACTCAACCAAAAAAGCAGCAGAGATTTTTATAACAATTGTTATTTTATTCTCTGTTGTATTCTGATATTGATAGGAATATCTAACTATGTCTTAATCTGAAATTCTGCGTCAGAGAGCCTGAGATTAAATGGGATTCAGAACTGAGTTCTGGGCGAAAGCTCGGTTCTGGTGGTTTTTCTGCCATGATGATATTTCAAAAATTAAAGAATTGGAACGGTTTTCTTGAACTCATCAACCAAACCATAGTAAAGCCTGACGGCAGTCTGAACGTTGGCCCTGTAGTTTCTACCTCCAACATCCTTGTGGGTTCTGCCCTGCATGAATTCAATGATGCGATAAACATCGGCCGGCACACCTTCCACACTGAACGCATTATCATTCAGAAAGTTCATGTGGAAAGTCCGCAGGAGTTTTGGCTTAATCCTGCCTTCTGGTTCGAACATACGTTCAGGGTCCCAAGTCTTCTGGTGACATCCCTTCCTAAGGATTTGAACCATATTAGATCGCTGACAATCTCCTTAGGGAAGATGGCCACGTAAGTTCTCTTTGTTGTCTCCTTTCTGCCTGAGATTTTGACGGTCTCCATGTCATAAACGGCCAGCTTTTCTCTGATTTCATCAGGAATGTTAAAGGCCTTATACGTTTGCTCAAGGGTCTCCACATTGAATTGATTCATGAGGGCGATTGCCTCTTTTATTCTCAACCCTGAGAAGACGAGGAGTTTAAAGAGAGTTTGGCGAATTCTTTTATTTTCAGCCTCTCCCTGAATTGCTCTGTAAGCTCTAATAATTTCATTCACACTTATTGCTTTCTCAGTCTCACTTTTGGCATTGCTTCTTATCGTTGGAATTACGGCCCTATAATCTTCAATCTCACTGGCCCTCTTCCTTCCTGTTTTCACGAGGAATCTGAGATAAGTTCTGACAGCATTTAAGGCGTGTCTGTCTCCCTTCTGAATGTATGGTTCGAGTATTTCCCTTAAATCCTGAGGATTTCTAATTTTTTCCGTCCGAGTATTTTTGAGAGCTTTGATGGATACATGGAGATGTTTGATGGGCTCTCTACTTTAAGCCATTCTATGAAGGTTTCAGCGAGTTTAAAGTATTCTGGAATCCCTATTTCCGATTTGGGGGATTCAGGGTCCTGTCCCGTAGGGGTTCGAGGGTTCGAATCCCTCCCCCCGCATTATGTTCAGCAAGATTTGGTTTCAAGCACTCGTTAGTCGAAATTTTAAAAACAAAAGATTTAGAAGAGCATATTTATACCTTCAATGAAAGCTTCCACCGATGCCATGATTATGTCGGTCCTTGCACCTCTTGCCGTCACTATCTTGTTGTCTTTCTTAAGCTGCACGACCACATCAACGAGAGCGTCAGTTCCGCCTGTTATAGCATCTACGTGGTAGCTTACCAGCTTTATGTCTGCAAACTCCTTTATGGCCCTTCTTATGGCGTTTATTGCCGCATCAACAGGTCCGAGACCAACAGCAGCCTCTATTCTTTCCTGACCATTTATCCTGAGTTTCACGCTTGCCATCGGCATGACGTTTTTACCGCTGAAGATTGCCAGATCTTCCAGCTTGACTTTCTTTTCCCTCTTTATCTGCAGCACAGTCTCGATAATCGTTCTTACGTCAGCATCCGTGACTCTCTTACCTTTGTCTCCAATCTCCTTTATTCTCGCGAGAATTTCTTTCATCTGTTCTGGAGTCGCTTTGTAGCCGAGCTCGTTCATGATCGCCTCAACACTCGCCCTTCCTGCGTGCTTTCCGAGAACGATGACCCTCTTTCTTCCCACAACCTCCGGAGATATGGGCTCGTACGACTTGGCATCTCTGAAGAGGGCGGATGTGTGGATTCCGCTTTCGTGTGTGAAGGCATTGTCTCCCACAATCGGTTTATTTGGAGGAACGACAATTCTTGAAAGCTTCTCTACGAGCTTAGATGTGTTATACAGCTTCTCTTTCCTAATCTTGGTTTTAATCCCGTAAAGGTACTCAAGGGCGATCACAACCTCCTCTATTGCCGCATTGCCAGCCCTCTCCCCGAGACCGTTTATCGTTCCGTGGAACTCCTCAGCCCCTGCCTTGATGCCGAATATGGTGTTTGCAGTAGCAAGCCCAAAGTCGTCGTGACAGTGAATTGCGAGAGGTAGCTTAACCTCAGCTTTAATTTTTCTCACGGTCTCCTCCATCTTTTCTGGAGAAAGCACTCCTACAGTGTCCGCAAACGTGATTCTGTCCGCTTTAACCTCTTCAGCCTTTTTGAACAGCTCGATTACGAAGTTAAGATCAGCTCTTGATGCATCCTCAGCTCCGAATTCGACTATAAGCCCCCTCTCCTTTGCGTACTCGATTGCCTCGATGCTTTTCTCGATTACGTACTCCTTGCTCTTGCCGGGAAACTTGGCATTGATGTGTATATCTGATGACGGAGCAACCATGAAGATGGAGTCGGCATTGGCATCTGCTGCGGCATCTATGTCCTCCTTTTTTATCCTCGCAAAGCTGCAGATCTCAGCATTCAAACCTCTCTGTGAGATTTCCCTTATTGCCTGAAAGTCGCCTTCAGAGGCAATCGCCGTTCCTGCCTCGATGATGTCAACTCTAAGGCTGTCCAGAGCTTCAGCTATCATCACCTTCTGCTCCACGCTCAGCGATACTCCGGGTGTTTGCTCCCCATCCCTGAGTGTTGTGTCGAGGATTTTGACTTGCACGGTTTAAGCAAATAACGACTGGGTAAAAAAACTTTGGCCTCCAATAGATTTAAATGAACTTCAAAAAGAGAGTTGTCATGGATGACGAGGAGAAGGAAAAGCTTCTTGAAAAGCTCGCTTCCCAGCAGTTGAGGGCTGACTACCGAAAAGCCCTTGGAAGTGAGCACAAGAGGAGGTATATGGATTCAGAAATCGAAAAAATATTCAAAAAGGGGAAGAAGAATGAACGCTGACGGGTTTGTAGAGGCATTTAACAATGCGAAGGATTTAACTGAGCTTGAAATACTCGCTGAAGTCGGAAAGAGCCTTTCTGAAAGCCTTGAAGGTCACGAAAAGGGGAAAGTTCTTGGAACCTTAGGAAACATCTACTACGCCATGCATAAGCTGAAAGAGGCTGAAGAGGCTTACCTTGAGGCTCTAAACATTTACATTAAGCTTTCTGAGGAGGATGAGAGCTTTCTGCCGTATGTTGTCGGTTGCCTCTACAACCTCGGCAATCTTTACCAGATTTCTCGAAAGTACGCTGAGGCTGAGAAGGCCTACACAGATGCCCTTAAACTTCTGGGGGATGTAAAAAACGACCAGAAGCTGGCGATTTTGACTGCCCTTGGAACGATGTATGCGAAGCTGGATATGAAAGAGCATGCTGAGAAAGCTCTGATTGAAGCGTTCAACATGGCAAAGGAGAAGGGAGACGCCAGAACTATGGGGATGCTTCTGAACAATCTTGCCGTGGTTTACCAGCGAGGAGGGAGAAAGAGGGAGGCAGAGATGCTGCTGAAAAAGGCTCTCGATGCTTTAGAGCAGGTTGGAGAGGACTTAAGCATTGCAGCAGTTCTGCAGAACATGCTTCCGTATCTCGATGAAAGTGAGCTGAAAAGAGTTATGGAGCGGTTTGAGAGCTTTGGAGAGCTTCCGATAGACTTAAAGGCAAAGATAGCCTACTTCAAGGCAAGGAGAGCAGAGGAAAAGGGAGAGGACTCTGCACAGCACTACATGGAGGCGGCATGCCTTGGCTTCATGGCGTACAGAAACTTCGGCTTTCAGTCCGTGAACTTCATGCACTGCCTGGACAAAGTCATCGAGTCGGATTCAGAGTTAAGAGAAGACGCCATCATCCTCAAAAAGCTGATTCTGAAGTATTACTATGGAAGCCAGAAGGTCGAAATTGATTTCGACACGAGAATTGGCAGGATGATCAAGGCTGTGCTGGATGGAGAGGACATATACGAGGACGGGATCGTTGAGGACACTGTCAGGCTGATAGCTGAAGACCTGCTCAAGGCGGGGACGAAGGTTTAATTTTTTCGGGTTTTTTGTTCATCAAGATTTATCCTACTTTTTCTTTGGTATAATCTCTTTGTAACTCGCTACTAACTTGAAGTGTGATGAAATTTCCTCAAAATAAACCACTCCTATCTGCAAATTCTTCAGAAAAAAAGGTAGAATGCAAAAAAATATATATCGAATGAGTCATGCGGCTGTGAGGTGATTTGATGGAAGAGGTTGAGAGAGCAAAAGCATTACTCAAAGAAAATAACGTCATGCAGGTTCTCTGTGCATTCACAGATGTAAGAGGTTACCTCCAGACGTTCTCGATTCCCGCAAGAGAGTTTCTGGACGGAGACGCCTTTGAAACAGGGATCGGCTTCGACGGCTCCTCCGTTAGAGGTTTCAGAACAATAGAGAAGAGCGACATGGTCTGGGTGCCGGAAGCGTCAACCCTTAAAATAATCCCCTGGATCGATAATCCGATCCAGAAGTCGGCGATAATGTTCGGGAATATTTACGAGGCATGGGGAAAAGAAATAGCTGATTGCGATCCCCGCGGTTACGTTGCGAAGAGATACGAAGATATGCTTAAAGCTGACGGAATGTCGGCAATCTTCGGCCCAGAAATCGAGTTCTTCGTTTTTGAAGGTGTTGATTTCACTAATCTTAGCTGGGACATGTGGGTCTCACCGAATGGTGGAGCTGGAGACAGCTGGGGGCCGCCGAGAGTCATGCCTGTCAGCCCGGAAATTGAGAGTGGATACATGATAAGGCCAAAGGAGGGTTACTTCAGGTCTCCACCTGAAGACACAACAGTTGAGTACAGAAACGAGCTTTCATATTACCTTGAAAAGTTGGGTATTGAGGTTGAATACCATCACCACGAAGTCGCGACTGCCGGTCAGGTGGAGCTGAACTTCAAGCCAAAACAACTCGTTGAAGTTGGAGATGCCTTCTACCTCTACAAGTTCGCAGCAAAGAATGTTGCGGCAATGCATGGTCTATATGCAACATTCATGCCCAAGCCGCTTTATCTGGACAACGCCAGCGGAATGCACACTCATCAGAGCCTCTGGAAGGGAGAGCCTTTCAGCGGTGATGCAATATTTGCTGATCCAGACGACGAGTACATGCTGAGCCAGAAAGCGAGGTATTACATAGGAGGCTTGCTTGAGCACGCCAAAGCTTTAACCGCTTTATGCGCCCCAACAGTTAACAGCTACAAGAGGCTGGTTCCTGGCTTTGAAGCTCCCATTTATATCTGCTGGAGCCTGAGAAACAGATCAGCTTTGATTAGAGTTCCGATGTACGTCAAAAAGCCTTCAGCAATCAGGGTGGAGTACAGAGGTGTGGATCCGAGCTGCAATCCATATCTTGCAATCACAGCTCAGCTTGCAGCAGGTCTGGATGGCATAAAGAAGAAGATCGACCCCGGCGATCCACTGCTGGAAGACGTTTACGAGCTCACACCAGCCCAGAAGAGGGAGCTGGGTGTTGGCGAGCTACCAACAACGCTTAGAGACGCGATAGACCATCTGGCGAGCGATGAGGTTATGCAGGAAGTCCTCGGCTCCCACATCTTCGATGCCTTTATGGAGCTTAAAATTGATGAATGGAACCAGTACTGCCTGTATATTACGCCTTGGGAGTTCATGAAGTATTTTGATGTTTGATTTTTAGTTCATCAATTTTATCTCTCAAACGATTACTCTGACCCCAAGTCCTCAAGCATATTCAAAACTTATGGTGCACTCCACCATCTCCTTTAACATCAACCTGCCCTCAGTAGCAATCAATTCTTACAGTATCTCCTCTCATAAGCAAAAGGTTTAAATATATGTAGTGACCATTAAATTACGGTGGCGGCGGGTTAGCTGATGCTGTAGCTTTCCCGCCGCTAAAGAAATGGGAGAATTTATATAGTAGTAGGTGAGATGAAAGGTGAGAAAAGGAGGTAGAGAAGTATGAAAAGGTTAGGAATAATAGGCGTAATAATGGCAGCACTTTTAGTGATATCAGTGACTCCAGCGATGGCAGCAAGCGTTCAAATGAGGAATTCTACTACTGGCGTCGAAGTGTGGTTCAAAAACGTAGATGAGAAAACTACAATCGCCGAACTGCCGGATGCATTGCTTGCCAAGTACTACATGACATCCACAATAAAGATTGAGATTTACAACCTCGATCCCGATAGTTCCTACACGTGGTACATAGTGGAGAAATACAGTGGAGATGTTGAAAAAGTAGGTTCGTTCACCGACGCAGCAGCCAAGTTCATTGAGTTCCCTGCATCAGATTTGTATCCAGGTAAGTTCTACTTCAAGCTTGTCAGTGGTGGAGGAGAAGTGTTTAACTCTACTGTTGATTCTGCAGATGGCTATCCCGGCGGAACATACATCTGGGTCTACAAGACCGGAATCCCGTCCATCGAGGTTAACGTGAAGACGGCGAAAGTTGCAGAGGGTGATAAGGCAAAGATAAATATAGTTGCAGAGGATCTGAGAAGCGGAGATTTAGTCTACTGGTGGGTAGAGGGGCCATTTGACGCCTCACAGTGTATCAGCTCGGACCCCACTGCAAACTGTAGGGTTCCAACGTCTGATCATAAAGAGTATCTAGGTAGCGGTCCTGGTAAAGTAGATGAGGATGTATATATTCCCACAAGCGAGCTAATTCTCTATGCGGGTGGAACTTACGGAATTTACAAGGTAAAGGCAATTGTTTACAATCCAGCTCAGGGTGGAGTTGTGACAAGTGCTAGTGGCAACTTCGAACTCGTCGAACTGACATTGAATGTCGTGTACCCAGACACGATCTACAAGGGTACTGAATTCTTCATCTACGGTTCAACGAACATGGCGGAATATGGTAGCGAGTATGACGATGGCACACTTAATGTAGTTAATATGACTATATACTATCCTAACGGGACGCTATACCGAACACCTTACGGATCTAATGTGGTGATGTTTGTAAAGTCAGATGGCTCGTTCAGAATGCCTGGAACTGCCGTAATCGATCTCAGCGCTCCGACTGGTAGTTACAAGTTCGTGTTTGAGGCTGTTACCTATAGGGCAGCCAATACTGCAATCAGTGAGGAAAAGACTGTATATATAAATGTGGCTGAACCAAAGATAGAGTTTGCAATGGACAAACTCACCTTCAGCAGAGGCGAGAAGCTCTACATCAAGGGTACGGCAACTGTGAAGCAGGGCACGGAAGTGGAGATATCAGCATCCGGTGAGAGTCTTGGATCCTTCCTTGAGTATTCGGACGGTACACCAATTGGCAATACCTTGACCGTATCAGTAGGAGCCGACCAGAAGTGGAGCACAGATGAACTGAGGATCAAGTCAGATGCGGAAAGGAGAACTTACACGATAAAAGCCGAAATCACTCTTGACAGCAATACTAAGATATCCGCAACAACAACCATCAGAGTTGCGAAGGCCGTGCTTAATGCTACTATAGACAAGACCAAGGTAACTAGGGGCGGTTCGTTTACATTGAGCGGAACGACTGATTTGGATTACGTTCTGGTTTACACCGATAGGGCAGGAATTCTGAAGGACGTGACGCAGATTCCAAAGGACAATGAACCGTTTGATAAGGGAGCTGATGACCGTGTTGTCACAGTTACTGATGGTACATTCAGTGTGAAGCTGGAAGTTAAGGATGATGCTAAGGTGGGCACATATACGCTATATGTCATCGCACCCGCAAACGTTAGTCATCCGGATCCGACAGAAGATGAGATGGCCCAACTTGCATTTGAAGTCGTTGAGTTCGGTCTTGCCGAGTATCCAAGCTACATCAAGATAGCAAGGGGAGACTCCTATGACCTCTATGTGAAGGTCGCTGGCGACCCGGACAACCTCTGTGTCCGCGCTGAAATTAAGGGCAGCGGAGTGAGGGTGTATGAAGAGAATTTCAGACTGTCTAAGTTCAATGAATCTGATGAAACGGAGACAGGTTGGGTCTTCAATACGATATATCCGTATTACAATGACAATAGTAACAAATTGGACTCAAGCTTCGACTACGATACCAACACTCTTCTCCCGGCTGGCCTCTATACTGTGACGCTTCATCTCTATAAGGACAAGAACTGCTACTCAGAGGTAGAATCTGTAGACATTCCGATGGAAGTAGTCGTTCCAGAAATGAACGTTGTTGTTCCAGACATGGTTAAGAAGGGCGAAGACCTCAAGGTGAGAATTGAGACCAACAGAGGGGGAAGCTACGATTATCTGTATGTGGTTCTTGACCTCGGAGCCAAGCAGAAAGTCTATTCAAGAATACCGATTGATGAAAACGGTGTAGCGGAGGTAAGTATTCCAACCGGCGACGTTGAGCCAGGAGAGTACACGCTGTACGTCCGCGACGCAATGGGTACCCTTGAAGGTTACGCCGATACCTTCGACATAAAGACAATGTATGACATTGAGCCGACTGACAGCTATGCCAAGGCATACGGTGCTCACGACGACCTGCTGTTCAAGAAGGTCATAGAAGTTGTGGAGGAACTGCCAACTACAACCACAGCAGTCACAACAACTACAGCTGTAACTACAACCACAGCAGTCACGACCACAACTGCTCCAGTTGAAGAGACCACAACCACCACAGCAGTCACGACCACAACAGCCGAAGAGGGTGGTCAAGGAGTGCCCGGCTTCGAGGCAGTGTTCGCAATTGCTGGACTGCTGGCAGTGGCGTACCTGCTGAGGAGGAAGTAATTCTAAATTTTTTTAATTTTTTGTTTTTTCTGAAAAGCTTTATTATCTGGCCGGAAAGTGTTGGACATGAAGCCGGTAAGAACAATTGCAGTTGCAGTACTTTTGATAATTGCCTGCTCTTTAGTGTCCTTGGCTGCTGAACAAATTGGTAAGGACGATTTTACGTCAAATTTCCCGACAATTGAGCCAAAAAAGGATTACTATAGTCCAGGCGATAAGATTACAGTTACATACGTTATTGCGCCAAAAAATATTGATAGTGAGGTGAATAGGAAGAAGCTGGATGGAAGGCAGTATCTAATATCGACAGAACTGGATCAAGCTGAATGGAATGTTAAGGTAATATACTACAAGGATATAATTGCTACATTGGGTCCCCCTATAAAAAGTAAGGAAGCGAATATATATGTGAAGGAGTGGGATGATGGTTTACAAGAAATCGAGATTAATCTCACAGGTGTCATCCCCCAAATTAGCGGTTGGTACGAGGAAGTCACTCTACTTAGTTTTCAAATAAGTGATGCTGATGAAGACTCCCTCGAACCTGTTACTGTTAAGGTTGTTGATTCATCAAAATTTGAGGCTGAGTTGTCGGATATTGAGAATGAGTACAACGAGCTGTATTACCAACTCGAAAATGCGACGTTCGATGTATCGGATATTTTGGACTTGTTGAAAGACGTGAAGAAAGATCTGGAGTATGCGGATAAATATTATTCTGAAGGTGAATTTGAAGAAGCTGAAGACAGTTTAGATTCGGCTAAGGAAAACCTTGATAATGCGAAGGATGAGTTCTTTAAAGCAAGTCTGAATCACAGGTTTGAAGAGTTAAATAAAGAAAAAAAGGATATTTCTGCTGAACTCACACTTTTGAAGTATGAAATAGATGAACTTGAAAAGAAGGGTTTGAATGTTGCTTTTTTGAAAGCAAATGTCAGTGAAATTGAAGACAATTTAGAAACATTGGAGGAAACTTTGTCTAAAGTTTCAGTACAACTCGAATCGGAAAATTATGCTTCGGCTGAAAAAAACATAGAAATCGCTGAGGAAAGACTAAACGACATTAAAATCGGATTAGATAAGTTAAAATCAGAAGTTTATAACTTGAAGGCTGAGCAGAAAGGATTACTCGATGTTCTGCTTCAGTATTTAGAGCATTATCTGCTCTATATCGCTGGAGTCTTAGTTGTTATTATTGGTGTTGTATTGGTGGTAAAGCTCAGAGGGAGGAGAGGAAAATGGGACGAGCTCCGCTGACACTTCTTTCTCTCTTTCTACTTTTTGCTGCGGCCTCAGCTTACGATTTCGACTACTCCTGCTCCAAAACATTCGACGATTACTACTTCGGCGGAGAATACCTCTACTTCACCTGCACAGTAACTCCCGACTCCTCAAGCGATGCCAAGCTGGCGGATGACCTAGAGTATCATGTTTTAACCCAGCTTGACTCCTCCGCTCTCGCCGTTGTCGTCAAATATAAGGACGGAAAGAAGGTTCTCTTCCCCACCCCTCAGGATGAGTACTGCTCAGATAAAGGCAGGACACTGCTGACCTTTTACGTCCCTGAAAGCGAGGACGGTGTGGATGAAATTGCTTTAACGGTTTCTGGATATGTGCCAGTAATCGACTCAAGGCTTGAAAACCTGACTGTGCTGAAGGTGGAAGCTGAAGATGAAGAACTCATTGAACTGGAAATTACGGTTGTGAACAAGCAGAAATTCTACTCAGACATAAGGGATTTTGAGGATGCAGAATGTGCGGATCAGAAGAAGCTGAAGGAGGCCAAGCTGCTTTACAATGATGAAGAGTACAGAGAGGCAGAAGAATTGATGAAGGATGTAGAGCAAGCGGTCGAGGAGTGCTACGTTAGCAGCAAGATGGAGACCTATAAGTCCAAAATCGACGATCTGAAAGCTTCACTTACAGAAGTCAACAAGGAACTCATCCTCATTCAGTACAGACTTGAAAATGAGAAAGACAGGATTGAAAATTATGAGGAGGTTAAGGCCAGGTACGAGGAGTTGTACTTAAACGCTAGTAGCATTGAGGAGGATATAGATGAGCTGGAGATGCTGGTTAACGAGGGGAAGTTTACCGCTGCGGATACAAAAATAGACGAGATTAAGGAGGTTCTATCCTCTCTGAAGCTTGAGGTTGAGGAGCTTAGAAGCTCCATCAAGGAGAAGAGCTTGATTGATGCTGACCTGACGACAATTGCCGTCGCGGGTGGAGGAATAGCGGTAGCGGTAATAGCAATAGCCGTCGTAATGGGTTCGAGAAGAAAGGACAAGTGGTAAATTTGGTTTACAGAAAGTTGGCAGAGCTTGAAGAGCCGGCTATAACTTGATCGATCATTTTTTTGGGGAAGATACCACTCTCCACCACACCTGTTAGGAACTTCACCCTCTCCTCCATTTCTTCAACATCTCTATCATCAATCTCGCCAAAATCGCAGTCCACCACGAAATTCCCGTTGTCTGTCACAACTGGCCCGATTTTCCCGCTTCCATGCCTGAGCTTCACTTCAGCTCCCATCTCTTTCAGCTTCCTCTCCACATACCCGTAAGCAAAGGGTAAAACTTCAACCGGGACAGGCATAGAAAGCCTCTCAACCAGCTTGCTTTCATCCACTATTATTACAACCTTCTTGCTGGCTTTTGCAACTATCTTCTCTCTCGTCATCGCTCCTCCGCCACCCTTGATGCAGTTCATCTTGGCATCAACCTGATCAGCTCCATCAATGCACAGCTCCGGCTCGTGTTCAACCAGATCTATAATCTTCACACCGTTTCTGATGGCCGCATAGTACGACTGGTAGGATGTTGGAATACCGTAAACCACTAGGCCCTCTTCCCTTATTCTTTCCCCAAGCAGGTTCAAGAAAATTTCGACTGTTGTTCCGCTACCAATGCCCAGAACCATCCCGTCTTTAACAAGCTTCAATGCTAGTTTTGCAGCGTTATACTTTCCATTCGAGACCATCAAACCACCTTCCAACTTTTCCAAAATCAACTCTCGCGGTTAAATCAATTGAGAGGGGGGTTATGGACACATACCCGAGCCTCAAGGCGTGTATGTCAGACCCTTCTTCAGCATCCTCAACCTCGTCCCCGTGTATCCAGTAGTACTCCCTTCCCCTTGGGTCTAGCCTTTTCTCCACGCTGACAATGTACATCCTCCTTGCCAACCTTGTTACAGCAATTTTACCGTTCGGCCTTGCGGGGACGTTGACATTCAGCAAGTCAACGTCTTCAGGCAGCCCTTTTTCTAGCACGATCCTTGCCAGGTCCTTCAAAACTTCGGATGCGAAGCTGAAGTCCGCCTTGCTCGTTAGCTCGAACTTGCTGACGTCTGGCATCTGCAGTGATATAGCTATGGTTTTACTTCCGTGAGTTGCTGCTTCCAGAGCAGCACCCACAGTTCCTGAAGTTGTTGCAGCCTCAGTGGAGAGGTTTTCGCCCATGTTTATCCCACTAACTGTAAGGTCGGGGATTTCGCCAATAATTTCGTACATGCCGATTATAACCGAGTCCGTTGGAGTGCCATCAACGGCATATATCTTCATTCCGTTAATTTTCAGCTCAGAGACTCTTATCGGCTCCATTATCGAGAGACTTCTCCCTACACCACTCCTCTGCACGGCTGGAGCAACAACGAAAACCTCTCCGAGCTCGCCCAATGCCTCGTATGCAGCCCTTAAACCTGCTGAGTAAAGTCCGTCGTCATTAGTGAGCAGGATTTTCATATCTCCTTCTCAATCCTGTCAATGTAAAGTGCTATCTCGTTTATTGTCTCAGGTTCAAGTTCCTTTTCAATCTTAACCCCCTTGCTCTCTGCGAACTCTTTTAACCTCTCAAAGTGGATTGAGAGCTGAGAAACGACGTACGTCTTGAGGAGGTAGAAGTTCCTCTGAACCTCTTCCTTCTCGGCTTTTCCGCTTTTGTAAAGGTTGAGTATCTCCTCACAATCTTTTTTGAACATCTCGAATATGTTTTTCTGCTCCAGAAGCTCATCTGCTTCTTCAACGCTTCTTTCCCCTCTGATAATTTCTCCTATTTTGTCGAGAAACGTGTTGATGTAAAGCATCAAAGAGAGTGTTGGTAAGGCCTATAAATCCGTTGCGATAATGAGAGAGTGATGAGAGAAATCGAGCGGAGATGCCTGCAGGCTTTGATCGGTATAGTGCAAGACATTTATGATCAGATGAAAGCCGGGCAGGTTCCTGAACTTCATATCGCAACAAGAACTAAGCACAATATAGAGTTTAATGAAGAGAGCGAGGTTTGGGTTTACGGTGATAGAAAATCCGTGAGGTCTGCGAAGACCGTTAAAGGAGCATACAGAATCCTGAAGATGACCTATGTAATCGGTTTTCTCAAGGAGCAGCTAAACCTAAACAAGTCATCGACCCTGAGAGAGCTTTACTACATCTCTGAAGGTTGGGGGCCGGCGAAGTTCGAGGAGCAGCCTGAAAGCGACAGGCTCGTTGAGGATTTAGAAATTCTGACGAACTTCCAAAGAGAACACTTTCACATCCGCCCTGAAGAGGATGGAGCTACTGTTATAGGGCCTCTCAGGGTTAGGGAGGAGACGAGGAGAGGTGTTAGGGAGATACACTGCCAAGATGATGTGGGTGAGGGAGGGTATCAGATACCGGTCAACGTTGACAAGATTGAGTTTGTGGATCATGACGCAAAGTTCGTGATAGCGATAGAGACAGGCGGTATGAGGGACAGGCTTGTGGAGAACGGATTTGACGAGAAGTACAATGCGATAATAGTCCACCTGAAGGGGCAGCCTGCGAGAAGCACTCGCAGGTTGTTGAGGAGGCTCAACACCGAGCTCAATCTGCCAGTGGTTGTTTTTACGGATGGCGATCCTTGGAGCTACAGGATTTTTGCAAGCGTTGCTTATGGAAGTATAAAATCGGCCCACCTCTCAGAATATCTTGCAACTCCCGCAGCGCAGTTTGTGGGGATAAGGCCTACTGACATTACTAAATACGATTTGCCCGCGGATAAGCTCAGTGAGGAAGATATAAGGGCTTTAAGATCAATTCTTACCGATCCAAGATTTGATAGTGAGTTCTGGAAGAAGGAAGTTAACCACCAGCTTGAGATAAAAAAGAAATCAGAACAGCAGGCCTTGGCAAAGTATGGTCTGGATTACGTTACAGACGTTTACCTGCCAGAAAGACTCTCCGAAATGGGTGTAATTTGAGAAACTTGGCTTGTATATATAAAAAAGAAATTAAAAGATTTCAGGAGCCCTAAACTCCCCGAACACATCTCTCAGGGCGTCGGTCATCTCTCCAAGCGTAGCTCTCGCCTTAACTGCCTCAAGAACGTAGGGCATCAGATTCTCGTCCTCTTTCTCAGCGGCCTTTCTTAGCCTGTCAAGCGCCTCCTCCACCTTCTTCACATCTCTGTTCTTCCTGAACTCTTGCAGCCTCTTGATCTGCTTTTCAACCACTGCCTTGTCCACTCTCAGAAGTTCAATCTGGATTTCCTCTTCAATCTGGTACTTGTTCACACCGACAACCGTAATCTCTCCCTCGTCGATGGCCTTCTGCTTCTCATAGGCGGATTTCTGTATCTCTCTCTGCACGTAACCGCTCTCAATCGCTTTAATCATCCCTCCCATCTCATCTATCTTCTCTATGTATTTCATTGCCTCCTCCTCTATTCTGTCCGTCAGCCACTCCACGTAGTAGCTCCCACCCAGCGGGTCAACCACATCAGCAACTCCGCTCTCCTCAGCGATTATCTGCTGAGTTCTCAGAGCGATTCTTACTGCCTTCTCGGTCGGCAGGCAGAGAGCCTCGTCGTAGCTGTTTGTGTGCAATGACTGGCAACCGCCAAGAACAGCAGCGAGAGCCTGCAGCGCAACTCTGACGATGTTGTTCTCAGGCTGCTGTGCGGTTAAAGTGCATCCTGCAGTTTGAACGTGGAAGCGGAGCATCATCGACCTCGGATTCTTTGCGTTGAACCTCTCCTTCATTATCCTCGCCCACAACCTGCGAGCGGCCCTGAACTTCGCGATCTCCTCCAAAAAGTTGTTTCCTGCGGCAAAGAAGAAGCTCAGCCTTGGCGCGAAGCTGTCAACGTCCATTCCCCTCTCAATGACCTTCTCAACGTAAGTTATGCCGTCTGCCAGTGTAAAAGCAACTTCCTGAACAGGTGTTGCTCCAGCCTCCTCCATATGGTAGCCCGAGATGCTGATGGAGTTCCACTTGGGCATTTCCTTTGCACAGTACATGATTATGTCTGTTGAAAGTCTCAAAGATGGTTCGGGTGGGAAAATGTACGTTCCACGAGCGATATACTCCTTCAGCATATCGTTCTGCACTGTTCCTCTCAGACTAGCCCTCTCGACTCCCTGCTTTTCAGCGACAGCAATATACATGCTGAGAATTTGAGCGCAGGTTGAGTTGATGGTCATCGAAGTCGAAACCTTGCCCAAGGGGATACCGTCAAAAAGAATCTCCATGTCCTGTATCGTGTCGATTGCCACTCCAACTTTACCGACTTCTCCAAGAGCCATTGGATGATCAGAATCGTAGCCGATTTGAGTTGGAAGGTCAAATGCAACGCTCAACCCAGTCTGCCCCTGCTCAAGGAGATATCTGTATCTCTTGTTCGTCTCCTCGGCAGTGCCAAAACCGGCGTACTGCCTCATCGTCCAGAGCCTTCCGCGGTACATTGTCGGATAAACTCCCCTCGTGAAAGGATAGACCCCCGGATACCCCAGCTTCTCCTCATAGTCGATTTCAACATCCTCTGGCGTGTAAAGTCTGTCTACAACTATTCCAGAAGAGGTCTTAAACTCCTTCTTCCTTTCAGGCGACTTTTCGAGGAGGGGTTTTACGTATTTTTCCTCCCACTCCTTCTTGTTCATACAAACCACCTACTACTTAAGGTAAACAAGCACATCTCCACTCCCTACCTTGTCCCCTTCATTAACAACAATCTCGGCAATCTCTCCGTCTTCGGGAGATGTTATGGGGTTCTCCATCTTCATCGCTTCAATAATAAGCACCGTCTCGCCAGCCTTGACCTTATCTCCAACTTTCTTGAGGATTTTTGTCACAACCCCTGCCATGGGAGCGGTAATTGCCTTTCCTGTTGTCTTAACCGTTTCTGCCTTTCCTTCAGCCCTCTCTTCGGCAAATCTCCTCTCCTTAATCTCAGCTTTCTCAAACTCCTTAAACTCGAATTTTTTCTCCACCTCAATCACTGCTTTCTTTCCGTTAACCTCGACTTCAAATACCATCGGAGAGATTTCCTCCACTTCCACTTCGTACTTTTTGCCCTGAACCTTTACCTCATACTTCATTCTCTCAACCTCGCTGCCATTTTCCAGTTTCTCGGAAAGTCCTTTACCTCAATCACCCCTTCCCTTTCCTTCATGTAGCGGTTTATTGCTGCAATCGCGGCAAGAAACTCCTCTGGCGTCATACAACCACCTCAGAGCGGAATGTTGCCGTGCTTCTTTGGCGGAAGTTTCTCCCTCTTGCTTTCAAGAACTCTCAATGCCGAAACAATCTTCACTCTGGTGTACTTGGGGTCGATTACGTCGTCAATGTAGCCCCTTGCAGCGGCTCTGTACGGGTTGGCGAATTTCTCCCTGTACTCTCTTATTTTCTCCTCCCTCATCGCTTTCGGGTCTTCAGCAGCCTTAATCTCCTTCCTGAAGACAATCTCCGCCGCTCCTTCAGGCCCCATAACCGCTATCTCGGCAGTTGGGTAGGCATAGACGACATCTGCTCCCAAGTGCTTGCTTCCCATTGCGAGATAGGCTCCACCGTAGGCTTTTCTCAGAATGATCGTCACGAGAGGGACTGTGGCTTCGCTGTAGGCGAAGAGCACCTTTGCTCCGTGCCTTATTATTCCTCCATACTCCTGCTGCACTCCCGGCAGATAGCCAGGAACATCAACAAAGGTAATAATCGGGATGTTGAAGGCATCGCAGAACCTCACAAATCTGGCAATCTTATCGCTGCTGTCAACATCCAAGCAGCCTGCAAAGTGCCTAGGGTTGTTCGCCACTATACCGACACTTCTCCCATCAACCCTCGCAAAACCCACAACAGCATTGGGAGCGTAGTAGGGGTGAATCTCCAGAAACTCACCGTTGTCAACCACGGCCCTTATCACATCCCTCACGTCGTACGGCTTCTGCGGGTCGTCGGGCAGAACATCGTAAATCTCAGGTGTTGGGCGCGCGGGATCATCACCAGTCTTTATTACGGGCGGGTCTTCCATGTTGTTGAGGGGGAGATAGCTCAGCAACTTTCTCACAAGCATCATCGCATCTCTGTCGTCCTCAGCAACAAGGTGGCAGTTTCCGCTCTTCATCGCGTGAGCCTGCCAGCCACCGAGGTCGAAGGCGGAGACCTCCTCTCCCGTGACGGTCTTTATCACCTGAGGGCCGGTTATGAACATGTAGCAGTTCGGATTTTTTGTCATCACGATGAAGTCACCAATTGCAGGGCTGTAAACTGCTCCTCCTGCACATGGCCCCATTATCACGCTGATCTGCGGTATAACTCCGCTCGCCAGAGTGTTGCGATAGAAGATGTCACCATATCCTTTTAGAGCATCAACACCCTCCTGAATCCTCGCTCCTCCGCTGTCGTTCAGCCCGACAACCGGAATGCCGAGTTTCATAGCGAAGTCCAGAATGTAGGCAATCTTGAAACCATGCATCTCTCCTAAACTTCCTCCCATCACTGTGAAGTCCTGGGCAAACACCGCCACCGGCCTTCCGTCAACAGTCCCGTAGCCGGTTACAACACCATCAGCAGGCAACTCCATCTTATCAAGGCCGAAATCGGTGTTTCTTTTCTCCACAAAGGGGTTAACTTCAACAAAGCTTCCAGGGTCGAGAAGAAGTTCTATTCTTTCCCTTGCCGTCAGCTTCCCCTGATCGTGCTGCCTCTCTATCCTCTCCTTGCCCCCCATCTGTTTGATTTTCTCCTTCCTTTTGTAGAGGTCTTCAACAAGCTCTTTCCTCATCCTATCCCCTCAGCCCTCCACAAACTCAAGCAGCACTCCATGCGTGCTTTTTGGATGCACAAAAGCGACCTTCTTCCCGCCTGCTCCAATTCTCGGTTTCTCGTCAATCAGCCTTAATCCCGCCTCCTTAGCCTTCTTCAACGCCTCTTCTATGTTCTCAACGTTAATTGCGATGTGGTGAATCCCCTCACCCCTCGATGAGATGAATTTGGCAATTGCACTGTCTTCAGAGGTGGCTTCCAGAAGCTCAATCCTGCTCTCTCCAACAGGGAGCATGGCAACCCTGACCTTCTGCTCTGCAACCTCCTCTATTTCCTCAACCTCAAACCCCAAAGCTTCGTAAGTTTTCGTAGTCTCATCGAGGCTCTTTACGGCAATACCCACATGGTCAATCTTCCTTATCAAGCTATCACCTCTTCAGCTTGGGCACCTCCGCTTTAATAAAATCAATTATCTCGCTCAGCGGAGTGCCAGGGCCGAAAACCTTTGCAACACCCATTTCCTTTAACTTCGGCACGTCCTCTTCGGGAACTATTCCGCCAAGCAACACCAGCACATCCCTGTTTGGCTCCAGTCCTCTTTTTCTAAGCTCCTCAATAACCATAGGCGTGAGTTCAAGATGTGCTCCGCTCAAAATGCTCAAACCAACCACATCAGCATCTTCCTGCAGTGCAGTTTCTGCAATTTCCTCTGGAGTCCTCCTTATGCCGGTGTAGATAACCTCAAAACCCGCATCCCTAAGAGCTCTAGCAACAACCTTTGCCCCTCTGTCGTGTCCATCCAAGCCGGGCTTTGCAACTATAACCCTGATTTTTCTCGTAAGCTGTGCCTCCAAAATCCTCACCCCAAAAGTGAGTGGTTGTTATATAAGTTTAAATTTTTCGGATTTATTCAGGGAAAATACTTTGTAATCGTCAAGAACAATTCTGAAAGAAAAAAGAAAATCAGATTTCGACGAAAACAACACTGTTAGCGGTCTCCAGCATCTCCACTTCCCTGCCCTCAATGCTCTTCTCCGTAACAGCATCAAACCACTCTGCCTTCACTTCAACACTTGCACCATCAAGATTTATCTGAATCGCTCCATCCTTCAGCAACTTTTCTTTGTCTTCATCGCTGAGTGACTCGACAGCCTTGATGAGCTGCTTTGCCTTGTCCCTGAACATCGGGCCTATGATTGCAAATTTCGGCTTTAATGCCTTGACTCTCTCCCTCACTTCGGGCATCTCCTTAACCACTTCGACCTCCGCATTCGTCGCTCCTGCAATGTCCCTGACATCCAATCCGTCTAGCTTGGAATAGACTATCAGTTTCTTCAGTGGAGCGTTAAGGGCAAGTCCCTTATCGTGCTTAAATTTCCTAACAGCTGCCACAATCTCCTTTATTTCCTCTCCGGCTTTTTCTGCCCTCTCATCCAGAAACTCCTCCTCAACCACCGGATAGCTCTGCAGGTGAACACTTCCCTCCCTAAAATGACTCCAGCACTCTTCTGCAAGGAATGGTGTGATCGGAGCTAGCAGCCTCGTCAGCACATCGAGGGCATAGTAGAGAACAAACTTGGCAGCCCTCTTCTCTTCCTCACTGCCTGAGTATAGCCTGTTCTTCACGATTTCAAGGTAGTTGTCTGCATACTCATACCATGTGAACGTTCTTATCGCCTTGATTGCCTCATCGAACCTGTATTCGTCCATGTGCTTCCTAACTTCTCCAACAAGCCTGTTCAGCTTCGAGAGAATCCATCTGTCTGCATCTCTCAGGTACTTTCTATCCTCCTCACTCGGCTTGTAGTCTGCGATGTGCATCAGCGTGAACCTGGTTATGCTCCAGAACTTCTGCTGGAATCTGCTTGCAGCTACAACATCCTTCCAGCTAAAAATGACGTCGTCTCCAATTACTCCGCTCGCCGCCCACTGCCTGAGGGCGTCAACTCCGTACTTCTCAACGACTTCTTCCGGCACTATGACATTCCCGAGGCTCTTGCTCATCTTCCTGCCATCCTCTCCGAAAACCATTCCATTTATGACAATCTCATACCATGGAATCTGGTTTTCCAAGGCAAGAGACCTCAGAATCGTGTAGAAAGCCCATGTCCTGATGATGTCATGCCCCTGTGGACGGAGGTGGGTGGGATACTCCTTCAACTCAGGCCATCCGCATATAACGAGCGGAGTTATGCTCGAATCCATCCATGTGTCGAGAACATCTGTTTCTCCTCTGAACTCGGTCGAGCCGCACTTCGGACAAGGCTCAGGAGGTTGCGTAGCTGTTGGGTCGACAGGCAGCCACTCCTCCTTGGCAACCACAATCTCTCCGCAGTTCTTGCAGTACCAAGCTGGTATGGGTGTGGCAAAAATTCTCTGCCTGCTTATGACCCAGTCCCACTCCATCGACTGAACCCAGCTCTCCAGCCTTGAGTACATGTGTTCCGGAACCCATTTTATCTTTTTCGCAGCTTCAAGAATCTTCTCCTTCTCCACCTTGACGAACCACTGCTCGGCTGGAATGATTTCTACCGGAGTTTTGCACCTCCAGCAGGAGCCAACGTTGTGGTCGATCTCAACCTGTTTCAGCAATTTTCCTTCCTTCTCCAAGTCCTTGAGAATTGCCTCTCTAGCCTCTGGAATCGTCATTCCGGCATACTTCCCTGCCTTTTCGTTAAGCCTTCCATCCCTGCCAACGATGTTCCTAAGTTCAAGCTTGTGCTTCTTCCACCACTTCACATCCTGCCTGTCTCCAAATGTACAGATCATCACCACTCCGGTTCCGAATTCAGGATCAACTTCTTCATCGGCAATTACCTCAACATAGTAATCGGTTGTGGGAACCTTTACCTTCTTCCCGACAAGATGCCTGTTCCTCTCATCTTCAGGATGGACGGCGATTGCAACACACGCAGGAATTAGCTCTGGACGAGTGGTGGCGATTATCACGTCATCATCAAATTTTATGTAGTTAAGCTTAGTCTTTCCCTGCCTGTATTCAATCTCAGCCAAAGCGATGGTTGTTTCGCAGCGGGGGCAGAAAACGACGGGGTGATAATCCCTGTAAATTAGCCCCTTATTGTACATTCTCACGAATGAAAGCTGAGTTTTCGAGAAGTATTCTGGATACATTGTTATGTACTCCTTGCTCCAGTCAATGCTGTAGCCCATTCTCCTTGCCGTCTCCCTCATTTTGGCGATATTCTTCTCCGTAAATTCAACGCAAAGCCTTCTGAATTCTTCTCTGGGAACATCACCCTTCTTTATCCCATAAGTCTCCTCAACTTTAACCTCTGTCGGCAAGCCATGGCAATCCCAGCCCTGCGGGAACATCACTGCATAACCGTTCATTCTCTTGTATCTCGCGATAAAGTCGATTATACACCAGTTCAGAGCATGACCGATATGAAAAGAGCCTGTGGGGTAAGGAGGAGGGGTATCGATTATGTAGTGAGGTTTCTCTGAATTCCAGTCGAAGTAGTACATCTCGTCCTTCCACAGCTTTAACCACTTCTCCTCGACCTCATGAGCATTGTAGTCCTTCCTGATTTCTTTTCCCATGTGCCCACCTCCAAAACCTGAAATATAACTTTTTGCTCAGCACTCACATCGAATCTGTCTGTCTATCTTTACAGCATAATTTCTCAAAACACCTATTTTTTCGATCTCAACCTCTACCACATCCCCGTCTTTGAGCATTCCAACCCCAGCAGGCGTGCCGGTGGCGATGACGTCTCCAGCTTTGAGCGTCATTACTGACGAAACGAAGGAAACGAGCTGGAAAACGTCGAAAATCAGGTTTGAGGTGTTCGACTTCTGCACAACCTTTCCGTTCACCATCGTCTGAATGCCGAGCTTCGAAGGATTATCGACTTCAGCAATGTAAGGGCCAATGGGGGCGAAGGTGTCGAAGCTCTTTGCCCTCGTCCACTGGCCATCCTTAGCCTGCAAGTCTCTAGCTGTAACGTCGTTGAAGCATGTATAGCCTAAGATGTAATCTCCGGCCTGCGTTTCAGGCACATTCCTGCAATCCTCAGCTATGACAACAGCAAGCTCACCCTCATAATCGACTCTCTGCGAGATGTGAGGTAGGATTATGCAGTCCTCGTGGCCTATAACGGAAGTGGATGGCTTCATGAAAAGGATTGGTTCTTCCGGAACGGGCATGTTTAGCTCTTCAGCATGATCTATGTAGTTAAGCCCTACTGCGATGATCTTGGACGGAATGACAGGCGGGAGGAACTTTACCGCCGACAATGGCACCTCGTAGCCATCGAAAATGATTAAGTCATCATCAATTTCAAAACTCCCCTCATAAATTCTTCCATTTGCCACGAATCTCCCCAGCATGATGCCACCCGGTGAAATTTAGAGGTAACTCTTAAAACCTTTGCTTTCTACGCCAAACATGCTCCTCATAAAAACGCAGAGAGGAATGGAGTACGTGGCAGCTTCACACATAAAGGATGCAATCGGCGATGTCGAGATCGAGATCAGACCCTCAGGCTTTTTGGGTTTGCTTATAGTTCACTGCGATGAAAGTTTGAAAGAGAAGTTGGAGGGGATTCCCGAAATCGAAACGATAATTCCCGTGCTGACAGAATGCGAGGCAAAGCTTGACGAGATAGTTTCAAAAGCTGAGATGGTGGCTGAGAAGATTAGGGGAGCGAAAACCTTCGCAATAAGAACTAAGAGAAGGGGGACGCACGACTTCACGAGTCTTGACGTTAACCTTGATTTGGGGGACAGAATAAGGGAGCTTACGGGCTGTGAGGTTGACCTAAACTTCCCAGATAAGGCTGTTTATGTTGAGATTATCGGAAAAAGGGCCTTCATCGGAGTTATTGATGGCAGCGAGGAGAGAAAGAAGTACACCCCTGAGAAGGTTGATTCGAGAAAGCTGTTCGGAAAAATCAGCTTCGTTCAGATGCCCTATCTTGAGGACACGAAGGCTGCTCTGGAGATAGGAGAGAGAGTTGGAAGGGCGGCACAGGCTTTCGAGATAAAGGAGCTCATCATAGCCCCCCATGACTACGTAAACGCCTTTGAACTTGAGTATTTTATAAAGGGGGTAAGGAGGGGGCAGATTGCGAGGTACAAAATTCAGGAAAGGGCGTATGCAAGAGAAGTGCGGAAGGTGCCTGTCTATGTCAGGGACATCTATCAGGCAGCGAGGGACAAGAGGAGAAAGAGGAACGTTTTAATTATCACGGATCCAACAGGAAAGCAGATTTCGGACGTTAAGGACGAGTTAGTGAGGAGGATGAAGTTCGCTGACGAGATTGTTGTTTTTGCAGGTAGTAGAGTAGGAGTCCCCAAGGGACTTTTCAGGCTCGCAGACTTCGTGATCGACCTCGCTCCCTACATAACCTTCGCTACGGAGCAGACAATCCCCGTCACACTCTCCGCCCTGCTCACCGTTTTTGAGGAAGCTGAGGGTGAGGGTTAAATTTTCCTGAAGTCCCTGAAATTCACAAAGAACTCGTTAACCCTAACCTCTGGATTAATTCCTTGCTCGAAAAGCGGTGCTATCATGTTCAGACCCGCACTCACAATCAGCCTAGCTCTGTTTGCAGTCGGAAGACCAAAAATCCTGTCAGAAGGATGCAGAATTTTAATCACCCCTTTGAGACCCTTGCTTTCCGCAATTTCCAGTTCCCTTCTTGCTATGTCCATCGCATACCTGCTGAACGACCTTATCGCGACTATTATCTCTCCCCTGCCGCTTTTGCATGCAGAGTATACCGAGGTTAGGCCAGCCCTGAGCAGCAGAAGTCCGGGGCTTAAAGTAGTGCCAAAGTAGCTGATAAGCTCTGTGATTCCTCTTGCCTCATAGTTTTCAACGCTCATGAGTCCTGCATATTCTGGAGTTGTGTTCACACCTGCGGTCTTCAATATGACGTCGTAAATTGTGTTGGAGATAACCCCTAGAGCGAAGGAGTTTTCAGGGACATTATAACCACTGAGAGGCTCTCCCTCATCAGCTATAAAGATGCGATCCGAGATACAAAGGGGGAACGAGCTACACTGCTCAACGATTTCCATGACTCTGTCGAAAAGCGATTTGTCAATAAAGGCAAAGTTTGTGGGTACAAGGCCAGAAAGAGTGTAGAGGTCGAAATTGGAAAGGTAAACGTTGTACTCTATCCTCTCCGAAAACTCCCCAAGCCTCTCAAATGCGCTCTTCCTCTTAAGCTCAACCTCTCCTTTTTCCGTGAGTTCCGACTTACCGTTGCTGTTCTTTCTAACCAACCCCCTTTTCTCTAGTTTTTTCAGGTGATATCTTACAGTCCTCGCTCTGATGTTGTAACCCCTCTTTCTCAGTTCCGACTCAATCTCTTTTGAACTCAAAGCTCCCGATTCCTCCAGAATGCTGAGGATCTCGTCTTCAACCATTTAAAATTAAACAGAGAATAAAGTTTATATCTATTTCCTTATCCTTGTCACAACTGCAACTCTTGCAATCTTGGAAGGAGAAATAAGGTGTTTTTCGTCCCCTCCACCGCTTCGACCCTTCTTTAGGTAACAGAGGATATGCCGTCAACAATGCAATAACTCATCTTCAGCAACAAGCACGATGGACTTGATCATCTGCTTTTTGTTGCAACCAAGCTCTTCAGCAGCTTCTTTGAGGTCGAAGACCTGATTATGATTCTGGCCGGGCACTGAAGGACTTCAACAGCATTTATCCAGGAATTAAGGCTGAGGTTCAAATTTGCTAGAAAACTTTGGTCAGCATGACAGGTTTTTAAGAGAGCTCGCTGTCAGACCATTAAAGTTTTTAATTAAGCAATCATACATCATCCATGAGATTCGCTCTTAAGTTTCTGACATTGATATTGATTTTGCTCACACCAGTTGGAGCGCAATTTGAGAATGCTCAGGAAGCGAGTATAAAGGCGGTAGCAGTTACAAGCGGTGACCAGCCAACAGGTGTTGTGATTAACATCTCTGTAATCGTCACCCCAGGAGAAGGGAAAGTGTTCGTCTCTACAACCCCATACACTGAAATAGACATGCAGGGAAGTGCCCAGCTTGCGGCTATTACAGCTTGCGATATGCTCGGAGTTGATTTCACCAAATACAACTTTTTCTACATTATTGAGGCTGAAGCCCCGATTGTTGGTGGCCCCTCTGCTGGTGGAGTTATGACTGTTGCCACTATTGCTGCCCTCAAGAATCTCCAAATCAGGGATGACGTTTACATGACGGGAATGATCTACCCAGACGGCTACATCGGGCCTGTAGGAGGGCTGAAGTATAAGCTTGAGGCTGCCGCGAAAAATGGGGCAAAGATTTTCCTCATACCCGAAGGGCAGAGGATAACCTATGTTGAAGAAAAGAAAGTCAGGAGAGTCGGTATCATCAGCTACATAGATGTGGAGTACAAAAAGTTAGATCTCGTTGAATACGGTGAGGAGCTGGGCGTTGACGTTTATGAAGTAGCAACCATCAACGAAGCTCTTAAGTTCTTTACAGGTTATGAGATAAAGCATCCGGAAGGGCAGTTCAACATCGGGAGCTACTCCACCATTCTGAAAAAACTTGCTGACCGGATGAAATCATCTCTTGATGAGATCAGTGCTACCAACGATGATGCAGAAAAGCTGATTAAAAAGGCAGATCAATACTACAACGAGGGTAAGTATTACACTGCAACCAGCACATACTTCCAGGCAAAAATCCTAAAGAGGTATGAAGAGTACAAGAGCAAAATCGTCACGGCCCAGCAGTTTGACGAAGAAGTTGAGAAAATCCAGAATGAGATAGACCAGATGAAAAACTACCTCTCCGAAGAAAAGGTGGGTGTAAATTCACTCCAGATCATTGCTGCTGCGCAGGAAAGAGTTGCCGAGGCTGAAAACTTGCTTGAGGATGCAAAAAATGCAAGGACAGATGACGAGGCACTGCAAAACCTGGCTTATGCCAAGGAAAGGGTGGAAAGCGCTAAGGTGTGGTTGTCCATACTACCCGATTTGAAAAATGACTATGAACTCTCCAAGGAGGTTTTGAAGAGAAGGGCAGAGTTCTACGTCACTGAGGCAAGTTCTCTGCTGATATATGCCTCATCTCTGAACGGAAACGAGTATCTCATTAGCGAGGGTTTTGAATCGCTTGAAACGGCCAAAAGGTTGCTCTCGGAGGGTCTGTATGCCGGTGCTGCTGTCATGGCCCTGGACTCGATAACTGATGCGAGTCTGTCAATCGAAGTCACCTACGGCAAAATAGACGATAAAGTAGAGGGAGCGAGAGAGGCAGCTATGGCAGCAATTTCTGAGGCAGAGAAATCGCTGTTTCCGGTGCTGCCTGCCGCATACTTCGAGTATGCTGAAAACCTCGACAACCCGTATGTGAAGCTGATGTACTATAAGCTTTCGATGAGGCTGGCAAAGCTGCTGTCGCTCATGGTGAGTTCGGGTGAGGAGAAGGAGCTTGTCCATTCGGAGTTCAACCCCTACACCTACTATACACCGTCATCTGAAAAGTCCACGATTGAAAAAATAGTCGAAACTCCGGGTTTTGAAGGTTTAGCAGCAGTTATAGCCATTACGGTGGCTGCGATAGCAGTAAGACGCAGATAATTCCGGCAGAGAGAGTCCCAAAAAAGTTTACGGCAGAGTTCGTTAAATACCCCTTTTTTTCAAGCGTCGCACCCAGCAAGCTGTCAACGTGAACGCCTATGAAAGATGACAGCACGACAGGAAAGAGCGTGTTGAGTTCAACAATTCCAAGGGCGAGAGCAAGTAATGCTGTAACAATACATCCAACCAATGCTGCCAACTCACCCTTAAAAGAAACACCACCACTTGTGCCCGGCTTAACTCTCTCTAGGTTTGTTATCAAATAGACATTTTCCTCCGCTTTTCCGACTTCGCTCGCCATCGTGTCTGCAAGGGCTGCAGCAACCGCTGCTACGAAGGCTGCCGCAAAAGTTTCCTCACCCAGAACGCCGTAGTGGACTGCAAAGAAGAGAGGTGCGAGACTGTTCCCGAAGACGTTTGCATACCCTCTCGCCCCTCCAGCTTGCTCTGCAATCCCCCTCTCCAGCTTCACGCTGTACTTATACTTCGTTATCACCGAGCCGAGAGCGTAAAAGAGCAGGATTACAGCGAAAAACCTTATGTCGGTAAAGAGTATAAGCGTTGTTCCCACAATTGTCGCACTCATAAGTCCCGACTCATCTGCAACTTTCGCGTAGAGGGCGAGGAGGCTAACTAGGAAGGAGAACAGAAAGGCAAACGTCAGACTTGGCAATGAAGCTGATGGTATGTACAACTTGAAGATTGTGAAGACTGTTGAGAGAGCTACGAGTAAAGTTAGCCTTTTGTCTGCGTTCGTGTCAACGCTCTCTACCAATGCCGCCGTTAGACCTCCCGCTAGGGAAAGAAAAAAGACCTGAGCTAACTTTACCTCAATCCCATTTAAAGTGTAGTAGCTGAGAAAGTAAATGAGTGCGGCTGTTGTGTAGATTGCTATGTCCCACAGAGCATTCTTTCTGAAATTGTGAATCAAGACGAGAAAAATTGATGCGAAAACAACATCTTTAGATAGTCCAAATATGCAAAGCGCTGCAAGAAATGTCGAAAACAGATATGCATTAAAGTAAGACTCCTTATCCGTCACGTTTCTCAGTTTTAAGCTGACTCCAATCTTTCTGGCGTAGATTAGGGTTGATAGGGCAAGCAATCCGACAACGAATCTTGAGTCGAGTTTAATCGCAATCAAAGCTATCGCTGCAAGCGCTACGGCTGGAAGCATTGGGAAAAGTTAAGTATTCCTTGCATTTAAACTTTGGTGAGATGCTGGTTAGAGTTTACGAAAAACTGCTCGAAAGAGAAATCCATAAGGTTCCCAAGCACATTGTTGTTGTGACTGACAGCATGGGGGAAGGGTTTCTGAGGCTTGCACGCTGGTGCAGGAAGTTTGGAGTTGACGAGATTACAATCTGTGGAAACTTCCAGCTTGACAGCTTCTTTTTCGAAGGATTCCGTGTGAGGGTTATCACGAATGAAGGTGTTGAGGTGAAAGATGGTTCCAAACCGACAATCAACATCCTCACCTTTACTGGAAGAGAGGAGATAATCAACGTGGTTAAGAAAATCGCTAAACTTGTGGAGAAAGGAGAGTTTAATGTAGAAGATGTGGACGAGAAACTCTTTGAGAAATTTTTGACCATAAAATCTCCACCTGACATAATAATCAAGGCCGGTAACGACATCCCTGACTTTCTCATCTGGCAAAGCATATATGCTGAAATATACTTTGCAGATATTGACTGGCAGAATCTCAGATATGTGGACTTTCTGAGAATATTGAGGGAATACCAGAGGAGGGAAAGAAGGTATGGAAGATGAAAATCTCAGGATGCTGAGAGTCATAGCAGACTACCAGTTCGGGAAAGGTGTTGGTAGGGTACTTTTTCCAGATACGTGCAAGTTCATCCTTTCAAGCTCAGGCCGAGTCAGGCAGGTTGTTGACGGTGGTGTGAGGATAGCAACACTAAAACCCGATTCAGGATGGTTCACGCTGAGCATTGAGGGGGCGAGGAGGGTTAAGGAAGCTCTGCCTTTTCCGAAAATGAGGGTAGTGGTGCTTGATGAAGTTTCTGAGTTCATTGCCGCTGGCAAGAGCGTTTTTGCCAAGCACGTTGTTGAGGTTGATGATGAAATTAGAGCAAATGACGAGGTTGTTGTGGTCAATACAGCAGATGAGCTTCTTGCAACCGGCAAAGCTGTACTATCAGCCTTCGAAATGCGTGAGATGGAGAGAGGGATGGCTGTGAAAGTGAGGCAGGGTGTCAAAAAATGATGCGGATAGACAGGAAGAACATGGTTTTAAGCGTTAAATCCGGGAGCGTTATCACGAAAAACTTGAAGTTCGACGGAACTGTTGTTGCCGGAATTGACTGCAGCTTTCTCGGCAGTATAGAGGCCAAAGAGGTGAATCTGGGAAGGGGTTGCGTGGTTGGCGGAGTTATCAGGGCTGAAGAGGTTACTGTTGGAGCCTACAGCAGTTTTAACGAGATTGAGGCCGAGGACGTCGTCGTTCTTGCGGGGTGCAGAGGCAACAGGATAACGGCGAAAAGTGATGTAAGGGTTGCAAAGAATTGCGAAATTGGTGAGATAAAAGCCGGAAACAGACTTTTGATTGAAGGGAACTCAAAAATTGGGAAAATGGAGGCCAGAAAGATAATTGCTTACGGTTAAAGCTTTCTGAGCTTTTCAAGAATTATCTTCTTCTCTGCTCTGGCTACAACCTCTCTGATCTTCTGAACCGCATCGGGGTTGGCTGAAACGCTGTCGATTCCGAACTCAACAAGTTTCTCAACAACGTGCGGATAGCTTCCCGCCTGACCGCAGATTGAGCTCTTCACTCCGTGCTCCTTGCAGACCTTGATTGTTCTTTCAATGAGCTTCAGCACTGCAGGGTGAGTCTCGTCGTACAGGTAGGCAACGTTCTCGTTGTTTCTGTCAACAGCGAGGGTGTACTGGGTAAGGTCATTCGTTCCGAGGCTAACGAAGTCAATCCCCTCTTTTATTATGTCCTCAAGTATCAGAGCCGCTGCTGGCGTTTCCACCATCACTCCGAACTCTATTTTGTCCAGCGGTAATCCCTCACTAATTGCTATCTCTTTCGCCTTTCTCACTTCTTCTGGAGATGTTATGAGGGGTAGCATAACTCCAACATTGGTGTATCCCTCATCCACCAGCTTCTTTATTGCCCTCATCTCTGCCCTGAAGTGCTCCTCCTCTGCCAAGTCTCTCCTGATTCCTCTGAAACCCAGCATTGGGTTTGCCTCTATCGGCTCGTTCTCTCCACCCTCCATTGCTCTGAACTCATCTGTTGGAGCATCAATGGTTCTAATCCAGACGGGCCTTGGATAGAAGGCCTTTACAACCTTTTTCATTTCTTGGTAGAGCAAATCGACATACCTGTCAACCTCACCGTCCTTTATGAACTTTATCGGGTGCTTTTCAAGTCCGAGAACCATATGCTCGATTCTGAACAGTCCTACTCCATCGGCGTTGGTTTCTTTCGCGACTCTCTCAGCTACATCGGGGATTGAGATGTTTACCTTCACTTCCGTTGCGGTTATTATTGGTGCTGAAGCAACAACCGGTTTTGACTCTTCCTTTTTCTCAATCCTGCCCTCATATATAATCCCCTTCTCACCGTCAACAGTGACTATCATTCCATCTTTCAGAACCTTTGTTGCCTTCTTGGTTCCAACAACAGCCGGCACTCCAAGCTCTCTTGAAACGATGGCTGCATGGCAGGTCATTCCGCCCTCGTCGGTGACAATAGCTGCAGCCCTTTTCATTGCGGGAACCATGTCGGGTGTGGTCATCGTTGTAACCAGAATGTCTCCCTCTTCAACCTTTGAAATCTCCTTCTCACTGAAGATTACCTTTACTTTACCTGAAGCAATGCCGGGTGATGCTCCAAGCCCTTTCAAAAGGATTTTACCCTCAGCCCCCTCCGAAACCTCTTCCTCAACCTTTTTCTCCTTTTTTATGGTCGTAATTGGCCTTGACTGGACTATGTATATCTTTCCACCTTCTATAGCCCACTCAACATCCTGTGGTTTGCCGTAGTGCTCTTCTATTAGCTCGCCAAGGGTTACGAGCCTCTCTATTTCCTCATCACTCAGCACCCTCTCCTTGGCCTTCTCAGGTGGAAGTTCAACCTTAATGGTTTTTCCGTCTTTCTTAGTGAGCATGAACTCCTTCTCACCAATCTTTACTTCTTCGAGCTTCCTCTTTACTCTATCGTAAACGTAGGTGTCAGGAGTCACAAGACCACTGACAATCGCCTCTCCGAGGCCGAAAATGGCCTCGATAATGCACTTCTTCTCTCCCGTTACTGGATGGGATGTGAACATCACTCCGCTCTTCTCGCTATTCACCATCTTCTGAACAACTACGGCGATGCTTACATCCTTATGCCTGAAACCCTTCTGAACTCTGTAGTAAATCGCTCTCGGCGTGAAAAGACTTCCCCAGCACTTCTTAACTTTCTCAACAACCTCATCCTCCCCAACAACGTTGAGATAAGTTTCCTGCTGTCCTGCGAAGCTCGCATCAGGCAAATCTTCGGCTGTGGCTGAGCTTCTTACTGCAACGTAAACTTCCTTTCCCTCTTCCTCGCACAGCTTTCTGTAAGCTTCCCTGATTTCCTTCTCAATCTCTTCTGGCATTTTGGTTTTCTCAATAATTTCCCTGATCTGCTTTGAAACTGCATCGAGCTTATCAGTGTCCTCAACATCAAGGTCTCTGAGGAGTGAGTATATTTTCTCCCCAATCCCCGTTTTCTGGATAAATTCACGAAAAGTTCGAGCATCAACAACAAATCCATCAGGAACCGGAATTTCCGCTCTTAAAAGTTCGCCAAGATTTGCGCCTTTTCCACCCACAAGCGGGATATCATCTTTATCAACGTCTGCCAACCAGAGTACCGGCATTTACTCACCTCGTTCTGAGTTGGGAAAAGTCTTAAAAAATTTTAGGTAATGTGGGGCGTAAATAATATATTAAGCACCAGATCACGACTTCTGATGGTGAGCAAGGCTGTATTTTACGCTGCTGCAATCATTTCAGGCGTTATTCTCGCTGCAGCAGGAAACACCCTGTATTATGGTAGCAGTCATGATATAAACCTCCAGAACGCTAAAATTTACTTCTTCTACTCCGATTCCTGCCCTCACTGCCGCGAAGTAAAGCCTTACGTTAAGGAATTTGCTGAAAAGCACAATTTGACATGGTGCAATGTAGCGAAGATGGATTCGAACTGCTCCAAGGTAGCGGAAGAGTTGGGGATAAGATATGTGCCGACGTTGGTTGTAATAGATAAGGAAACTCACGTCTTTGTAGGTTCTGATGAGGTTATGAAGGTTATTGAGGGATTGAAATGAAGAGGGTTGCAATTTTGCTATCTCTGGCAGGAATTGTGGATTCAGCGTATCTGCTGCTTGGTGATATTGTTTCATGTCCAACAGGGACGTGTGGTTCAATATCTGTTTTCTTTCTACCCCCATTCCTTCCAGCTCTTCTCGGCTTATGCTGGTTCATTCTTTCCGTTTTTATTTTCATCAAAAACGTTAACAGAACGCTGCTTAACATCTGGAGGTTTTCAGGTGTTTTTGGTGTATCATTCTTGGGTACATACGCCATTCTGCACAGCTACTTCTGTCCGTACTGCTTTACAGCGTATGGAATCGGAGTTTTGCTTGTGGCAATCTCTGAAAAGCTTTACGGCTAAAATTCTCCTTTTCTCACCAAATCAACTGGTATTCTGCCTTTATGAATGGCTGTTGCAATCAAAGCTCCGCTGCAACCCATTTCCTTGAGCCTTTCAAGGTCTTCAATGCCGGAAATCCCACCTCCAAGCAAAACGGGATGTTCGGAAATTTCAAGAGCGCGTTCAAGGATTGAAAAGTCCGTCTTCATGGTGCCAACAGCGTGTATCGGCAGAACGATTATCCCCTCTAAGCTGAGGGAATTCAGAAACTCAACAGCTTCCTTCCAGCTTCTGAATTTCCCCGAGGCGTCCAAAAATTTTTCTTTGAGATCGATGCTCACGTAGCATTTTCTGTCAAGCTGCGTAATGTCGAAAGTCTCAGTTCCAACCACAGGGGTGAAGGGGAGATTTTCGAGCTCTTCAGGTTTTCTGAATCCGCAGTCTGCTATGAGCTCCTCAACTCTTGTTGAGAGCTTGAGAAGGACATCCGAGTTATTCCCCTTCCCCATTATCCTGTCGAGGTCTGCAGTATACAGAAATCTGGGCTTAATTTCTTCAACTACTTCAACAGCATCATCGGAATTTACAACGCCGCTGACGGATGATATAGGAGGATACTTCTCCCTTTCACCGCTCTTACCAGCAACAACTTTCCCATCCTTGATGTCCACGACAAAGAACACTTTCATGGTTCAAAGTTGCTATGAGATTAAAAAGGAAATGTTAAATAAACCGAAGCATACGGGCATCGGGTGATAAAATGGTTGTGAAAGTTGGAGTTTTGAAGATGGGTGCTATTGGCACTGCTCTGCTTGTTGAATATCTGCTCGACGAGAGGGCTGACAGAGAGGATATCGAGGTTAGAGTTGTAACAAGTGGCGCTAAGATGCAGCCTGAAGAGGCTGTTGTAGCGGAGAAGCTCAAGGAGTTCGATCCAGATGTTATTATTGTTGTATCTCCAAACGCTGCACTTCCAGGACCAAAGGCCGCAAGAGAAGCTTTTGAAGGCAAACCCGTGATAGTGATCAGTGACGCTCCGGCGAAGAAGGCAAAGGACGAGTTGAAGGAGAAGGGATTCGGCTACATCCTCATCAACGCAGATTCGATGATTGGTGCAAGGAGAGAGTTCCTCGACCCAACCGAGATGGCACTCTTCAATTCAGATGTTGTGAAGGTTCTCGCAGCCACCGGAGCATTCAGACTTGTTCAGGAGGCTATTGATAAGGTTATTGAGGACATCAAGGCTGGCAAGCAGCCAGAACTCCCGCAGGTAGTGGTTACGGCAGAAAGAGCTGTTGCAGCTGGCAACTTCAGCAACCCGTACGCAAAGGCAAAGGCCATGGCAGCGTTCTACATCGCCGAGAAGGTTGCCGACATAGATGTTAAAGGATGCTTCATTGAGAAAGATCCGGAGAAGTACATCCCGCTCGTTGCCTCAGCCCACGAGATGATGAGGGTGGCAGCAATCCTTGCCGACCAGGCGAGGGAGATTGAGAAGGGCAACGATACGGTTTACAGAACCCCGCACTCTAAGGACGGAGCAATCCTGAGCAAGACCCAGCTTATGGCAAAGCCTGAATGAAGTCAAGGATTTTAATCTCTATTTTAATTTTTATTTTCCTGCTCCTATTCTACTCAGCGCTTTTCGTTGCCCTCATGCAAAATTTTGAAGGGAAGTGCTACTCAATTGTCGATGGGTTTTACTGGGTCATCTCCACAATAACAACCGTTGGCTATGGAGACATCTATTTCACTACGACTATAGGGAGGATATTCTCAGTATTGGTGATGGTGAGTGGTGTACTCTACTTTTTCGGCTTCTTCTTGCCATACGCCATACTGCCATGGGCCGAAGAGAAGCTGAAACTTGTCCTGCCCACATCGGTTAAACTGAGTAATCACATAATAATTTGCGGTTACAACCTCTTCATGGTTGAATTCTGCAAAATACTAAGCGAGTTTGGTGTTAACTACGTCGTGCTTGAAAAAGATCCAGAGAGGGTCAGGAAGGCTATGGTTGAGAAAATTGTGTGCGTTCATACTGACGGTTCTGAGCGGTCTTTCTTGGATAATGGTGTAACGAGAGCAAACGCAATGATAATAGCATGGGAAAGACTGGAGGATATTCTCGACACGCTGCTCACACTAAGGGAGTACGACCTTCCGAAATACGTGGTTTATGGGGACTACAAGTACACGAAGTACCTTCTTTACGCTGGAGCAAAGAAGGTATTTTTGCCGAAAAGCTTGATTGCTTCGAGCATGGCAAGGATGATACTTCAGGAGGTAGAAATCGGAAAGAAAAGGGTGATTTTTGACGGTTTGCAGGCTATTGAGATTGTATTGCCGTCAAAGGTTTCGGTCTCTGAACTTGAGGATAAGGGTTTGAAGGTCATCGCAGCATGCCGCCTAGGAAAATTGGAATTCAATCCTCCCAAGGACAGAACACTTGAGAAGGGGTGTGTTGCACTTTTAGCTGGGACTGATGAGGCTATAAGGGGAATTGTCCATGAAGGTACTCATTTTAGGCTACGGTGATGTGGGAAGAACCGCAGCAAGAATTCTGACATCGAGAGGCGTGGATACTGTAGTTGTTGACAAGGAAGCACACAAGCCTGAGGGAAGCGTGGAATTCACAATGGCTGATGTCACCTCTGAGTCTTTCTGGGAAAATATCGATCTCTCCGATTTTGATGCTGCAATTGTCGCACTTCCTGAAGACACACATGCAATTTTCTGCATTCTAACCCTTCGGAAGCTGAAAGAAGACTTGAAGATATACGTCAGATGTAACGAGACGGAAAATGCTGAAAAGATGTACATTGCAGGAGCGAATTACGTTGTTGTTCTGCCAATGGTCACTGCTGAGATGATTCTCTCAGAGGTGTTTGGAGAGTCCATAAGGAGGAAAATGGGGTTCGAGAACATTGAGATTGCCGTTTATGAGGTAAAGAAAGGTTCAAAGATGATCGGAAAGGCTTTGAAGGAGCTTGAAAGCAGAGAAGTAATGGTGATTGCCGCAGAATGCAATGGTGAGATTATTACCGACTTAGATTATAGGATTAAAGAAGGCTGCAGAATCGCTGTTGCTGGAAAAATCGACAAACTCCTGGAACTTGAGGCTGAGCTAAGTATCCAAAACAAAAAGGATTAAAATGATGAAATCGCAAGTTGGTTATGAAGGTTTACGTTCTCGTGGACAACAAGGTGGTTGACTTAAGACCACAGGGAATGAAAGCAGAGTGGGGTTTTTCAGCGTACATCGATTCTGAAGAGCCAGTTTTGATGGATTCAGGGCAGTCGGATATCGCCTTCAGGAACATGTTGATCAGGGAGCTTGAGTTACCGCAAAAGATGGTGCTGAGTCACGGCCATTACGACCACACCGGAGGTCTGATGAGCATGCTGAGACCAAAGATGAAGCTCTACGCACATCCACACGCTTTTATGCCGAGATTTTACAAGGGTGTGTACATTGGCATACCTTTTGTAAGGGAGAGAATCGAGTCGGTGGCTGATGTGGTGGAAGTTAGCGAACCCACAGAGGTTGCGAAGAACGTCTGGATGCTGGGTGAAGTTCCGAGAAAGTACGAGGAGGCGGTACTTGAGGACTCCTATATTGTCGTGGACGGTAAAAAGCAGGAGGACAGGATTCTAGATGACACCTCTTTGGCAGTGAAGACGGACAAGGGTGTGTTGTTGGTTCTAGGATGCTGCCATGCCGGGTTGAGGAATACCATCGAGTGGGCTGAGGAGGTTGTTGGCGATGAGGTGAAGTTTGTGGTTGGAGGCACTCATTTGATAGCCTTCAGGCCAAGCGAGCTTCCTGAGATAATCAAATGGCTTGATGCCAAGGTGGAGAAGATCGCTCCCTGTCACTGCACTGGGCTCGCTTACGAGTTCGTGCTCAAGGAGAAGCTGGGAGAGAAGTATGTTATGGTGGGGAGTGGGAGCGTGTTTGAAGTTTAAGGGTTTTTTATTTTTTTAACTGACGGTGTGAACGAAAAGCATTTATTATATAATCATACCAAAACATGCTTATGAACTGCAAATTAGAATTGGATGAACGTCAGATACCTGTACTTGGTTTACTACACAACCTTATGACAGAATCCCTGAACGAGTTGGGATTCAGCATTGCGGAGGATTTAACCATTCTCTGATAAGAACTTTTACTATAATCAGGACGATTAAAAGCATATCAGAAGACATAATCGGGAAAGATAGAACGGCAATAATCAAAAACATTCAAAGATTAACAGAAATCGAAGATCTCCTTTT
>JAPDIW010000045.1 GCA_029259415.1 Archaeoglobi archaeon
CCTCTATGGGCTTCACGATAACATTTCGCTCTTTCGCTCTTGCCTTAAAAGACTTTAAAGGCTTTTCAGTTGGGATGGTTCTCAACTTTGTTTTCGCCCCCATCATCTGCTTCGCTTTGGCATTTGCAGTTCCACAAAGAGAAATAGCCGTTGGACTGATCCTCATTGGTGCAGTTCCCTGCGCCGGTATGGCGATTGTGTGGGCCGGGCTGCTTGACGGCGATGTTCCGCTTGCTGTGATCATAAACACAGGCACCATGCTCCTCGCGCCATTCTTCATCCCGATCATCATGCTCTGGCTCGCGGGAAGCTACGTGAAGATAAACGCCCTCGCAATGCTCCTCAACCTGATTTACACCATACTCCTTCCTGTCATCGCGGGGATGTTGCTGAGGGAGCTGGCGGAGAGAGAGACGGATGTGAAGAAGTATCTCCCTCTCTGCCCCGCAATATCTTCTCTCTGTGCGGTCTTTCTGATGTTCATCGCCGCCAACACATCGATGCCCGTGATACTCAAAAATCTTAGCCTTTTGCCGCCTCTTCTGGCATCTACAGTCGCGATCTTTCCGATCCTCTTTGCCTTCGCATACTTCCTGAGCAGCAAGCTCTTTGATAAAGCAAAGAATATCGCCATTACGTATTCCTGCGGAATGAAGAACCTGCCAATCGCCTTGGCAATCGCAATCATGTCATTCGAATCGCTAACGGCTTTGCCGATAGCCGTTGCATTTGCATTCCAGATGCTTACGGCTGTGGCTTTTTATCGCATTTACCGAGCAAAAGGAGGTGGTTAGGTGTTTAGAAAGATTCTGTATCCCACGGACTTTTCGGAGCCCGCGAGGAAGGCTCTGGATTATGTGAAGAAGTTGAGAGAAGCTGGAAGCGAGGAGATCGTAATTCTCCACGTCGTGGAGAAGGGAATTGTAGAGGCTTATGAAGAGGCGTTTGCGTGGGCTGGGAAGGATGTTGTTGCTGAAACTGAGAAGCTGGATGAGGAGCTGATTGAGAAGGCGAAAAAGCAGATGGAAGAAGATGTTAAGGAACTCGAAGGTCTGGGTTTTTCGGTCAAAAAGCATATCACGATCGGAAGTCCCTGGGAGGAGATTCTGAAAGTTGCGGAGAGCGAAGATGTCAGCCTTATAGTTATGGGCTCTCACGGATGCGGAAGGCTTAGCTGCGAGCTTGAGAAGCTGATAGGCTCCACCACTGAAAATGTGGTGAGGCATGCGAAAAAGTCCGTGCTGGTGGTGAGGTAAATCAACAACAGAAGATTGAAGGCAATTAAAATGAAAGATATTTTCAAAAACATTTTCGGAACTAACAATTTGAAAAAAGTTGCAAAGATAATCCATGAGAAATTAGCTGCTAGTCCTGTGGCAATCAGGTTGGTGTTTGAAGGAGAAGATTTAAGAGGAGAAATACATCCTATCTCAAGAATTTGTGCCGCCATTGATAGAGCTACGAACGATTCTTTTATTCTTCCCCATTCCTCCCTAACATGCCCAATCGCAAAGTTCGTTCTGAGAGGAGAGGGAAAGGAGGAAGCCGCTGAAAAATTATTCAAAGAGAAACTTGTAAGTTCGGAAAAAGCTGCAAAGAATCTCATAAACTCCATTCCACATTTCAAAGGAAACATAATAGGATTACAGCTTTCACCTGTTGAGAAGGCCAAGTTTAAACCTGATGTATTGGTTTTCATCTTGAATCCGAGAGATGCGATGAGATTAGCCCAAACTTTGGCTTACAATGGTAGGCCGATTAGGGCAGAGTTCAGCAGCATTACAGCTGCATGCGGCGAAATTATAGCAATGCCGATAAAGGAGAAGAGGCCGAATTTATCCCTCGGATGTAAAGGGAGTAGGAGATTCTTGAAAGATTCCGAACTTTTGTTTTCTGTGCCTTACACCTTAATTTCTCGTCTTTTGGAGGGGGAGTGATGGGAATGAAATCTAAAACTGAGGAGCAATCTAAACTGGTGAAGTTCAACATGTTTTTCAGAAGATACATGACCGTTTGGGTTTTTGCAGCAATTTTCTTCGGCTTCGCATTTGGTTATTACACGAAGCTCAACCTGAGCTTCCTCGTCCTTCCTCTCGTCTTCGTCATGATATACGTCATGATTATCCCGACACGCTTCAGCCTCTTCGTGAAGGTCTTTCAGTCTCCGAAGGAGCTTCTTCTCGGACTGCTGAACATTCTCGTCATTGCCCCGATTATAGCCTTCGCAACATCTTATCTTCTCCGCAGACCACAACCTCGTGGCGGGCTTTACTTTGGCTGGTGCCGTACCGCCGGAGGGATGAACGCAGCCTGGACCGGGCTGCTCGGCGGTAATGTCCCTCTCGCAATCGTCTTGCAGGCTTTAACGCTGATCCTATCTGTCGTTCAGGTTCCGTACACTCTGCAGCTTCTCGTTGGAACTTACGTCGAGATACCTGTTTCACTTCTCATGAAAAGCCTCTCGGTCCTCGTCTTCCTGCCGCTCACAGCAGGCTTCCTGACGAGGCAGGCAATCGTCAAAATGGCTGGAGAGCGGAAGATTGACGAAATCAGACCGCTCTTTCCCGTTTTGTCTGGTATGGCGGCTCTTGGAGTTGTTTTTGTTGCAGCATCGCTGCAGGCGAGCAGGATTATCTCCAATCCGAGCATCATATCTTCTGCAATCGTAGTTGCCGCTATCTATTACACAATGCTCTTCTTCACCGGCACGGCAATTTCGAGGGCTGCAAAGCTGAACTATGAGAATTCGATCCCGGTTATTTACGGTGGAGCAACAAAAAACCTATCAATCGCCATAGCCCCCGCAATAGCTGCCTTCCCGCATTCAAGCGTCGTCTTGGCCGTTATAGCCTGCTTCATGGTTCAGATGCCGATGGCGAGCCTGTTCTTCAGGATTGTGCCAAAGATTCTTAAAAAGGAGAATGTTAGTTTGATAGCATGAAGGCACTGTTTATATCCGGGAGTCCGAGAAAAAGGAGCAATACAGATTACTTGCTTGAGATAACGAGATCCGTAACGGGAGGAGACTTTATAAAGCTGTCCGATTACAGTGTAAATCCATGCAACTCGTGCAGGGCTTGCCTGAAACTCAAAGAGTGTGTCGTTAAGGATGACATGAAGTTAATATATCCAATGCTATTCGAGAGCGATGTCATAGTTCTTGGATCCCCGGTCTATTTTAACAACGTTTCAGCTCAAATGAAAGCTTTTATGGGACAGGACTTGGTGTATAAGGGGTAGGCTGAGGAACAAAATTGGTGGTGCGATAGCTGTTGGGAGGAGATACGGAATCGAGAGCGCAATAACAGCCATTAACGCATTCTTCTTAAAGCACGAGATGATCCCAGCGAACAGAGGAGTTTGTGGGATCGCTTTTGAAGAGGGGGAGATTCAAAACGATCAGGAAGCTATTAACGCTGCGAAGGAGCTGGGATGCAGGATAAAGGAACTTGAAAATCTTAAGTTTAAAGTAGGGTCTCTGCAAATATCCGCAAAACTCTTCTTAGTCCCACTGATCTCTGTAGGGTTGTTTTTGCTTTTTATAGCAATTCCAAAAATAGACCCTTTAAGCACAACATTGAAGAGTTCAGGAAATACTACGACGGGTTTGTTGTTCTGATAATCCTGTTTCTGTTTTACGTTCATGTTCTGACCATCTTGTGGAACATTGGCGCCAGATTCAGCATTGTTCAGATATTGGCGCCAGCTTTTGGTTTCCTGTATTTTTACTGCGGAATTTTAATAGAGAACGCAAAGAGGAACTGGTTTATTGGAATAAGAACTCCTTGGACACTGAGCAGTGAGAGGGTGTGGGAGAAAACGCATAAGATTGGGGGGAAGTTGTTTAAAGCTGCCGGAGTTATCGCTTTTATTGGCACATTCTTCCAGAATTATGTGTTATTTTTCATTTTCGCCCCCATAATTTTGGTTGCTGTCTATACGATCGTTTACTCTTACGCTGAGTATCGAAAGGAGTTCAGAACTCGCGGTAATTAAAGCAATACCTTAAAACATGCATAAGGATATCGCCTTAACGCATATTGGGGCTACATAGAGAGTTCCAAGAGTAAATCTGATAGCCGGAATTATTAGGCGGATATGGTAAGTAGCGCCACAAAATTTATATGTTTTTCTGCAATATTCAAGCCAGAAACTCGAATATTGTGGTAATATGTGCATGGACTGCGGTGAGCACTGGGTACAGAGTAAAAACTTCGAGGATTTCAGGCGAATAGTTAGGGCTTTACACTGCCCTACGAGATGGCTAATTGTAGACTGCCTGAAGGATGGAGAAAAAAGCACGAAGGAGATTTTGGAGTGCCTGCTTGAGAAAGACGAAGCCATAACATCTTCAGGTCTATACTACCACCTGTCAGAACTCAAAAATGCCGGAATAGTGGAGGTTACAGGATATATCGAGCAAAAAGGTGCGCCACAAAAAGTGTGGAAACTCAAAACGAGAAAAATTGTAATTGATTTGGTGAAAGGTGATTAAATGACCGTTACTGCAATTCTCATTAATGGTATAGCCATCATTGCTCCTTCGATAGCGTTTATCAAAGATAAGGAAAAGGCAGTTAAATCTCTTAAAGTAGCTGGGAAATCTTTCATCAGAGTACTTCCAATGGTCTTAGTAATCATACTTGTCATCGGTTTACTGCTTGGATTTACACCACCTGATCAAATATCAAGATTTGCGGGCGAGCAGTCTGGATTATGGGGTGTGTTGCTTGTGGGTGCAGTTGGTGCGCTAATGCACATCCCTTCCCTATTGGCATTCCCTTTAGCTGCATCTCTCCTAGAGAATGGGGCAGCAGTGGGTGTGGTTGCCGCTTTTATCACCACATTGACTATGGTTGGAATAGTCACGTTACCTCTGGAGATAAGAGAACTCGGGAAGGAGATAGCGCTTCTACGAAATAGTATTAGCTTCGTTATCGCAATTATAATTGCGCTCATTATGGGGGCGATTCTGTGAGTGAGCAAGAAAACATGAAAGAAAAACAAGAAAAACAAGGGATAATACGAGATTTGATTACATTAGGGGTAATTTCAATTGTTACGTTAACACTTCTTTACATCTTTCCAGATAAAAAAGAGCCAGTACTCAGTACACCATGGAATTTTTTCATTGAGATGATGTTGATACTTCCTGCAGTGATGGTGATGCTAGGTCTTTTTGCGGTATGGGTGCCAAAAGATATTGTTGTGAGGTATCTTGGAAAGGCATCTGGTGTAAAGAGTATTTTTCTTGCTCTAATCCTTGGCGCATTACCTACCGGCCCACTATATATTGCCTTTCCAATTGCTTCTGCGTTACTCAAAAAAGGCGCTAAAATATCCAACATCGTCGTCTTCTTATCTGCTTGGGCATGCATAAAGGTTCCGCAGGAAATGGTGGAGCTCCAGTTTCTCGGAGTGCGGTTCATGCTGTCACGACTGTCTTTGACCATAATTTTCGTTGTAATTATGGGTATATTTATTGAAAAAGTAATTGGATGGAGGGAGGTGACTAAAAATGGTTGTTGAAGCTATACCAAAAATGACAGGGATGATCTATGCGATAATCGGATTTTTCATTTTAGTCGTCCTGTTCTATAAAAATAGATTCAACAGGAAAATTGGATATCTTTTTATTGTTACCTCAACCATCGTCGGATTCCTCGTTTTTGCACCTATGTTTCCAAACCAGTTCCAACTGCTAATTCTCGGTAAGGTGTGGGAGAATCAGGTTGCAGTCGTGGGTTTTTTGCTGTTTATCGTTCTGACATTTGTGTTCGGTAGGATTTTTTGCGGTTATCTTTGCCCCATCGGAGCGATACAGGAATTAGTTTACAGTGCACCTGTAAGGAAGTTGAGAATTACAAGCAAAACTCTACCGGTTCATTTACTCTTTTTTATCGTGTTCCTCTTTTTTGGTCTTGTTTTTTCAGTGGGAATTCTTACATATCTCGGATTTCGTGATTTCTTTTACCTAAATATTACGTCACCTTTTTTCTACGTCTTTTTGGTGCTGTTGGTGATATCTGCTGTCATTTATAGACCATTTTGTCGATTTTTCTGTCCATACGGTGTGCTACTATCTCTGGCTTCCGCCAGAAGTCTGTTCAAACTGCGGCGAAATGATAGTTGCATAAACTGTAAAAAATGTGAGAGAGCCTGTCCTACAAACGAGGCAGACGGCGATGCGAAACTTGAATGTTATCTGTGCAATAGGTGTGTAGATGCTTGCCCTGTTAATGCGATTGAATACGTTAGGAATGATTTCCTAAGCAAAATAGTGAGGTGTGTAAAGAATGATAGCGATAGAGGCTGAAGGCTTAAAGAAGAAATTCGGCGATGTTGAAGCTCTGAAATGTGTATCGTTTAAGGTGAAAAGAGGAGAGATTTTCGGTTTCCTCGGCCCAAACGGAGCCGGTAAAACCACTACTGTTAGGATTCTGACGGGTATAATAAAGCCAGACTCCGGAAAAGCGAGAGTAAACGGCTACGATGTTGTTGAGGAGACTCTGAAGGCTAAGGAGTCAATCGGAGTTCTGCCAGAAGTGTCAAACGCATATCCTGATTTAACAGCCTGGCAGAACATAATGCTCATCGCAAGTCTTTACGGGATGCGTAAAAGAGATGCAGAGGCGAGAGCTAGCGAATTGCTCAAAGAGTTTGGAATTTATGAGCGGAAAGATGCAAAGGTTAGAGGATTTTCTAAAGGCATGAAACAGAGACTGATGCTCTGCATGGCTCTGATAAGCGATCCGGAAATTTTGTTCTTGGATGAACCGACAAGCGGCTTAGATGTCCAGAGTGCGAGGATGATAAGGGAGAAGATTTTAGAGATAGCAAACGAGGGGAGAACGGTGTTCCTTACATCCCACAACATGGATGAGGTAAACATGCTGTGCGACAGGATTGCGGTGATAAATAAGGGCAAAATCGTTACGATAGACACTCCTGAAAGACTGAAGAGCAGAGTTGGAGGGAATGTTGCGATTGAAGTGAGTTTTGGAGGTAAGGTGGAGCTGAACATGGAGAATGCGGAGAAAGTAGGAGACAAATACGTGATATACACAGCCGATCCATACAAAACGATCTGCGAGGTAGTTGACTTTGCGAGGAAGAGTGGTGCAGAGATAGTCTCAATCAACACCCGAACCCCAACGCTTGAAGATGCCTTTTTAAAGCTCTTGGAGGTAGAAGGATGAAGTGCCTGGCAATTGCAAAGAAGGATATAATGATGTATTATTTGAAGGGTCCAGTTGTAATTTTCGGCATTCTGCTACCTTTATTCCTATTTTTAGCCTTCTGGGTTGGCAGAGATCTTCCCTTGAATTTTTTGATGGCAGGGTTGCTTTCAATGACCGTCTTCTTTGCCTCAACTTCCGTCTCACCGGTTATAGCTCCATGGGAAGGACAGATGAGAACGCTTGAAAGACTGCTCGTATGCCCCGTCTCAACATCAACAATCATTTTTGGAGACGTTATCGCCTCGCTATCCTTTGGAATTTGCATGTCTCTCATCCCATTGCTCTTGGCACTTTGCTTCGGATTCACTCCAAATCCTGTCATAATTCCTGCAATACTTCTGGCTGCTTTTTGCTTCTCCTGCCTGGGCTTGCTGTTTTCAGCCTATCCGACAAATCTGCCTTCGACGGTCATGATGATCTCATCGCTTGTTCGCTTTCCGCTCATATTCATAAGCGGAATTTTCATCCCTGTTCAGGAGCTTCCAGCCTGGGGAAAGGCTGTTTCAATGATCTCTCCTCTCACGTATTTCACGGATATAGCGAGGGATTCGTTCGGAATGAACTCTTTTCTACCGATTTACCTCGATTTCATCATTTTAGCTGGGTTCTCGATTGGGTTTTTAGTATCAGCCATTAAGCTTCATGAGCACGCTTTGTTGAGAAGATTGTGATGTTTGGTAGTCTTTGCCACTAACAGGAGTACGCTGCATCCTTTACCGATTTTTTAAGTCTCAGAGATATTAGAAGTTTTTACTTCTCCTATCCACTCATCTCAAACGTTTGTAATGCTTAGCTTTTCTCAAAGCCTCTTCCTTGAACTTTTTCTTTTCGAAATGGAGGTCGAGGCAGTGCTGGGGGGTTAATTCCAGCTTTTCCCTGATGTCTCTCACGATTCTATCCTTTTCCTCCTTCTCTACGGCATCAGTCAGTACCAGCAGATCGACATCGTTAGCTCTCTCAGCCTCTCCTCTCGCTAAGCTTCCAACGAGGTAAACTTCGCTGTCATTGTATCTTCTTCCAATCTCGCTCAACACCCTTGGAATCCACTTTTCCCATTCTCTAAGATTCTTTTCTCTTTCTACCAGTCTTCTGTCAACGTATCTGCCGATTTCTCTTCCTGTAAACCACCTGTAGGTAAACTCGAAGAGGAATGAGGCCAGTATTAGGGAGAGCATAACCAGCAAGGAGAAGAGATTCTCCTCTGCCATTTTAAGTGCAAGGATAATGAAGGCTGAAAATGCCATCACCGCCCCAACGAAACACACGAAAGGATTGGTCTTAACCTTATCCCTGAGTTTGACCGCAGCAAGGTTCACGGCGGCAAATATAAGCAGGAATCCGCCGCTTCCGGCTGTGGCTATTGTTTCGAGGTTCGCTGTGGAAGATACAATCATGGAAAGAACTGAGATTACTATTAATCCTTCGTAAGCCTGCTTCCACAGTCTTTTCCCCACAAACTCAGGAAGCTCTCCAAATTTTGCAACCATGTAGCTTGCTCTAGCAGTGCCATAGAGAGTTGCATTGATTGCTGAGCTTGTTGAGGCGAGTGCAGCAAAGGTGACGAACCAGAAACCGAGTTGGCCGAGAGACGGCTCTGCTGCGATGGCCAAAGCATAGTCTCTAGCCTCCACAACCTTCTCGTAGGGCAGTGTTCCGACAGTTATTACGGCTATTAAAACATAAACGGTGATGACAACAGCCACTGATGTGTAGAAAGCCTTCTCAAGAACCTTCGGATGCTCAACGTCGCCACCAGCGTTGGCAATCAGCTCAAATCCCTCATATGCAAGAAATATAATCATCCCTCCGGCAATGATGCTTGCAGCATCTGCCCAGTTAGAAGGCATAAGCCTCTCTGGATTTACAAAGACAATTCCCGCTGCCGAAACGATGACCAAGACTGCGAGCTTGAATGCAACAAGCAAGTCTTCAGTTCTCCCGCTTACAACAGCTCCGAGGGCGTTTAAAACTGTAAAGAGGATGATAACGAAAGCGATAAAGAAGTCCTTCAAAAATGGGGCTCCAATGCTGTTTGCAGCGTAGCTTCCGAAGGCGTAGGCGTAGAGAGCAATCATGACAACATAGCTAACCAGGAGAAGGACGTTCAGACCTCCGGAAAGCAAACCTGTTCCGTAAGCCTTAACTATGAACTCTATGGTTCCACCTTCGCTTGGGAACCTGAGGCTCAGCTTTGCATAGGAGTATGCTGTGATTAACGCTACCAATCCAGCGATGAGAAACGCAATTGGGGCTGAACCCTTCGCAATCTGCACGCTTAAGCCGAGAACTGCAAATATACCACCACCGATCATTCCTCCTATGCCGATACTAACAGCTTCCCAGAACCCGATTTTCTCTCGCACTGGGATGAGCTTGAAAAAACAAAATAAAAAGTTACGGTATTTAGCGGCATGTCCCATAACATCCTCACCATTTGAAGTAGAACATGTTTGTTATATGGACTTATCCAGCAATTTTAGGCCCATAGCAGCATAAAAAGTATTTTCAAGGCTTGAAATCCCGAGATAAGGGCTCCTTCTGAATCCGCCATCAGAGTTCTGGAGTGGTAGCAAGTATCTTCTCGTTTCCTGATCTGGTTCGATCTGTCCCGCAATGTCCAGAATCGAGAGTGCGTAGTACGTTTCCTCAGGTAAGGCGGATAGCTGCTAGGACTTTTAACGTAACCGCCTTCACGATACCGAAATCTTTTAACAAATCTGACGAGTTTCCAGTCTTCCACTCCCAAAACTGAAACGCAGTAGAAAGTTTCCGAAGGAAAATGAGTTGTTGACCTTTATTAAGTTATGATTGGAGAATTAAGACGGTTTAATCTTATACACAATTTTTTGTAGTCTGAGCAAACGCAATTGAAATGGAGGAAAAAGTTTAACACGCTATTCGCTCGACTATAATTATATGTATCTGTTTTTTTATTTATTTACGAATTTCGAAATATTATGATGATAACAATAATAGAAACAGAAATCTATAAATAATTTGTAAATTTAATGTAGTTATGGGAGAGAAAAGGTCGCGTTTCGAGATTTTCGTTGCCATTTTGAAAGTAACAGGCAGCGGAGCAAACATGACCAAGATTGTTTATGGTGCGAACATAAACTTCAAAATGGCTCAAAATTACATTGAATACCTTCTCGATAAAGATTTTCTTGTGCTAACCTCAGAAAATGGGAAAAAGATATACAGCACCACCGAGAAAGGGAGAGATTTTGTAAAAAAATACGGTGAACTGGAAGAGTTAGCTGAGTAAACCTCAGTGCGTGTGTTCAGTAGCCGTACTTCGAATTCTTTAAATATTCTTGCCACACAATTCAAACCATGTTAAAAAATATTGACAAAATCCTAGAAATGATAAAAGACAAAAGGCTGCCAAAAGAAAAGATATCGCGAAAAGAACTCAATATTTTGCTTGAACTCGGATTGGTAGAAATAAAAGACGGAGAAATCGTGATTACTGAGTGGGGAGATAAGTTTCTGAACCTTCCTACTGAATAATCTTACTGAAAATCTCTTCTGATTTTGGCTTCTGATTTTATTTTCAAATATTATATATAACATTTTGAACAACATATCTTATCGGCTGAATGCCGAGAAAGTGAGGTGAAAAAATGAGAAAAATGCCATTGGGCATATTGGGAGCAATGGTGGCTCTGAGCCTTGTCATTGGTGTAAGCGCTACCTTTAGTGACTACAACGCCGATAGAAGCATACACTGGAACATAACAACTGACGATACGGAACTGATAGACCTGAAACCTATTCAGCCCTATGCTTATATTGCTGACAACGGAGAGCTTGTGGTTGACTTCTCGCCTAACAACCCGAATTATCCGGGTTATGGCGATGGAGTGAGTCCAGCAAGCGAATATAACTTCAACGAGGTTTTTGCAGTGAGCAACCATCTCTGGGAAAACATGCCAATAGTTGTGAGAATTACATCATCCAACACGCACGTTGAATTCTACTCACACGAGGGTGGAGTTTATGCGGTGGATGGTGGTGCATTAGCAACGGCTTCAGACAGTGCCAGGGATGATGTGTGCTTCGTTCTTGGGCCAAATTCAGAGAAGAAGATTGGAATGGATCTTAGCGCTAACGGAGACAGTCCGGGAGACGTGTGGGATTTGACAATGACAGTGAAGGCCTACAGGCTTGGAACCGAGCCTGCTGAGCTGAGTAACTGTGGACAACCGGTGGTGGTAGAATGAAAAAGTTGGCAGGTCTTCTGCTTCTGATTGTTGGTTTAACGCTGACGATAGGGGCGGGAGCAAACTTCAGGTATTACGAAGCTGAGAGGAGCATAACTGTGAACATTACGTCAGATGACAACGAGTTTATTGACCTTACACCATTGCAGCCCTATGCCTACCTGAATAACGGAAAGTTGACTATTGAGATGTCACCCAACAACCCGAATTATCCGGGTTATGGTGACGGAATGAGCGTCAACACAATATACGTGTTTGAAGAGATGTTCAACGTAAGCAACGAGCTTTGGGAGAATGAAAATGGTGACTTCCCGGTTTGCGTGCAGATATCGATAGGCGATGGTGTTGAAGTCTTTGCTGGAGACTACGACAACCCAATTAGCGGTCCGGGAACACAATTGCAGTTTACCGTGTACCATGACGAGCCAGTTCCAGTTGGATTCATATTCAACAACACCGACAAAGAAATGGGCGCACAACAGGTTCAGATGAGCATTAATGCCGTAGCAGGAGCTTGCGAGTAAAGCTCCTCAAATTTAATTTTTTATGAGGAAAGCAAATGAAAAAAATCATAATTGCGATAATATTACTTCTCATAGCTCTCGGATTGAGGGCTCCGGCCATCTCTGTCATGGCTGCAGATACCATTAGCGGAGTTTTGCTTTACTCCACTTCACCCTACGCCAAGAATGAGGGCAATCTGACGATAGACATTACCGAAAACAACCCGAACTATCCGGGCTATGGCAATGGCCTGAGTCCGGGTTCAGTTTACAGGTTTGATGGATTGTTAACTATAGAGAACAGCAACGACTTTCCGGTTTGCGTTATACTCGAGTCTCAGAGTGATCTGGTAAAATTTTACACTGATGATCAGTCATTGCCAGCAATCAGCTTCACACTCGATGTGAATGAAAGCATGTCTGTGGGTGTGGAGCTCAACACAGCAGAGCTTGGACTGATGGAGGAGTATTACAGCATTCAGATAATGGAAGGCGGTTGCCAATGAAACTGTCTGATATTCTCCTGCTCGTTCTACTGGCGTTCCTGCTGGCATCAACAGCAGGATTCGTGCTTAATAGACCAGTTCTGCTGTCTTACGTAACTTCAGACAGCATGACTCCAACTTTAAACAGAGGTGACCTTTTCCTCATAAATCCGCTTGCAGAAGCAAGGCCAAATGATATAGTCGTTTTCAACCTGAACGGCCACTGGACGGTCCACAGAGTTGTGGCGGAAACTGATGATGGTTACATAACCAAAGGAGACAACAATGTCGCCACAGACCAGCAGGGAGGTACGAACACGGTCAAAAGGGAGAGTGTTGCCGGAGTGGTTCCAGTTATATTCGGCAGTCCACTAAAAGTTCCTGAAGTTGGAAACTACATTCAGAGACTTTCTGGAACAACAATAAACATACTGCTGGCAATCTTCATGATAATAGGCGGAGCGACACTGTTGACAGGGAAGGGAGAAGCAAGGAAAAAGGAAAAGAAGGTTTACAGGCTGAGATACAAGACCCTCTACGTTGCGGTCTCAACAGTGTCGATTGCTATGCTTCTGCTCTCTATACTGGCTACATGGGGGACTGCTGGTTTCAGCTATGCCTCAACGCTGGCAGGGGGTCAGAGAGAGGGATGGTATCTGCCCGATTCGGAGTTTGATAAGCAGATTGAGATAAAGAACAACGCCCTATTCCCACTCATTTACGTTTTCAGTTTAGAAAGTGATAGGGCTGAATTGCAGGAATCAAGCAAAATTCTCTCAGCAGGAGAGAAGGCAGAATTGAACGTTCACGTTAAAGTTCCTTCAGAAACGAGAATTTATTATGACGAAATAGTGGTTCAGGCTTATCCGCTAATTCTTCCGTCGGAGATCATAATCAGAATGCACAGTTTAAGTCCTCTCCTACCGCTTGCAGCCTTCGCAATGGAGCTTGCGGTGGTTTTGAGTGTAATCTACTACGCAACAAATGCGGGAGAGGAGGAGGTTATAAGATTGAATAAAAGAAGGAGGTTGAAATTATGAGAAAATTAATATTAATTCTTGCAGCTACTCTCGTGCTCGTTCTGGGGGCGAGCGGGAACTTCAGAGAGTATTATGGAGCGAGGGGTGTTGCCGTCAGCATCGCGGACAACAACAGCTCTTACATAGCATTTGAATGTCCGGAAATAACGCTCTACTTGCAGAGCGGAGAAAGCTCAGGTGTAATTTCGGTTAAAAACAACCTTGGAGAGGACGCTGAGCTGTATTTCTCCACACCTGATGACATTTTAACATTCACCAATCCAACGTTTCTGTATGCAGGTGAGGAAAAGCTTGTTGAAGCTGAGTTCACAGGAGGTCATGGTGAATACACAATCCCGATAGATATCGAAGCGTTCTGGGCAAACGGCTCAGCCAGAATTCCTGCGTGCAGCGTTGAGGTTGTTAATCCGCTGGTAAAAATAAGCAAGATACTTCTCGAAGGGGACACAGAAGTTCCGCTGTTTGAGAGAGAGGTCTGGAAGTTCAGAATTCTGGTTGAAAGTGAAATCGGGGATAATTATACAATCCTTGACACAATCCCGGCAGAATTCGAGGTTCTGAGTATAACTTCATCCAGTGGCAGTCACACAGAGCATCATCCTGGAGTGGGAAGAAGCGGTGTGACTAAAATAGTATGGGAAGTCCACGTTGAAGGGTCAGAATTTATGGACGTTACGGTTGCGACAAAGCTCAACCCTGCAGGGAAGCAGGAGTTCACAAGTCCGGGAAGTTACAATCTTAACGATGGTGCGGAAATAAAGGGGCTTGGAATAGTCAGCAATCCCATCATCGTTAATGCAGTGAGAGGTGTTAATAATGGAGAGTAAGTATAAAAAGATAGCCACGGTGGCGCTGTCAGTCACAGCATCTCTGCTGGCTGTTATGGCTGTTTACGCGTTCTCAACGCCATCTGAGAACGTCAAAAATGTTGTTGATGAGGTTGTTGTGCAGAAGGGGAACTTTGAGCATTATGCAACGCTCTCGAATGAATCAATTTACGGCAGGAAGGCGTCGCTTGATTACTATCCTGAGGGAATAACGGAGAGCATTGAAGGTGTTTACAGCTACACTGTAAGCCCTGAAAAAGTTGGAGAGTATAAAATGGTTGTAAAGACCACATACTACGTTCAGGAAGGCAGGAGCAAAGTTCAAGTTTGGGAGGAAACGCTGAGTGAAGAGCAGGGAGAATTTGCTGGAACAGTGAGCATTCCAGTTACGCTGAACTTCGCCGAGATGAACGAAATGCTTAATGCTGTAAAAGATGGCACGGCATTACCGAGACTCACAAGAGTTACGGAAATGATTTTCACGGCAAACACCGAAAATGAGAGTTTTAACCACACAATTACGCTGAATGAGGGAAGCAGCCTTTACAGCTTCTCAGACACGTCGAAGAGCACAAGAACGGTTTACAGCACGAGAGAGGTTACGGAGAACAGCTTTGGCGGTGTCAGTGTGAACAACGCAAGAATACTCTATGCAGCGATGGCCATCTTTACTGCAATACCAGTTGCGGTGATCAACAGAGACTCGATAAGGAGAGAGAAGAAGAACCCGCATGTCGTCAACGGTAGAAGAGAGGGCGGGAAAATAATACTTGAAACTGAGGAAGACCTCAAAAAAGTTTTCGCAATGTCGGACAGCCCTGTTGTTAGAACAGAGATTGACGGTGTTGCTGTTTACTCGATAGTAGCAGAAGGTGTGGTTTACGAGTATCGGGAGCCGTAATTTCTTTTTTGTTTTTTATTTTTTAAAAATTTTTTCTAAAAACACCAGCCAGAAAAACATCAACCGATAACACTTAAATCTCAAGGAATAAAGTGACGCGATGGGCAAGCTTGAAGATTACCTGGGCGTTTACTTCATAACCGATTCGAGGTTTGGCTACACACACGAGGAGCTTGCTGAGAAGGCTTTAAGGGCGGGAGTCAAGACAATACAGTTCAGGGAGAAGAAGCTGAGCACCAGGAGGATGTACGAAATAGGGAAGAGGATAAGGGCGCTAACGAAAGATTACGGGGCATTATTCTTCGTAAACGACAGAATAGATGTGGCCTTGGCCGTTGATGCGGACGGCGTTCACATCGGCCAGGACGATATGCCTGCGGAGGTCGCAAGAGAGATTTTTCCCGGCTACATCGGCGTCTCTGCGAGCAGTATTGAGGAGGCAAAGAAAGACGAGAAGTATGCGGACTATCTTGGCGTGGGGCCAGTTTTCCCAACAAAAACGAAGGAGGATGCGGGAGAGGCAATAGGTGTTGAGGGGCTGAGGAAGATAGTTAAGAATGTGAAAGTTCCCGTTGTTGCCATTGGCTCGATAAACAGGGAAAATGCGGTTGAAGTTCTAAAGACCGGCGTAGCAGGAATCGCGGTTATATCAGCCATCGCTGCAGCTGAAGACCCTGAGAAAGCTGCAAGAGAGCTGGTTGAGCTCGTAAGAAAGTTTAAATCGAGGTTGTAATCGCAGGAAATTCCGAAGGATTGCTCTAAACGATAACTTTTTTAAAATTACAAAACTGGCAAGTAATAACGTCAGGTTAAATTGTATTGGCGAGAGGTTAGTTATAATGTTCGACTGGAAGGTTGCGGCGGATGAATTTCCAGCAGCTTTATTCATCGTTAACCAGTACGGCGGGATAATTTACATCAACAAGATACTGTCGGAAAGATAGACTTTTAAGGAAGCAAGCGAGGAACCTTACAAATTTTACCCGCCTGAAGATTATGCAAAACTGTAAATTTAATTATCAAGACGTTCCAGGATAAGAAAAAGAATCCCGATCCCCCTCTAATAGTAAAGTCCCTCTCTAAAACCGGAGAGGAATTCTGGATTGAGGTAAGAACTAGGTATGCGGAGATAGGCGGAGAACCCTACTGTCTGGTTGCACTCACAGACGTTACGGAGAGGGTGAGGCTTCAAAGGGAGGTGAACTCGCTCAACGAATACCTCAGGTTTCTGAACAGCATGCTTAGGCACGATATACTGAACATCTTCACGAGAATGCTGGCATATGTTGATTTTTTAGAGGAAAAGTGCAATGCCGATGAACTGAAAAAGCTGAGAGAAAGCATAGAAGCCGGAGTGAACCTCGTCCACAAGATCAGGGAGCTTGAACTATCAACAGACCAAACAAAGAAGATTTACAGCCTTAAAGAAGTCATCGACGAAGTTTCAAGAGGCTACGATGTAAAAGTCACTGTAGATGGAGATACGAAGATTCTCGCCAATGAGGGGATATTCAACGTGTTTGAAAACCTCATAGGCAATGCAGTCAAGCACGGTGGGGCGACGGAGGTAAAGATAACAATAACCGAAAATCGTAAGATCACGGTCAGGTTGGAGGACAACGGAAAAGGCATCCCCGCAGAAGTCATAGAAAAAATTTTCGAGCGCGGATTCACGACAGGCAAGGGAAGCGGTCTTGGACTTTACATCGTCAAGAAGCTCATAGAAAGTTACGGAGGAGAAATAAGGTTGAGATAGCTGATGGAGGAGCCGTTTTCGTGATAGAGTTACCCCGGGTAAAAGACAGGCAGGGGGAGTAAGTTTATCAAAGAACTTTTATAGTTTCGTGAAACCTTGTAACATGCTTGAGCTGAACGGTGTGCCGGTTGACGACACCTACTGTGAGGCTTTTGATGGCATCTATTCGAGAATTCTCGTAACTGCAAAGCACAAGTGGTTGCTGAAGAAAGCTGCTTATTCCGCTACTGCTTTGCCCTCAACAGTTTTTGGAGAGGCTGAGGGCGGTGTGGAGCTGTGGCTGTCCCCTCAGGAAACTCCTGACGGGAGGCTGGGGGCAATCTGTCAGATATGGGTTCAGAAGTCCAAGAAGTTTTTGGACGTGCTGATGAGGGAGATGGGGAAAAGAATAAGGCAGGGGATTCTTGTAGTCCCAACAACCAGAGTTTTCAACGCCACGGACAGCGAAACGACTTTCGATGCCGAAATCAACGTGGGAAGGTGCGGAGATGGTTATGAGTGGGAGGACGAGATGTGGGGCAGGAAAGTCATTAGAGTGCCGATAATGTTCGGGGAGTTCATTATCGAACGCTACATTGGTTATGCTGAAGGCATAGCGGGTGGAAACATCTGGTACTTCTGCGAGAGTGAGGAAGCAGCTCTGGAAGCGGGAGAGGCGGCGGTTGAGGCACTCAAGAAGATCGAGGGGGTCATCACATCATTCGACATATGCTCTGCCGGAAGCAAGCCCGAAACCAAGTATCCGGAAATGGGGCCGAGCACAAACCACTACTTCTGCCCAACGCTGAAAGGCAAAATCCCAGACTCGAAAGTTCCCGATGGTGTCAAATCGATTCCTGAAATTGTCATCAACGGAATAACAAGGGAGGCTGTTGAGAAGGCCATGTATGTCTGCATGGATGTCGTGAGCAGAATTGACGGAGTTGTGAGGATTTCAGCTGGCAACTATGGAGGAAAGCTCGGCCAGCACAAGATATACCTGAAGGACATCATAGAGAAATACTCTTAAATTTTGATTTGATTTATTTTCCCACTTTTTATTCAATTTAAAGTAAAAAATTAAATTGTCCCCAGAGCAAAGCTTTTAAGATTGAGAATAACATTGGGCATGGATTTGATATGCATGTACGTTTTCAAGGGTGAAGAGAGCTTTGGGGAGAGCATAGACGTTTATGGCGACTACCTGATAGTAAAGGTCGGCTCGGAGTTTCTTGCGGTTCCCAAAAAAAGCATAAAATCTGTGGAGGATGGAAAAATTGTTCTGGGTGAGTTCGACGAAGAGGAAGCGAGGGAGATTGGGAGTAAATGGGTTGAGGAGAAGTCGAAGCCCGTAACTCTTGAAGAGCTAAAATCGTATGGGTTTGGTGAGGAAGAAGAGTAATGGTCCTGAAGCAGGTAATCGTCGTCAGAGACGACCTGAAGCTATCGAGGGGTAAGCTTGCAGTCCAGGTAGCCCATGCGGCTATTATTGGCTACCTCAAGTCCGGCAGCAGTTTGAGGAAGAAGTGGCTTGACGAGGGGCAGAAGAAAGTCGTTTTGAGGGTAAAAAGCCTTGAAGAGTTGCTTGCAGTCAAGTACAAAGCGGAATCGCTCAAACTTGTAACCGGAGTTGTGCAGGACGCAGGCTTGACGGAAATCCCACCTGGAACGATTACCGCTGTTGTAATCGGGCCTGACGAGGAGAAGAAAATTGACAAGGTGACAGGCAGCCTCCCCCTTCTGAAGTGACTAAGGTTCTATACCTCTCTCGGTAATCCGGTAAAAGCAGCTTTTTCCTTCTTTCATCCACCTGTGCTTTATTAGAGTTGCTTTCCTCAGCTCATCACTTCTCTCAAGGGCAATTATGACCTTCGACAGGTGCTCAAGACTCGGCCCGCCGAGCGGGCGATCAGTTCCTGAAGCTACATCTGTGTACATCTGGTTGGTTATCACAACAGCCACGTCGTACTTTCTCGCAATGCCGAGCAGGAAGGTGAGCTGTGATGTAAGCTCCCTTTTTATCTTAATCTGCTTTCTCTCATCTTCAAGCTCACTTCTGTATAAGGAGGTGAAGCAGTCCACGATAACGAGCTTTACTTTTTCACTTCTGCAGAGCTTTTCCGCCTCCTTAATTGCTACTCCCTGCTGTCTGAAGCTGAAAACCTCATAAACAAAAACGTTGGAAAAAAGCTTTTCATCGCCAAAAATCTGCTTCACCCTCTCTCCTGAGAGCCCCTCAGTGTCGATGTAAGCCACTTTGAGCTGCTCTGCAGCATTTTTAGCCAGCATCAGACACAGAGTGGTTTTGCCCGTACCTCCATGTCCGTAAATCTGAGTAACTGTCCCAGTTTCAACTCCCCCACCGAGAAGCGAGTCTATGCACTTACTCCCGCTCGGAATCAGCATCTTTCGCACCGTCGACTTTCTTCATGATCTCCCTATAAACGACATGCGGTGGAATGTTTAAATCCTCTGCTATTGCCACAACATCGTCAAACTCTGGCTTAAGGTGCAGAAATCCGGGATGCGACCTTTTCACCCTAACCTCAAATTCCTTACCGCGAATTTTAACCTTCACTGCCTCTTCACTCCTCTCCGAGATCACCCTGTGGTGTACAGGCATAACTCTGACACCCAGACTTCCCGTGAGCCTCATAACCTCCCTGGCAACATCCTCTGACCTGTGCATGGGGGAGATGACCTTTAAAATGCTTACAGGTCTCATTTTCTTTCCGTAAGCCGGAAGGATTACCACGTCAAGCACGTCGCCTCTCTCGAATAGCTTTCTCATCGCGTAACCAAGCATTTCACCGCTCAAGTCATCTACGTTGGTCTCGATAACTGCAACGCTGTCGTGAAAAGCAGTCTCACCGAGGATCAACCTCAGAACGTTTGGAACATTGGTTTCTCTATTTCCTGCTCCACATGAGACCTCTGTAACCTTTATCGGAAAGGGTTTTAGCGGTTTGCAGTAATGCGACAAAATTGCTGCTCCTGTTGGCGTTAAAAGCTCACCCTCGTCGTCCATTATAAACTCCAAGGATGAGCTTTTCAGGATTTCAAGCACTGCAGGAGCGGGAACGGGATACTTACCGTGAGAGAACTCGGTGAATCCAGAACCCGCTCTTATTGGTGTTGCGAAAAAGGTGTATCCTTCTTTTTTTAAATTTTCAAACGCCTTTACGCAGCAAACAACATCGAAAATTGCATCGTCAGCCCCAACTTCGTGAAGAACACTCTCTCTGTAATCTCTGCCGTGAACTTTCCCCTCGGCTTTGGCTATGATCTCAAAAATCGCCAAAGCATTTTCTTTGACTTCATCCTCAAGATTTGAGTCTCTTATTATCTTTAGAACGTCCTCAAACTTCCTTTCCCCACCTCTCTCCTCAACCTCAACCCTTTTAGCATTTATTCCTTTAACGTTAACGTTGGTAACCTTAAAGCTGACGTCAATGCCAAGAGAACTAACAACTTCTTTAATTTCCTCTTCATCAATCCCAACACCGAGCAGTGAAGCAAGAATCATGTCCCCACTCGCCCCGTTGAAAGCATCGAATATTGCAACCTTCATCAGATCACCACAAGCCTTTTTTATCTCTAAAATAAAAACTGTTTAGGTGTAAAAAGGTTGATGGGTGATAATATGGAAATCACGCTAAAAGTAAATCAGGCGTATCCGAGTGATTCAGGAAGAGGAATCGCGAGATTGGATCCAGATACGATGTTAAAACTTCAAATCTCCCCCGGAGATATAATTGAGATAGAAGGAGCCAGGAAAACCGTTGCAAAAGTATGGAGGGCTCCGAAGAGGGACTGGGGGAAGAACATCATCAGAGTTGACAGGTTTATTAGGGAGAATGCAGGAGTTGGTGTTGGAGATGTTGTCAAGGTAAGGAAAGTAGACTATCAGCCTGCAAAAACCGTAATACTCGCTCCGCTCAAGAAGATGGACTTGAGGATTTACGGGGTTGATATTGGGGAGTATCTCAAGCATCAATTCCTTAAGAGGCCGGTTGTTGAGGGTGATTTAGTACCGCTCGTTGGTTCCCCAGCACTCTCAGGATTTGGGAGGTACAACCAGCAGAATCAGGCTGTGGTTTTTGTTGCAGTCAAGACCGAGCCTAAAGGGCCTGTTGTCATCGATGAAACCACGAAAGTCGTTTACAGGGACAGGCCGGCGAAGGGCTTCGAGAGATTCGGGAAGGCTGGAATCACGTACGAGGACATAGGAGGTCTTAAGGAAGAGCTGCAGAAGGTAAGAGAAGTTATAGAACTGCCTTTGAGGTATCCAGAACTCTTCCAGAGACTCGGAATTGACCCGCCGAAAGGTGTGCTGCTCTATGGCCCGCCTGGAACGGGAAAAACGCTGATAGCAAAAGCTGTTGCCAACGAAATTGGGGCGAGCTTCTTCACCATTAACGGTCCGGAAATCATGAGCAAGTTTTACGGTGAATCTGAGCAGAGGCTAAGGGAAATCTTTGAGGAGGCGAAGGAAAACGCTCCGTCAATCATATTCATAGATGAAATTGACTCTATCGCTCCGAAAAGAGAGGACGTTACCGGAGAGGTTGAGAGGAGAGTTGTGGCACAGCTTCTAACTTTGATGGATGGACTTGAGGAGAGAGGGCAGGTTATAGTCATCGGTGCCACAAACAGGATTGATGCTGTTGATCCGGCTCTGAGAAGGCCCGGCAGGTTTGACAGGGAAATTGAGATTGGAGTTCCCGACAGAGAGGGAAGATACGAGATTTTCCAGATACACACGAGGAACATGCCTCTGGAGGCTAAATACAGCAGGGAATTTGTCCTCGATGCAATTGAAAGGTATAAGAGGCAGATTGATGATCCAGAATTGATTAAAAACCTCGATTTCCTTTACGATGAGGTTAAAAATCTGGAAAAAGAGGAGGAGGTCAGAGCTGCTGTGAAAAACCTTTTACCGCAGGAAATCATCGACGAGCTTGAGGTCGAGATAACGAAGTCGATGCTGCGCAGTCTTGCAGACCAAACACACGGGTTCGTCGGAGCGGACATTGAAGCTCTCTGCAAAGAAGCTGCCATGAAAGCTCTGCGGAGATATCTACCTCAGATTGACCTCAACGAGGACGAAATTCCGCTGGAGCTACTCGAATCAATCAGGGTTACGTGGAATGATTTCATGGAAGCTTTAAGAGAAATCGAGCCGTCAGCGATGAGGGAAGTGTTTGTGGAGATTCCAAAGGTTACGTGGGACGATGTGGGAGGACTTGAAGACGTTAAAAGGGAGATAATTGAAGCCGTTGAATGGCCTCTTAAGTTCCCGGAGAAGTTCAGAAAGTTTGGAATCAAACCTCCGAAGGGTGTGCTGCTCTACGGCCCACCCGGAACGGGAAAAACGCTGATAGCAAAGGCCGTGGCGAATGAGAGCGAGGCGAACTTTATAAGCATTAAAGGCGGGCAGATTCTGAGCAAGTGGCTCGGAGAGAGTGAAAAAGCGGTGAGAAAGATTTTCAGAAAGGCGAGACAGGTCGCTCCATGTATAATCTTCTTTGACGAGATTGACGCCATAGCACAGATGAGAGGAATAGATGAGGGCAGCAGGGCTGTTGAGAGAGTTCTAAACCAGCTGCTTACCGAGATGGACGGGCTTGAGGAGCTGCACGGGGTTGTTGTTATAGGTGCGACCAACAGACCCGATATCCTCGATCCGGCGTTGCTGAGGCCCGGCAGGTTTGACAGGCTTGTTTACGTCAGACCACCAGATAAGAAGAGCAGACTGGCGATTTTCAAGATTCACACGAGGGACATGCCGCTCTCAGACGACGTTGACATTGAAGAGCTTGCTGAACTCACAGAGGGCTATGTTGGTGCGGACATAGAGGCAATATGCAGGGAGGCGGTGATGCTGGCAATCAGGGAGAACATTAACGCAGAGAAGGTGGAGATGAGACACTTCCTTGAGGCTTTGAAGAAGATAAAGCCGAGCGTCAACGAGGCAATGCTGAACTTCTACGAGAGGTTCGAGGAGAGGATGAAAACGGAAAGGATGCAGGTAAAGACAAAGCCTTTCGTGGGCTACGGCTGAAGTTTTCAGGCTATCCTGTAATTTTTCAATTTTTCGTAATCTGGCTCAGCTCCAAGTCCATTTTTCTCGGGAAGCTTTGCGTAGCCCTTCTCGATTTCAACGCTGTCGTCCAGCACTCCAAACATCACCTCTTTCCACCACAGCGGGTCGAGGGGAGTTTCTATATAAGGACAAAGATTCTCAGGCAGCGAGGCGGCAAGATGTAAATTTGCGGGCTAGTCTATTCTGGTTCCAACACGAGTTAAATACAGCAGAAATTTTTTCAATTTATATATATAGTGTATGAACTATTAACCCAAACTTGTTAACAGTTGTAATATCAAGTTAACAATTAACTTTTCAAGTCAATAAACTTTATTAACATTTGATGTCAATATTCAATATCCAAGGAAGGTGATGATTTTGAGCAAAGCAATAGCAGCACTAATTGCAATAACACTTCTTGGAACCGCCGTTTATGCGGAGGTTCTGATGGAGAACACGGCGATTGTAACTGTCGACAGTCCTGAAAAAGCAGTGCTTCATACCTTCGTTCTATTCCCTGACGGATTCAGGCATGCGGGTAAATACGAGGTTGCGGGAAAGAAGAGTTTAGCGTTGTATTTGGGCAGCGCTAAATCAGCCTGGATGAATGAATACAGAAAAAATGGAAGACTTTCACAGCCCTTGATTCTTCTTGTTGCAGTATCGGAGAATGGTGTGGATGTTAAAGGCGTAAATCTTGATTGGGATGATTTGAGGAGCGAAGAAGTCAAGCTGAAATTCAATAAGGATGAGAGGATAAAGAAAACCATTTCAAAGCTCGAACAGCCTCAACCCCTCAGTAGTGACCTCTACTGGGCTATCGAGGATTACTACGAGTACACTCTGCCTGTCGTTTTGAGCTACGTGAAGCCCGATTCTTCAACATGGGGCGTCATGGACTTCTTCTACGGCAGATACTTGAAAGTTGGTTTCGCTGTAAACACCTTCATCAATTCATGGAGCGTGGCGGGGTACAATATAATTCAGAAGCACAATAGTGGAAGCGATATTTGCGGTTTTGATGTCGGTGATGACTGCTACATCTGGATGAATGTCAGATACCGCTACGAGAAGTGGGTCTACTACCTCGATGACGACCCAATTCTAACAATGGAGCACGTATACGTAAAGGACTTCTATCCTGAAACCATAACTGCCGGAACGTCCAAACCGCCAAACGCAAGACTGGTGCCTGTTGACAGCTGGAACTATATGGGGAGCTACACTGCAAGGAGTTCGACGTATCCTTACTACCTATTCAACGTCTTTGACCTCACCACAGACCACCTCGCCATCGACTGCCTCAAATTCATCGACGCTCTGGTGCTTGCAGGCAAAATATCTGGCAGAGCAGCAACTGCTGCAGAACTCATCGGACTCTTTGTAGATGTGGACTTCGAGTATGACAACGTTGTGGCGTTCGACATAGATTTGGCACTCTATTCATATCCGGGAACAACACACACCGTGTACATGGCTGAAAGTGAAGCTGTAAAGAGCGTTCCAGCAGTTTATTTTGAAGTGCGTTGAGTTTTGAGTTTCAATTTTTAATAATGAATTTAATTTTTTTAATTTTGTTAGTGAAGTCTAATTTACCATTTCATAGTTTGTAGCCCAAATACAATCTGCTATGTTGGAATTTCTGTACCCAATTGACGATGGGTAGTTTGTGTTATACACTATCTGCTCAGGATGTTATCCAGATCACCTATTCGTGCTGCATTTTTTCAGCAAATGGTATGAAGCTAATAATTTCCCCGATGTTCAGAGAGCTATAATGGGAAACGTGTAGAGTGAAACATTGTGTAAGGTCACTAAGCTGGAATGAAAGAGTATAGATTTTAGAACTTTGGATTTTTTATCGTTTGGCAAACTTTTTAAAATTATAATCATAAATCTAAACATGGCGCAGATTTCTGGAGGAGAATTGCTCGTAAGGTGTTTAATCAAAGAGAACGTCAAGTACATTTTCGGGGTTCCGGGAGGACAGCTTCTGACCTTTTTGGATGCGATAAAGAGAGTTGGGGAGAAGCACGGAATGAAATTCATCAACTGCAGGCACGAGCAGGCTGCAGCAAGCATGGCGGATGCCTATGCAAGGACAAGCGGTGAGATTGGGGTTTGTGTTGGCACAATTGGCCCGGGTGGGGCTGATTTAGTTCCCGGAGTTTATCCCGCTTACGCCGACAGCGTTCCAATGCTGGTGATTACAGCACAGAACCAGACGTGGAAGAGCTACCCGGACCACGGCTCCATGCAGGCTTTAGACCAGTTCCACCTCTTCAAGCCAATAACGAAGTGGAATGCTGTGGTCTCACACTGGGAAAGAATTCCTGAGCTCGTTCAGAGGGCAGTAAGGGTTGCCCTCTCGGGCAGACCCGGGCCGGTGCACCTCGATTTTCCATCAGACGTGCTTTACAACGGTAACGAGGAAAGTTTTGCAAAGGTTTACCCTCCTGAACGTTACAGACCGATGAAACCTCCAGTCGGAAACCCAGAGCTTGTGGAGATGGCTGCAGAGATGCTTTACAATGCTGAAAGACCACTCATCCACGCAGGCACTGGAGTTCTGAGAGCAAAGGCATGGAATGAGCTGAGGGAGCTTGCAGAGTATCTGGGAGCGGTGGTTACGACCACAATGGGTGGGAGAGGAGCCATTCCGGAAGATCATCCTTTATGCATTCTTCCAGCCAGTCCGGCAGCAATAATGGCCCAGAACGAGGCTGATGTAGTCCTAGTTGTGGGAAGCAAGATGGGAGACTTGGACTTCTGGGGAAGACCGCCTGCGTGGGGAGACCCTGACCAGCAGAAGACGATTCAGACGACATCGACCCTGAAATGATCGCCCTTAACCGCCCCGTTGATGTTGGAATCGTGGGTGATGCAAAGGAGACGCTTAAGGCTTTGATTGAGGCTGTTAAAAAGAAAGGTGAGAGAAGGGAACCGGTTGACAGGCTTAAAGACTACAGGAAAATGCAGCAGGAGTGGTTGGAAGGATTTCTGAATCTGGCAGAAAGCAGAGAGAAGCCAGTTCATCCGTTGAGAGTGATTAAGGAGGTCAGGGAGTTCTATCCAAGGAACGCGATTTCCTGTGTCGATGGCGGCAACACGGCAGTCTGGGCTTCTTATCTGAACAGGATTTACGAGCCCAACACGTTCCTATGGGCTGCTGATTCGGGGCATCTCGGCACAGGTTTGCCGTATGCCATTGGAGCAAAGCTTGCAAACCCAGACAGGCCGGTTTACCTCATTGCAGGCGATGGGGCTTTCGGCCTCACAATGGAGGAGCTTGAGACTGCGAGCAGGGAAGGTGTGAAAATTACGGCAATCGTTATGAACGGCAGCTGGGGGATGATCAAGGGCTCGCAGAAGGCTGCGTTTGGCGGTAGATTCATTGGAGTCGATTTCAAGGATGACAGGTACGATAAGGTTGCGAAGTCAATGGGATGGTACGGGCAAGGGTTGAGGAGCCTGAGGACATTGCGACCGCCCTTGACAAGGTTGAGACCTCAGACAAGCCAGCCCTGCTGGACGTGAAAATCTCGCAGGAAGCAAACCTCTCACCGCCTGACTTAGTAACCCTCTCGATTGTGTGGCTCGAAGGCTGCAATCCGCCTCCGGTAGAATGAAGGCCTTAGTAGTTGACCTTAACCTCTTTAAGGCGGCGCTGAACCTGCTGCTTGGAAGAATCACGAAAAGTGTTTACTACAGCCCGCTGTCAATGCTGAAATACCACGAAAACTATCCCGAACCGGAATTACCGGGAGAGAACTGGGTTAAGATTAAAACAAACCTCTGCGGGATATGCGGCTCAGATCTGAGAGTCATAACTCTCGAAGAGAGCTTCTACTTAGCTCCTCTAACCTCTTTTCCATTTGTTCCTGGCCATGAGGTTGTAGGAGAGGTTGTTGAGGTTGGAAACAACTTGAACGTTTCGGAAGGAGAGAGGGTTGTTGTAAACCCTGCCCTTTGCTGTAGAGTAAGAGGATTTGAGGAATGTGAAGCCTGCAGAAAAGGACACTTTGCAGTCTGTCACAACACGGACAGAGGAAGGATCTTTCCCGGCATCTTCACCGGTATATGCAGAGACACTGGTGGAGGTTGGGCTGAGCACTTTGTTGCCCACAACTCTCAGCTTGTAAACGTTCCTGCCAGCATTAAGGACGAGAACGCGGTGTTTGCAGAGCCGTTGACCATAGGAATCCACTCAGCCCTTAGAAGCTTTCCAGGAGATGATGAGGTTGTTGCGGTGGTGGGATGTGGAGTTATCGGCATCTGCACCATTATTGCGCTAAGACACCTTGGCTTTAAAGGTGAGATAATCGGAATTGACATCAGCGAGAGACAGGCGGAAATGGCGAAGAAATTCGGGGCTGATGAAGTGGTAACGGAGAATCCCGTCGAGAGTATTGCGGAAATGATGGGAGGTAGAGTCTATCAACCGCCGAGAGATAGACCAATGTTCGTTGGTGGTGGTGTGGATGTTGCATACGAGTGCATGGGAATACCGCAGACGGTTGACACCGCTCTAAGAATTACCAAACCGCTTGGAAGGGTGGTGATTGCTGGAACAGTTGCAAAGATGGACGTGGACTGGGCTCCGGTGTTTGCTAAAGAGCTAACCGTTCTGGGAACCTTTGGGTGTGGGATTGAGGGATTTAACGGGGAGAGAAAGGATACCTTTGGCATTGCACTCGACATTCTCCAGAAAGCCGATTTATCGCAACTTCTGACCCACTTGAGGACTACAGGAAAGCTCTGAAGGCTGCAATTGAAAAAGGAAAAGTGGGGCAGTTAAGGTAGCCTTCGACTTCACTCTTTGAGCAGCATAGCAAGAAAGAAGGACACAACGAGAAGTGCTGCAGAAAGAATAAGGACTGAATCCCAGCCTGCGGCTCTCGCCATGCCCTCAAATCCGGCAATCAACACCACTGAACCCACCTGGGAGAAGAGCCATAGTGATGAGTTGGCAGTCCCGGCAAATTTCTCTCCAACGGACGTGGCGGAGAGGTCGAGAGCAAGCGGAAGAGCGGAGATAAAGAAGAATCCCAGTATGAACAGCACTGCTGCCACCATTCCCATACCAATTGCAGCGGTATGAGCGTAGAACAGGATGGCGGACAGGATGAAGCACAGGTAAAGAAATGGCTTTCTTTTACCTGCTTTGTCCGATAACGCTGGTATGACATATACTGCCAAAAATTCCGGCCCAGAAGGAAAGCTGAGGCTGTCAGCCCGGCTGTTTCCACATCCAATCCATGCTCTTCAAGAACCGGTTCAACCCATGTAAGGTATGCGGTGAATATCCCACCCCCACGAAGGCGATGATTGAGAGGATCAGAACGTTCCTGTTTTTCAGTACATTGAGGTACTCTCTGAGCTTGTGTTCTTCCTCAAACCCTCCTTCTGCCTCCTTGCCGAGTAGGTAAAACAGAATAAGCACAATGAAGGCGAAAGCACCGTAAGTCAGCAGCATGCTTTTGAAGCCTGTGCTAACAGTCAGGGCCAACAATCGTGCCAATGAAGAGTGAAATGCTCCCCAGACCAGTTGCAAGTCCCGCCTCCTCGATGGGAAACCAGCTTTTTACGAGCTTTGATATGCTGTTGAAAATGAAAGGCTGCCCGACGGCTGTTAGAGTTTGAAATACTAGCAGAGCTTCAAATGTAGTTGCAAACGCCCTCAACAATCCAAACACTGCAAAAAAGGCGCTGCCAATCAGAACTGCCCTTCTGAACCCCCTTCTGTCCACATAATATCCCACAGGCAGTGCAAGAACTATGAAGACAATCGGAAAAACTGCGGAGAGCAGTCCAACCTCAGCATCCCCCACGCCGTAGATTTCCTCCACGATGGGCAGAATGGGCGAGAAAGTTATCCACATAACCTGCGAGACGATACCTGCGAGAATGTACACTCCAAGAACAACCCAGCGGTAGGAACTCATAATACAAAATAATTAATTTTAGCATTTATTGTCTTTGACGATTGAATAAGTTTATTTCGGAAATTCTATAAGGAAAGAAGCCCCTTCTTTGCTGTCTTCGAGCTTGATTGTTGCTCCGTACGTCTCAAGCAGTTTTTTGGCTATATACATGCCCAGTCCGCTACCCATTCCTGATGTAACTCCTTTTTCAAAGATTCTGTCTCTCAGTTCTTCAGGGATTCCTATTCCGTTGTCCTTTACTCTTATGGACACTTTGCCGTTTTCTTCCCACACTTCAATGGTTATCTTGTTAGCTCCACCGTGTTTTACCGCGTTGCTGAGGAGATTCTCAAAGACACTGTAAATTCCGTCGTTAGCCATAACCTCGGCGTCACCTTTCATCTCAATCTTGATGTTATAACCTCTGGAGACTTCTTTAACGACATCACCTATCCTGTACGTGCCTGTTGGCCCATCACCGGCAGTCTCAAGAGTTCTTATCTTTTTAATTAGCTCTACGCCCTTTTCCACGTTTGCTTCAATTTGTGAAACGTACTCTAAGTCGTATTTTTCTTTCAGGAGATCAGCATATAGGTGTATACTTGTGAACACATTAAGCAAGTCGTGTCTCATTATGCTATTCAGGAGTTTGAGATAATCCAGCAAATTGTTGATTTTGTTCTGCATCACCATTCGCTCTGTAATGTCAGTGAAAGTGAGCACGGTGTACTTTTCACCAGCATCTACCGCTTTAACCCTGATCGCAACCCACTGGTAGCCATCTCTTTTTATGGCTTTGAGTAGGAGAGGGTTCGGTAACTTGTCGAACTCCCCTTTCAAGATATATTTGAAAGCTTCAAGCGCCACTTTTCTGCTGTCGGGATGGATTAGTGAGAAAGGATCTTTTGTCCAGTTGTCTGTCTCAACTCCAGTTTTGTATGGCAACCTATTGTTGTAGTACACAACCCTTCCACTTTGATCAAGGATAGCGATACCTACTGGCATGTCCTCAACTGTCCTCTTCCAGTCTATCGGTTTGGATGTTTTGCTCATGCTGTATTATCAACTTCGCTCCTCTCGTAAATAAAACGTTAACGGTGGCGTAAGAGCTTCTGCTATATCGGATAGAGTGATGAGAAGTCATATTTTTGTAAATTGATCTTAAATAATTTTGTCGAGCTTTTCCCAACTGTGACTTCCTAAAGTTACCTCCTGCTATCGAACACCATGGTAAAAGTCGGGATCTTCAGAACTGAGACTCTGAGATTACTTTTAATTACCTATTGATTTTGTTACAAACCTTCTACAAATTAATCCCCAAGCAGACACCTCGCTATTCTGCTGCTGTATAGACATTCGCTGCATGAAGGCTGGTTGGCGTAGCAGTCAACATTTGTCTCAGCATACCAGCAACCCTCGACGTAAGGACAGTCGGCACACCACGGAAAGTTTTCCATATCCCCTCTGAGTTTCTCAAAATCGGCCATTTTATCAATCACATCATCAACATCCTCTTTCAGAACATTACCAACAGTGAACTCCTCAATTTTCTTGTTATGCTCGTTAACGTACTCGCTGTGGGTGTATGCGAAGGACATACAGCTCGAAATTGTTCCATCAACTCTCAGAAAAGCAGAATTTTTGTAAGGACACTCTCTCGCTTTTGAATCCCCGAAAAATGAGGGTTCGATAAGCTCCACACCATACTCTCTTGCCGTTTCTCTCAATCTTTCAAAAACCTCTTCCGCCCTGAAAGCCATCTCGATTCTGTCCTTTCTACCAAATATGGAGAGAAGGTTGATGGAGTAACCTTTCGAGTAAACATCCTTCAGCAAGTGCTTGTATCTTCTGAGAGACTCACCTCCACCTCTTGAGCAGTCCCTGATAGCCTCAACAAGAATGCTCTCGTCCAGTCCGAGCACTTTTTCAACTGTTATCCTGCTACCCTCGAAGTAAACCCCTTGCTCGTAAACTGCAGGATTTGATGCAACAACGTTCGTTGCGAGCATCCCTGCACCAAATTCAGCTATTCTTTCGAAGAACTGTGGGAGGAGTTCGAGGTTCTCCCTTGTTACGACAACCTCTGCAATTCCTCTCTCACCCAGCTTTTTGAGCAGTCCAACAGCCCTGTTAACCTCAAGCCCTCTTCTGAATCTATCGTTAACGTCAATCGACACTCCTACTTTATCCACCACATCGAGAATTTCCGAGTCGAGCATACCATTGGTGCTGATTATAATCTTCCCGTTAAATCCCTCAATTTTCCTGAAAAATTCGGGATACAGCAGTGGTTCTCCGTAACCGTAGATAACGTACTCCTTGGCCACACCCTCCACCTTTTCAAGAGCTTCAAGGGGAAAGTCTCTTAGAGGGACATTTTTTCGATGGCAATACTTGCAATCGAGTGTGCAGAAAGTTGTTGGTTCAATTTGAAGCTTCTTTAGTCTCATCCTCCAGCCACCGGTGGAAAGACAGCTATTCTGGCATTTTCACTCAATTTCCCAATCATCTCGTCCTTTATGTTCCTTCCGTTGACGGTTATTATCCTGTCATTTCTGAAATTCCCGTTTTCGTCGAAAATTTCTTTCAAAAAGTCCTCACCCAGTTTTTTTGAAGCAGCAATAAAAGCTCCCTTTAAAGTGCCATCGCACTCAACTTCGATGGATTTTCCGTACTTTTCTCTCAGGGTTGCGTATAGTTCAATCTTTACTTTCACAAAGAAGGTTAGTTTTTCAGGATAAAAACCTTCTTTCGAAACGATTGATTAGGCATAAAAACCTTTAAATTTTCTGAGATGCTTCTCACATATGAGATGCTTGAAGTCCTCAAATCCCTGGCAATGATGAACGCAACAAGGAAAGTTGTGAAGATAAGCTCGAAGGAGCTTGCGGAGCGTATTGGTCAAAGTCTTCAGACCGCGGCAAGAAAGCTGAAAGAGCTTGAGGATGAAGGGCTGATAGACCGCACACTCACGAAAGATGGACAGTTCGTCGTTATAACGGAGAAGGGAAAGCAACTCCTTTACAAGGAGTACATGGACTACAAGAAAATTTTCGAGGACGAGGGAACGATTAAGATAAAGGGAGAGGTTTTCAGTGGGGTTGGAGAGGGGAGATACTACGTCTCGCTTGAAGGATATAAAAAACAGTTTAAGGAGAAGCTGGGTTTCGAACCCTATCCCGGCACGCTCAACCTCAGAATTCCGAAGGAGCAGATGTACTTCAGGAGAAGGCTTGATGAGGAGAGAGGGATTCTGATTGACGGATTCTCGACAGAGGACAGAACCTTTGGAGAGGTTAAGGCATTCAGGTGCAGGATTAACGGTATTGAGGGTGCTATAGTAATTCCGAAAAGGACACACTACCCGTCGGAAATCCTTGAGGTAATTTCTCCCGTAAAGCTTAGAGATAAGCTCGGATTGAAGGACGGGGACTTCGTGGAGGTGGAGGTGATTTTATGATACTCGACTTTGAGGAATCGTTGAGAGCATTCAGGAAAGGCTCACCCGTGCTGATTTACGACTTCGAGGATAGAGAGGGGGAGACGGACATAGCAATCCCTGCGATCCATGTGGGAAAGGAAGAGGTTGCAATGATGAGGATTGATGGAGGGGGGTTGATTTGCGTCGCGATACACCCGGTTGCAGCAGAGAAGCTCGGATTGCCGTTCATGCATGACGTTCTAAGGGTTGCGAGTGAGGAACTGCCGGAAATAAAGAAAGTTGCAGATGCGGATGACATAAAGTACGACTCAAGAAGCTCCTTTTCCCTATGGGTGAACCACAGAGACACTTTTACGGGGATAACTGATATCGACAGGGCTTTGACGATAAGGAGAATCGGGGAGGTTGTTGACGAAGTAATGATGGGCAAAGAAGTCGATTTTGGCAGCGAGTTCAGGAGTCCGGGGCACGTTGCTCTGCTTAGGGCTGCAGATAAGTTAACCTACGAAAGGGTTGGACAGACTGAGCTCAGTGTTGCTCTCGCAGAGATGGCGGGAATCGCTCCTGCAGTTGCAATCTGCGAGATGCTTGATGCAGAAACTGGCAGGGCTTTGACGAAGGAGAAAGCTATGGAGTATGCCGAGGAGAAGGGCATACCGTTCATCGATGGAAGAACGATAGTTGAGCACTACAGAAAGTTCAGGGAAGTGGAGGTTAGTCTGTTCGTTTAATCTTTCGAAGTTTTTCGGGGATACAATTATATCCCCTCAAACAATTCTAATTTCATGTTCCAGTCAGACCTCAAACTGATAGTGTTCCAGCACGGTTTCTTTGGAGAAAGATTTGTGGCAAATCTGATGAACTATCCCAACTCCTGTCCCTCTTACGGTGCATGCGGGATTGATGGCTGCACTCAGTGCAAGGAGGGATTATACAACTTCTCCAAGAACATAATCGCCGTTTTTTCCATGCCGGATCCAAAGACAATGCCAGATTTCATCGAAAATGCGGAGGACTTCCTGCCCAAGGCCATTCCAGAAGCCGACATTGCGATTGCGATCAACCTTCATCCTGACGTTCTTGCAGTGCTGCCTGAGAAGCTGGAGGGGAAGGTTAAAGCTCTCATAGTCCCCGTTGAGGAGTCGAGATGGTGCTCTCCGGGACTGGCGAAGCAGATCAAGGAGAAGTGTGATGAACTCGGAATTGAGTTTGCAGCACCCAAACCTTTCTGCAACTTAAGGCCGAATGAGGAGCATCCGGTCATCAACAGGATGATTGAGGAGATGAGAATTGGCTATCCGGAGTTCGAGATCGAGCTGCTGGAGGATGGTAAGGCTTACGTCAGGATTTCAAGGTCCCAGCCTTGCGGATGTGCTTACTACATCGGCGTGAAGCTGAGGGGGTTTGACTTCACTGAGGTGAAAGAGGGGAAGATGAGGGAGCTCTGGAATGTTATTGCCGAGGCTCATCACAGCTATCCTTGCACGGCGAGCATGGAGAGAGACAACGAGTACGATGAAACCCTGCTCCACATAGCGGGATACATAGCGAGGCATGCGGTTAATAAAGCCCTTGGCTATGAGGGGGACGAGGACATTCCGGAGCACATCAAGCACATCGTTCTGTGAACTTTTTTGGCAGTCTTACGATGAACACAGCACCACTTGGCTCGTTGTCCTTAACCACTATGCTTCCTCCGTAAAGCTCCACTATTTTTTTAACGATGTAAAGACCCACTCCTGTGCCCCATCCAGAGGAAAAACCTTCTTCGAAAATTTTATCCTTGATTTCGTCTGGGATACCTTTCCCGTTATCCTTTACAACAAGAACCCCCCATCCGTTCTCGGCATGCGTTTCCACAACTATTTCAACATCCGATTTTCCTGAATGCTTGACGGCGTTGTTTAGAAGGTTGAATACGACGGTTTTGATTCCTTCGTTAGCGATGACGTTGACTTCTTCGAGATTCAGTTTAATGTTTGCCTCTTCGAAACTTTCTGCAACCTCTCTCACAACCTCGGCGAGGTTAATTTCTTTTCTGACATCCCCGGCAATTTCGAGGTTCTTTGCTTCGTAAATCAGCCTTGAAATTCTATCTATCCTTGACATGGCTGTCTTAAAAAGCCCATCATCCTTTACCTCGATAGCTGCCCTTATAACAGTCAGGTCGTTGAGAATGTCGTGCCTGAGCATTTTGTTTAACAGGGAGAGGTAATCACTCTTGCGCTCAAGCTCACTCGTAAGCGTGTGGATTTCGGTGGTGTCCATTGCAGTAGAGGCTACGGCAGGTTTGCCCTGGTAGTTTATTCTTACCAGCCTTGCGGTAACCCACCTGACCTCTCCGCTTTTTGTTATTATTCTGAAACTAACATCGCTGGATTCTTCTTCTCCAGTCTCTATGCTCCTGTATTTCTTTAAAACATACTCTCTGTCTTCGGGATGAATCAGCAAGCCCAGATTTTCCATGCAGGAAACTTCATCTTTTCTGTAACCAACTATATTTTCGAATGACTCGTTTGCATAAACGATTTTACCATTCTGGACGATGTGAATTGGAGCAAGAGATTTTTCAATCAGAGATCTGTGAAATTCCTCACTCTTCTTAATTTCCGTTATGTCAATGCCTGTGATTGCCACAGCCGGCTCGTTCTTGTAGGTTATTCTGGTACCTCTTACTCTCGCCCAAACTTCTTCTCCCGATTTTGAGAGAACTCTGAAATCGTGGGATTCAACATCGCTCTTTCCGGAAATAAGCCTCTGATACTTCTCAGCAACAATATCTATGTCTTCCGGATGAATGAATTTGAATGGATTTTTGCCAGTTATTTCCTCTTTTCTGTAACCAGTAATTTCCTCGAATGCTTTGTTCACATAAGCAAAAACACCGTTCTGGATAATTGCGACAGGCGCGATGGAATCCTCGATCAGCGACCTGTGAAACTCCTCGCTCTCTCTCAGTTTGCTCTGGAGCACCTTGTTTGCTGTAATGTCTATCCAGTTGCCGACCCCCAGCAGCTCATTGCCAATTTTCATGGGTAGAACGTATCCCCAGACCCACCTTCTTTCGTTGTTCTTGGTCAGGTAGCTGATTTCAAGAAAAACGGGTTTACCCCCTATGCCTTTCTTGTACGCCTTGGCAACCTTCTCATGATGTTCGGGAACAACGAGTTCGAAAACGTCTATTCCGCAAATTTCATCTTTTCTGTAGCCTGTGGTCATCTCCACAACCTTGTTCACGTACCTTATCCTCAAATTTTCGTCAACTATTATTAACCCCACCAACGAGTTCTCTACAATCTTGCTGAGAGATTCAGGGTCATTCATCAGATTCATCATTACAATTACTATTGTCATCAACAGTATTTAAATTATTCTATTTGCCTTCCCACTTTCACAAATTTTTTACGTCAAAATGGTAATTTCGTCCATGCATAACGAGCTGCTATGGTTTGCACTACTGCTGGCAAGCTTTACGGGGATAATAATAGCCTACAGAATTTTTGGCAGAACTGGACTCTATGCTTGGACGGCGATGGCGATAGTTCTGGCAAACATTCAGGTCATGAAAACGATAAAGTTCTTCGGTCTGGTTACTGCGATGGGCAACATCGTTTACGGAACAACCTTCCTCGTTACAGACATATTATGCGAAAATTACGGTAAAAGAGAGGCTAAGAAGGCTGTTGAGGTTGGATTCTTCGTCCTCATAGTCTTCACTCTACTCATGCAGATCTGCCTAGCTTTCATACCCGACGAAAGCGACACTCTCAGCCCTGCACTTGAGCAGATTTTCGGCATCATGCCGAGAATAACGGTGGCAAGCCTTACAGCCTACCTGGTTTCGCAGTTACACGACGTGTGGGCGTTTGACTTCTGGAAAAGAAGGACAAAGGGAAGATTTCTGTGGCTCAGGAACAACGCTTCAACGATGGTCTCACAGCTCATCGACAATGCGGTATTTACATGGATTGCCTTCGTCGGCTTCGGCATATTCTGGGAGCAGGTGTTCCCGTGGGAGCTTATAGCTGAGATTTTCGTAACTTCCTACATAATGAAGTTCATAGTCGCAGCTCTCGATACGCCATTCGTTTACCTCGCAAAAATGATTAAGAGCGATGCTGACAGGTCAGAGGTTATATTAAAGACCCATTGAAATCAATTTTTCTGCAAGTCCGTCAAAGACGAACTCAACGGCAATCGCAGCCAGAAATATGGCGAGTATTCTTGCTGCAATATCCGCACCGCTCCTGCCGAGCAGCCTGATGATAGGGGCGCTGTAGATGTGGCTCAGCCTGACGATTAGGTAAACCAGAGCAGCGCTGAGTACCACGAGTAGCTTCATGATTACATCTCCTGCCTGTGAGTAAAGTACAATTCCTGCCGTAATCGCTCCTGGACCTGTGTAGAGCGGTAAAGCGAGAGGAAAAACGGCTATTGAGTCAATATCTATGCTTTCCTCGGCTCTTCTTCTGTAAGCCTCTCTCCTCGTTCCACCGAGGAGAATGTCAACTGAGGAGATGAAGAGTAGTATTCCGCCCGCAATCTTTAAACTGCTAATCGAAACACCGAAGTAGTCGAGAACTTTCCCGCCCGTTACCATTGTGACGAAGAGAATCAGGAAAGCGATGATTGTGGCTCTTTTCGATATCTTCTCTCTGTACTCATCGCTGAACCTCTCTGTTAAAGCTATGAAAATCGGTAGATTTCCTGGCGGGTCGATTATTATGAACAGCGTCGTGAAGCTTGCCAGAAAGAAGCTGAGGTAAGCAGCGACATCCATAATCAGCCCTCATCCACCGCTTTTCTCACGTTTTCCAGCAGCTGGATGGCGAGTTCCTGAGATGGGAAGGAGAACAGCCCACAGTCAGGACCAATGTAAGCAAGCAGCTCTCCAAAGCGGTCCTTGGCCATTTTTATTCTCTCAGCGATTTTCTCCACAGGCTCAACCTTCTGGATTGCGAGGGAGATTAACTCCTCATTCCCCCAGGCGTTAACCCCGTGCATGGCGTTGAACTCTGCGATTATTCCGTCTATGTCGCTCCTTGCAACACCAATTCTCAGCTTTTTTTCAGCAGAAGCCACCACCTCAGCGTCGATAAAGTCCATGTTCTCAGGTTTCTTTGCACACTCGATACCAATGACGTCAATGGATGTTTCCAGGATTTTTTCGTAGTAGAGTGGTTCATGCAGGTGAATCTGGACGTCTTGAGGAATGTTGTATTCCAGAGCTTTCTGAAGTAGCTCCTCATCCGGCTGAAGGTCTGGAGCCAATCCAAGGCTCGGCTCGTCAATGCTTACGCAGACGACGTTATCATATCTGGCAGCGTTTTCAACGAAACGCCTTACTGATTCTGCAAGGTTCAGCAGAACGTCCTCGTAAATCACACCTCCGAACTCCTTGTAGTAGAGCTCGAACGGGCCTGTGATGCAGACTCTCACCGAATCAGCTTTTATTTTCTCCACGTACTCAAGTTCAGGTATCACGGCCTTATTCTTAGAAATCAGGTAGGGCTCCTCCTGAAAGGCCTTTATCGGCTCGATGAACATTTTTATCATATCTCTGAATTGCGGGTAGGTGGGAGCGTCGAGAAACTTTGCCTTCATCATGAAAGCTCTCTGAACCATTTCCTCGTATTCCTTTGTGCCGAGGTTTCTCTCCACCCAGTCTCTCGTAATCCCTTTCGGAAGCGGGAAACTGCCGATATCGTCAACCTTCATATTACTGCTCTAGGATTCCTCCTCTTATGGCGAGCCTCTCAATCTGATCTCTCAGCTCCTCCAGACTGTCCATGAGCTCTCTCCAGCAATCGTCTTTGCAGTTTGCATAATTTTCTCTCAGCTCTCTCAGCCTTAACTTTATTCTCCTTACCTGATCAGCGTAAATCTCCTCGTTCTCAGTCCCGTAGAATATGTTGCTTATTCTCCCTATTGCAGCCCTCAGAAGTCTTATCCTTTCCTCAACATCCCCGCTATAGTCAAAGGTTTCGAGAAGCTCTTCAAGATGTTCTTTTATTGAAACCATATAATTGGTTGCTTTTCATGTTTAAAAAAAGTTGGGTTGATCACTCCCAACCACCCCTCTTGGTGAAGAAATACAGGAAAAGCAGTCCAGATGCTGCAATGATAAGGACTGCTGATGTTTTGTCAACTCTTATTTCAGGCTCTGCCTTGAATTCGAGTGTGCAGTCCGATTCACACCGGTAAACGCTGTAATCCTCACCGCTGAACTGCTTAACTCCCAGATAACTCACGTTGCTTTGGTTGACGACCGGAAGAGTCGTCAGGACGAGGATCGTCTGATTTTTGGTAGCTAATGAGAAAAATGGTTTTGTCAGCTTGTAAGTGATTGATACATCACCCGTGCTGTTTGCGGGAACGATTATTTTCTCCAGAATAAGTTTTCCGTCAACTTTAAGCAAATCGAGAAAACTAAGCGATGAGTCCGTTATCTCTAGACCAGAATGCTGGGGGAGTGGAATTGCGATGTCGCCTTCAAAGTTTGCCTCTCCTGAATTTGTTATGAGGATTATCTCCAGCACTTCGAGGTTGGGCTGGATGATTACATGCCTAATCACGCTCAAATTTTCCGTTTTGTTGGTGAACAGCAGGTTGAAGGTGATGGTTTTGTTACCATCAAGTTTCAGATCTTCGACAAACGTTTTGTTGAGCGCAAAAAGCTTCAGGGTGTAGTTTCCTGGTGGTAAACTTAAAACTGAACCATTTTTCACCGTTTCAACTTTTGAAAAGTTCTCTCCAAGTATGTTCAGCTCCGCCGTGCCGTTGTAACCCTTTGTAAAAATCTGGACACTAAACTGGTTGGCTGAGGACGCCACAATTCCTGCTGTGATCAAAAGCAAAAAAAGCGCAAGCTTCCTCACTCTACCACCCTCTGCATCGCTCCCCACTCAACCTCTCTTTTTCTGACAAAGGAGAACAAAGCTTTTACCGCTGCGTACTGAAGCATAAGAGCGTGGATAAACAGGCCGAGAGTCACCTTAACCTTTGAAATCTTTCGGAAGTAGGCAATGAGAAGGAAAGGTGACAGCAGTAAGAGAGGCAAGTAGAGTATGGGTATGAATGTGAGAGTGAGGGCCATGTACCACGAAAACCTTACACCTAATGAGGCATTTCTCATCTCCTTTCTGTAGCGCCATAACTGCAAACCCCCGTAGTACCACCTCTTCCTCTGGTTGTAGAGGTCTTTCCAGGTGATTGGTGCCTGCTCATAAATCCTGGAAGTTTTGACCAACACCGCTTTTCTTCCCTTCGCGTGCATTCTCGTCGCAAAGTCTGCATCCTCCGCAACAGCCGACTCATTCAACCCTTCTTTCATCAAAAATTCCGCCCTTAAAACCCCAATCAGCCCGTTGAACTGTCTGAACTTGCTTTTTCCAAGAAGAAAGTTGATCAAGTAGTACTCTGCCTCCACCGTCTCAGAGACGAGGTTAATCGGGTTGCTGATGTATCTCTTAGTTGAGGCGATGTAGCAATCCTCGCAGTTTTCCAGAGCTTTGACGCACTCAACAATAAAGTTCTTCTCAGGCCTCGAATCGACATCGAAGATTGCGACATAGTCAGGTTTGAAGTCGGAAAGGTGTCTGAGAGCATCATTTATTGCTCCAGCCCTCTTCCCCCTCCTGTCTTCCCTGAAAACAACCTCGACCCCCAATCTTCTGGCTGTTTCCGGTCTACTGTCACTTTCACCGTTGGAATCTATCACATAAACGAATTTAACGTCAAAATCATCGTAATCAAGGGATTTCAGGTGCTCGATGCTCCGCCTGATTATCTCCTCGCTCTCGAAGGGGGAAACAGGAACTACTACGGCAAGCTTCATGAGAGCAATTCTTCTATCAGCTTGGCCGTGTCCGCAGGATCAGCCCTTCCGCGTGTCTTCTTCATGACCTGCCCGACGAGGAAGTTCAGAGCCTGCTTCTTGCCACTCAGGTAATCTTCAACCGCTTTTGGATTCTCCTCGATAGCTTCCTTGCAGAATCTGATAATCTCCTCTTTGGGAATTGCAAAAAGGCCTTTCTTTTGAATTATCGTGTCGATTTCTCCACCTTCGTCAAGCTTTGTTCTTATTACCTCCACAACACCTTTCTCCGTTATTTTCTCCTCGTCAAAATACTTCAGGAGCTTTGAAAACTCTTCAGGCTTGAAGATCTCCCAGCACTTTGCAAAGTTCCATCCTCTGTAGTTCAGCTCTCCCCTAAGAACATCAACAATCCAGCTCGCCGCAAGCTTTGGATCAACGTGCTTCGCAACCTCCTCGAAGTAGTCAGCCATCTTTACGTCCAGAATCAGGACTTTTGCAAAGTTATCCCCAATGCCGTATTCTCGCTTTAACCTCTCTCTCTTCTCCTCAGGCATCTCAGGCAGAGTTCCCTCAACCTCTTTCACGATTTCATCGGTTAAAATTGGTACCAGGTCTGGCTCGGGGAAGTAGCGGTAGTCCTGCTCCTCCTCTTTGCTCCTCAGCGAGACCGTTATATTTCTGGCCTCATCAAAGTGCCTTGTCTCCCTAACAACAGTTCTGCCCCTCTGCAGCAGGTTTTTCTGTCGCATTATCTCATAGCTAAGAGCTTTTTCAACACCCTTAAAGGATGAAATGTTCTTAACCTCAACTCTCCCGCTCCCCCTGATGGAGATGTTGGCATCAACCCTCATCGCACCTTCCAGATCGCCGTCGAAGACGTCAAGGTACTCCAGAATCATTCTCAGCTTGTTCAGGAACAGTCTCGCCTCCTTCGGGGAGTTCATGACAGGCTCGGTGACAATTTCGAGCAAAGGAGCCCCGCTTCTGTTGTAGTCAACAAGAGAGTACTTTGCTGTTGTTATGGAACCCTTGTAACTCAGCTTCCCCGGATCTTCTTCCATGTGTATTCTCTTTAGCTGAATTCTTTTTTCCTGACCGTCAAGCTCAATTGTAACATGCCCGCCAAGAGCCAGGGGGCGGTCGTACTGGCTGATCTGAAATCCCTTTGGAAGGTCGGGGTAGAAGTAATTCTTCCTGTCAAAAACCGTGAAGGGCTGAATTTCGGCATTTAATGCCATGGCAACCTTGACCGCAGCTTTAACAGCCTCCTTGTTGACTACCGGCATAGCTCCAGGCATTCCAAGGCATACGGGGCAGACGTGTGTGTTGGGAGGGCTGTGATGATAGTTGAGGGGGCATGAGCAGAAAAGTTTAGTTCTGAGCTTGTTAAGCTGAACGTGAACTTCAAGACCTATTACCACGTCATCCATAATGGCTGCACTAAAAGTCGTATTAAAAAGGTTGTGAACATGTGGAGGATTGAGCTGGAGAGCGAGGTGAACTGGGAGCTTAAGATGAAGTTCTTTCTGCTGCCGGAACTTCCAACTCCCGATGTTGTAGAGGGTAGCATTTGGAGAAGGGCGATTGTGCTGGAGAACGAAGCATTTGCCGTTCTTGCTTATCCTGAGAGAGAGAAAGCGATAGCTGTTGAAGGGAACTTCACCAGTAAAGAGTGGAAAACGATCAGAGAGAAGCTTGTCGAGTACTTCGGCCTGCAAAATCCAGAGGAGCTTTACGAATTCATGGAGGGCGATGAGAAGCTGAAAATGCTCAAAGAGCGGTTTTACGGGTTTGGAAGGGCTGGTCTGATGTCGATGAGCGTTTTTGAGGGAATCGTCAAAGCTGTAATCCAGCAGCAGATTTCTTTTGTCGTTGCGGAGAAAATAGCTGCAAAAGTTGTCCAGAAATTTGGCGAAACTGTTGAGTGGAACGGTTTGAAGTTCTACAGCTTCCCCACTCAGAGGGCCATACTTAAGGCTGGAGTGGAGAGGTTGAGGGAGTGTGGGCTGAGCAGGAGGAAAGCCGAGCTAATTCTGGAGATTGCCAGGGAGGAGAGCCTTGAGGAGTTGAGGAAGGCAAGTGAGGATGAGGCGTATGAGTACCTCACGTCGTTCAAGGGCATTGGAAGGTGGACAGCAGAGCTGGTTCTGTCGATGGTACTGGGGAAGAACGTTTTTCCTGCAGATGATCTGGGGGTGAGGAGGGCAGTTTCTAGGCTGTACTTCAACGGCGAGCTTCAGAGTGCTGATAAAGTCAGGGAGGTGGCGAGAAAGTTCGGAAGATATGCGAGAGACATACTGTTTTACCTCTTTCTCTACGACAGATTTTTTAGTAAAAAGTCAGAATTAATTTGATGTTCCCCGAAATTGAGGAAATCAGAAGGAAGAGAAAGAAGCTTGGGGTAAGTCAGAAAAAGCTCGCCGAGCTTGTAGGGGTGAGTCAGCCTTTAATAGCGAGAATTGAGGCTGGAAAGTTCGATCCCAAGCTCTCTCTGGTTAAAAAGATTATGAGGGTTCTTGAAGAGATTGAAGGCGGGAGAGTTGAGGCGAGGGTTGTGATGAACTCTCCTGTTATCTCCGTCTTCCCGAATGACTCATTGAAGAGAGTTGCGGAACTGATGATGGAAAAGGAGATATCCCAGATTCCGGTAATGGAAAACGATGAGCCGGTTGGCGGGATAACTGAGGCAGACATCGTAAAGGCAGTGCTGGAAAAGGGTTCGAGGGCAGAAAGCGTAAGGGTGAGGGAGATAATGGGAGAACCTTTCCCTTCAGTTGACCCAGAAGAAAGCGTTAATACAGTTTCTAAACTCCTGATGGAGCACCCCGCTGTTCTCGTTGTTGATAAGGGGAAGGTTGTTGGGATAATTACGAAGCAGGATGTGATGAAGTTTCTGACTAGAAGCTAATTTTGGATTTATGAGGCATTGTAGGAAATATTACCTTCAAAAAATAAAAAAGAGAGAAGAATATTCAAGGCAATGCAATTCCGACAACGTTTGCGTAAGCCATTGCCAAGAAAATCCACGCATCTATGAATGAAAGAGCTCCGGCTACCTTGCCGAAGGTATGGTTTCCTGTGTAATTTGCGAGTGACAGGAGCCACGTAACCAAAACTAGAAGCCCCAAGGCCGCGGCTAACGTCATGTGTCCAATCTGGAACGCAAATAACGTAAATCCAAGGAAAAGGACACCCGTAAACCAGACCGCATGGTTTATAGCCATTCTGTTTGTTCCACCAAGTATTAAAGCAATACCGAGGAACCAGAGAAGCATTATGAATGCTGCTGCAACAGTTGCCCCAAATATGTCCCCTCCAAGTATCACAAACACCATTGCTATTGTTTCCATTATCGCTCCAGAGAACAGCACGATACCGAAGTCCTTTGGCTCATTTTTCCCGATGCCCATCTCTACAAAGCCTATGACCAACAGCATCACGGCCGCTTCCCATAGAAGGGTGTTCATTGCCACATGCGCCAGGTTTTCCGACATGTATCGTAATTAACAATAATAATATTTAAAACTTTCGAAACTAAAAAACATGTTATATCTAACCAATAAGAATGATGAGGAATTTTTATTATTCAGACATTGGGGACTAAACAACCCTATCAGCAGTAATCATTGACAGGCTCGAAATAATGCCTGTGTAGGCTACAACAAACAGGATTCTTTCGAAGTCAATAAAACCTTCAAGCGCAGCATTAACAATCATCACTGTTGAGTTGATGAGTGGAAAAATTACGGGAAAAAGCATAACCGGGAGGAGCATCTCTCTTGCCCTGGAATGAGAAAGCAGGGGGGATAGGGAGGTGATGGTGACTGATAAAGCACCATTGCAGATGGCGAAGGCAGTAAAGGCAAGGGCAAAGTTACCTTCAACATCGAAAAGAGCATAGCAGATAGGAAAGATGAATGTCTGGACGGCAAGCATGAGGAAGAGGTTGAAAACCATTTTTCCGGCAATTATCTCCTGAGGGGTTAGAGGTGAGGCCTTCAGCCCCTCAATCGTGCCTGAATCGTATTCTCTGAGAAAAGACGCTGAGTAGCCGAGCATTCCGGTGAGAAAGAAAATGATGAGGAGGAGAGGGGAAAATATTCTTCCCGGCTCCGTAATTGATGCATTGAAAAGGAAAGCCGCAGTAAGGCTGAAGAGAAGCATTAAACTTATGTTCGACTTGTTTTTTAACTCAAGTCTCAAATCCTTCTTTGCAAGCTCAAGAAACTTCATTGAGAACCTCCAATGCATCTTCAAAGCTATTTCCACTGTAAACAAGCCTTCCATTTCTCAAAACTATAAATGTATCACAAATTTTTGCTTCCTCAAGATTGTGGGTTGTGAAAAGCAATGTTCCAGTAAAACTCTCAGCAACATCCAGAACCTTTTTTTTAACTGCTAAATCAAGTCCCGACGTTATCTCGTCGAGTATGAGCAATTCGGGGTCGTTTATAATGGCTTTTGCAAGTGAAACTCTCTGCAGATATCCTCTGGACAGCTCATTAACTTTGGTGTCAAGATAGTCCGAAAATCCAAACCTTTCCGCCAGCTCCTCTATTTTCCGCTGTTTTCCGTAAATTTTTGCGTAAAATTTGAGATTCTCCCTGACAGTGAGTTCACCGTACAGCATGGGGTTGTGGGTTGCTATGCCAATTCTTTTTCTTGCATCTGGAGATGTAGAGGGGTCTTTCCCAAAGACTTTCACCTCTCCCTCAGTTGGCCTGAGTATTCCCGCGATTACTTTGGCAAGTGTGGACTTGCCAGCACCGTTGTAACCTAATATGGCTACTTTTCCAGAATTTAACTCAAAATTTATGTCTTTCAACACACTTCTCCTTCCAAACCGCTTTGAAAGGCCTCTAACTTTAATCATGGCTAGTCCAGAACACCCTTTGCACTTCTGTAGTCATTACCGCTCTTTTTTAAGGCTTTTTTCAGAGATATAGCTATTGCCTTGACAGCAGCCTCCATTTTGTGGTGTGAGTTCTTTCCCTTAACGCTGAGGTAAACGTTAAGCCCCGCGTTTCTGCAGAGCGTGTCGAGAAAGTGCAGAAAATCCTCCTCTTTCATCTCTCCATCTCCGAACTCCCCATCAACCACAAGCACACCTCTCCCGCTGAAGTCGAGACCGCAGATAGCAACAGCATCATCCATTGGAACTATCGCATCCCCGAACCTTTCCAAACCCTTTTTCTCCATCTCAGCCAGAGCTTTGCCGAGCACAATAGCAACATCCTCTATGATGTGATGCTCAAGGTCTCCTCTGGCCTTCACCTTCATCGCAATTCCGGAGTGCCTTGATAGTGTTTTCAGCATGTGGTCGAGAAATGGGATTGAGGTATCGACCTCAGTCTTTTCTGCACCGATGGTTACGACGACTTCAGTTTCTTCAGTTTTTCTGCTAAACTTTTTCATACTCCACCTTTATTGCTTCCTCAAATTTAAGCTTTTTAGTGTACAAAGCTGAGCCAATTACAACTCCCGCCGCTCCAGCCCTTTTAACAAACCTGACGTCATCAATGCTCGTTATACCGCCAGCAACGTAAACGGGATTCCTTACAGCCTTGACGACCTCTGCAATCTTTTCTCTCTCTATTCCCGAAACAAGACCCTCAACGTCGATGTTTGTGTAGAGGAAGGAGACTTTGAGGTCGTCGTAAATTTCTGCCAGCTGAATTGGAGTTAAGCTTGCAGTCTCTTTCCATCCTTTTACTGCAACTCTGCCTTTTTTCGAGTCTATGGCTATCATGACCCTTCTTTCCCAACTCTCTGCAAATTCTCTAACCTCATCCACTTTCTCCACCGCAATAGTGCCGAAAATAACCCTCTCCACACCCAGATCGAAAAGTCTCTCTGCAACCTTGAAATTCCTTATTCCCCCGCCAACCTGCACCTCTGCAAATGAGGCGATTTCTGCAATAATATCTTCATGCCTCATCCTTCCCTGAAAGGCACCGTCAAGGTCGATTACATGGAGAACCTTCGCCCCCTTCTCCACCCATTTCTTTGCTACTTCTACTGGATTATCTGCCTCAAAAGTTACCTCATTTTCCTTTCCCTGTCTCAATCTCACAACTTTGCCATCCTTGAGGTCGACAGCGGGAATTACACGAAACATTGAGGAAAATAAACAAGAGGAATTAAAAAATTTGGCCCTGTTTCATCATACTTGGAATTTCACCTCCACCATATAACCCTTACCAACCAACTTCCCAATAAACGACTCATACCTCTCCCTCTCAGCATACCTTCTCAGCAGCAAATTCAGCAGATTT
>JAPDIW010000031.1 GCA_029259415.1 Archaeoglobi archaeon
ATCTGAGAATTCTCCTGACCTGCCACGAAGAATAGCTAACTCCAAATTCTGCTTCAATGAGCTCCTGAACTTCCTTCGTCGTCCAGGAATCCTTTTTCTTTAGCATTTCCTTCAGTTTCTCTTTCTGTTCTTCCGTTAGCTTTGATGGTCTTCCTCCACCGAATTCTGGAATTAAGCCCTCGTAACCTCTGGAATTCCACCTTTTAAGCCATGCGTAGCCTGTTGCTTTTGTAACCTCCACAAATTCGGCAGCTTCTTCAACGCTCATTCCTCTGTAAAGGTGTCTTATGAAGTATAATCTTTTGAGAACTCTAGTATCTTTTTCTTTTTTAATCCTTTTATCGAGCTCTTCTGCTGGCATATGCTGCACAACTTCGTAGATTCGCTTCCTACCCATGTATTTTGTTGTTTTGTTTTAGTATAAATAGTTTTGCTCAAGACCATAAATACTAATGGGTTACGGCAGACTGACAGAGAGGAAGATAAGGTACATTGTAAGGCACAAGAGAAGAGGAAAGAGCAAAGAGAGATAGCGTTTGAGATGAGAGTCAGCATCTCAACAGTAAAGCGAGTGTGGTCATACTGGCTTACACATAGGGGGTATTTACCGATAAGAAAGAGGGGAAGGAAGGTGAAGGAATTAAGCGAGGAGGAGAAAGAGATCATAAGGGAAGCTAAAGCAAAGTACAAGCTTGGAGCGAGAAGACTCGAAAAGGTGATAGAGCAGGTTTATGGCATCCACATCCTCACAATCGCATTCACAAATTTCTGTTGGAGGAAGGTTTAGCAAGAGAAGAACCAAAGAAGAAGAGGAGAAGAAAACCATACAGAGCATTCGATGTCAGCAGGGCATATTGACTGGTTCGATAAGAATGGTGTTAAGTTCTGTGCAATCATTGACGATGCCTCCAGAAAGATCCTTGCAGCAGGAGAATTTCAGCATGCTAACACCGCTAATAGCATAGCTTTGGTAGATAAGCTTGTCGAAGATTACTGGGACATCATGCCTTTAGAAGAGCTGATCTCAGACAACGGAAGTGAGTTCGAGCAGAAGGAATGGTAAAAAGGCATGGATAGCAGATTCAAAAGGCATGTAGAATCTTTGGGCATAAAGCTGATAACAACGTCAGATTCCATGAAAGCCTTGACACCAAACACTACCTCCAAACACCAGAAGATGCTTTCTGGAGCAGGTTGCCGGTAGAGGCAAGGTTAGGTGTTGCATTCAAGCTTTTTGATGAGGTGTTGGGGAATGAGAGGTAGGGTTTATAAAGTCAAAAATTTCAGGACTATACAGACCGAGATAGACCTCCAAAACAATTTAAAACCTCCAAGTTTAGAGCACCCTTTTGGAACCGATAACCTAGGCAGAGATGTGTTTGCAAGAGTAATCCATGCCGCAAAAATAGATCTAGGTATAAGTTTAGTTATAGTAGGCTTGTCAGCGATAATAGGGATAGCTATAGGCCTAATCTCAGGTTATTATGGAGGTATTGCCGATAAAATAACTGTTTGCTTAATAGACATATTTTTAGCTTTGCCCGAACTCATCTTAGCTTTGGTTATTGTAGGAGCTCTAGGTCCTGGATTATTCAACTCCGCATTAGCTTTGGTTGCGTTAGGGTGGGTGAGATATGCAAGGATTGTTAGAGGTTCTGTGATGTCAATTAAAGAGAGGCAATTTGTAGAAGTGTCTAAGGCTGCAGGAGTCGATGATTTTAATTTGATTCTTAAACACTGACGGTGTGAACGAAAAGCATTTATTATATAATCATACCAAAACATGCTTATGAACTGCAAATTAGAATTGGATGAACGTCAGATACCTGCTTGGTTTACTACACAACCTTATGACAGAATCCCTGAACGAGTTGGGATTCAGCATTGCTGAGGATTTAACTGCATATTCTCTGATAAGAACTTTTACTATAATCAGGACGATTAAAAGCATATCAGAAGACATAATCGGGAAAGATAGAACGGCAATAATCAAAAACATTCAAAGATTAACAGAAATCGAAGATCTCCTTTTTAACCAGCTTGAATTGTTTCCCGACATTCTTGACGGAAGAATCAGTCTTACGGGAATAATAGACTCGACGTTCTTAAGGCGTTTCAGCGAAAAAGTTTACTCAGCAAAGCTCAGATGGAACTACGTCAAGGAATGCTACGAAATACTTCAGGAACAGATAAACTGCTGTTTGTTCACGGATAAAGGAGTATATACTGCCTACACTGAAATAAAACCTCCGGAAAAGAAGAGCACAGAAATCTACGCTGAGATAATAGATCATCTTTCAAAAAAAACGTGGGGAAGTTTGTAGGATGGCTTTGTGACAACGAAAGAAGTTCTGAGGAGAGCAAAGGAAAACAAGGTTGTATATATTGGGAGAGTAAAGAAGAACTGGATTGTTGAAGTGTTTGGAAAGAAATTCAGAATAGAGGAGTTATTCAAAGATGAAAAGCTCTGCAAGAGGACTGTTGAAGGAAAGGAGTTTTATTTAGCCTTTTTGCAACAGAAATTAACTCAATTAGGAATATTTTGGGTATAAAAACAGTTAAGCCCTCAATTGAACTCAAAAACTCATTTGCTGTTTTATTTCTGTTATTATCTTCCTCAAAAAGGTAATCTACAAAAACGGAAGTATCAATAACGAGCATTTCTTATCTCCTCTAATGTTTTGTAAGCTCCCTCACTTTTACTCGTCTTCCCCCTGAGTTCCTCAAGCTTGGTGTAGAATCTTTTGGTCACTCTTTTCGTTTCTTTGATCTCCACTCTAACAACTTCTCCCTCTCTTAATTTAACTTTCTTGAGAGGCTTAAAAACGCCATCACGGTAAACCATTTCTATAGTCTCACTCATGTGAATCACCTTTGTAGCTCAATATGTTTTAAAATACTTAAAAGCTTTCAGCCTGTTGCCGTGGTATAGAATTCATTGAGGTTGAACTGCTAATTTTGAAGAACCCATGTAGTTTGTTTAACATTCCGTCCATTGCGAATACAATTAGAACCCAAAAAATTTGCCAAGCTCCGTCTGAGATTGGTCAAGTTTTGGTGGAAGTTTTAATTTTTGCACTTTGTAAAAAGAATCTTTTCTACGCTCTACCCACTTACTTCCGTACACATCTGAGAAAATTTCTCTAGCATTCTCTAGTTTGTGTTTTGGAAAGAAGCTAATATTTTGCCTTCTGTGGTAATTGAAAGAGCTGTTTGGGTTGGCAGGATTAAGCAACAAACGTTCAACAAGATCCCGTAAAATCCACGCAAGCTCTTTTTTAAATGGATCTTCTGAGGGGCAGAATATGCTTTGTGTTGTTGCTCCTAGCACAAGATCCACAAGTTGGAGAACTTGGCAATCTAACCGTTCCTCTTCGTTAGATGCTTTTTTGTGATCTGAATCAAGAAAAATGATTTTAGTAGGAAAAACAACCTTTTTCTTTAACTCCGATTTTAATTCGTCTTCAAGCCTTCGAAGATTGTCTTTCGGGAAATACTTATGAAATGCCAATCCTGTACTATTATCGTGTATGATGGTTTTTATTTCGATTTTATCCTTGAACCCAAAAGAGAAGAACTTTAATCCGTATTTTATGTTACTTCTAAAAAATCGAGTGTAAACGTTTTCGTGCCATTTCGATTGCTCTACGTCTTCCGAATTTTGATATGTCGAGATTATTTAGATTGAGGTAGAGTATGTTAAATTTTATTGATTTGTTTTGTTTGTTTCTGTTAATAAAATAGTTCAACCATTTTCTTGAAATTTCTTGCTTCGATTTACTTGATTTCTTACGTAAATTCACAAAATGAAGTTCAGAGTTATTCAAATCGTGCCATGCTTCTTTGCAATTATTTTTGAACGGACAATCTTTGAAGTCCCAATACCAATCATCGCAAGCCTCATTTAAGCATCTTAGCCTAATCAGATCATTTACTATCTCAGAAAACTCTTCTTCGAAAAGAAAGAATGATGCAATGGCCATGTACTTAACTTCATTTTCCTTATCTGTGATTTCATGCTGCTCGTCAACGTAGATCCTTAATTTCAATAAATTACCCCCTAGTTTACGTTGTAACTGAGCTCAACTAAATAAGAAGCAATTTTTTCCTCAACCTTTGCAATCTCCCCTTCAATCTCCTTCAACTCTCTCCACTCCTTAGCAACATCAATCTCCTCAACCTCCTCCTGCGGAAATACGTAGAGCGTAACATTCAGATTGTAGTCATTCTCCTTGATCTCATCAAGAAAAACAACCCTGCAGAATCCATCCCCATCCTTAAACTCCCTGTAGGCATTCACGATCTTCTCAATATGCTTCTCTCCCAAACGATTCAGCTTTCTAACTTCTGGATGCTTCTCGAATTCATTGCTCGCATTTATGAACAGAATCTTGCCTTTCCTCTCTTCGGGTCTCTGCTTGTTGAAAATTATGATTGCTCCTGGAGCTCCAGTATTGTAAAACAACTTCTCTGGCAGCAGTATCACACATTCAATCAGATCATCCTCAATTACAGCCTTCCTTATCTGCTTCTCCTTCCCACCTCTGAAAAGGCATCCGTTATCTATTACAACCCCAACCTTTTTCTTTGCAGAAGCGAGCATATGCTGAATCCACGCCCAATCGGCTGATTGCTTTGGAGTGAAGCCATACCTAAACCTCTCATCGTAGAATTCCGCCTTCTTCAGCTCCTCCTCTCCATAACCATCCTGATTCCATGGTGGATTAGCTATTACTATATCAAATTTCCTGAACGTCTCTCCTTCCTTAAATCTCGGATTCTTCAGCGTATCCCCAACTTCAAGCTTAATGTCTTTTATACCGTGAACTATTGCATTCATCTTCGCTATAGCGTAGGTTGTGGGGTTAACTTCTTGGCCGTAAAGAAACAGCTTCTTCGCCTCTTCTTCCCCATACTTCTGCTTCACATAATCGTACGCTCTAATGAGCATCCTCGCATAGCCAGCAGCAGGATCGTAAACGCTATCCATCGGCTTCGGATCAACAATTTTAACAATCAGCTCCACAACCTCAGATGGAGTGAAAACCTCTCCTTCCTTCGCCTTTTGTGGAGCGAAGTAACCTATAATCCACTCGTAGGCATCGCCAAGAATGCTATCACTCGTTCTTCCCAAATTGAGCCCGCTGAAAAGCTCGAAAAGCTGGGCAAGAATGTCGAAGTTATCCCTATGCCTCGTAAACTCAAGAAAATCGAGCCTGTCAACAACTCCCTGCAGTTCAGGATTTTTCTCGGCAAGGAGCTTTAAAGCTTCGGAAAGCTTAACGGGCAACTCGTTAATGTTCTTTCTCAGCTCTTCCCAAGTATATTTCTCAGGATACTCAAACCTGTGGAAGGATTTATCTTTGGCAAGCTTTTCAGCCTCTTCCTTGCTTAATCCCTTTTCGAGAAGAGTTTTCAAAGCTTCGTTGTACTCTCTCTTCCACTCATCGCTTAATCTTTTCAGGAAAAGGAGAACGAGAATGTATTTGTAATCAACTCTTGTTCTTATCAGATCAGCAGCCTGCTTGCAGGCTCTTATCAGCTCATCTCTTGTTGTCTCAATATCAATGTAATCAGCAAGAGTCATTAAATGGTGTAATTCAATCAATTATTTTTAGTTTTCTGAGAAGTTTTACTGGTTAGTTCCGATAATGCCAGATTTTGTTGATCAATCCCCCATTGTTGATTTGCTGCTGAACCGATTTAGATGGCAAAATCAACCTCTATCAACAAATCAATCAACACTCATCAACTGCGAATCAATCTGAATCAACTTTCTATCACCCTCTCAATCAACCCCTATCAACACTCAATCAACAAGTCAATCAACAGGAGATCAACCCAAATCAACGTTAAATCAACTCTATTCAACAACTAAATCGCTACCAAATCAAAGCCAATCAACCTTAAATCAACAGTGATCAACTCTATCAGCGATAAATCAACTTCTATCACCAAGGAATCACCCTATCAATCCCCTGGTGATTACCCTTGATCCCCTTTAATCACTCTTCATCCCCATAACCCCCCATAAGAAATTGAAGATGGCTTTTTGCTTAGTTTTGAAAGTATGTGTTGCAAACTTTGTGTGTGTGCATAGCGGGAATCTCTAAGGTAATCTTCCAAAGCTTTAGTTAATAACTCTTCAAAATATTTATGGAGAGTTCAGTATTTGGCGAATACGTAATCCCTGAAAGCTTCTAATACTTCATCATCCACATGGATGTACATTTTCTCTTTTTGAGACATTTAGAACCTCCCTCCTTAGTTCACCAAAAAATGCGTTTTGGATACCAACTTGCATGTTTTTAGGGAAATTTTTGCAAGTTGGTTACTTGGTAACCAAGTTTGGTAACTTAGTAACCGATTTGCAAAATATAGGTATAGATATAATAAAGAGTTTATGCATCTTGGCAACCAACTTGCAGTATTTGAACCCATGATAATTTCCCTGAGAGCTTCTTTTGATAGTGTTATACTCCTGTTCTCTCGTTGTGCACACACAAACTTTGCAACATCAAAGTTCATCTTCTCTTCTTCTTGCATAACGCCCTTGGAATATCCTTACAGGGCAAGGGTTGATTGATAATCTTCAGAATAGATGGTTTGCAGCAATAGTTATCCCCTCTTTTCCATCCACATCTCATGTTTATTGAACTTCATCTCTACGTTTTTTCTTACTTTCCTGAATTCTTTTCCTTTCGGAACATTCAACGCTAAATTTTCCTATCGTTACATCCATCCCACGCCCTATGTTCCACATGGAACAATCTGGAACATACTCTGAATCAACCTTTAAAAGGGAGATTTCGGCAAAAAACGACCGTAGAAGGGTTGATTTACGCATCAAAATTTTTAAGAAATAGCTGTATATTTCTGAAATAAGATTCCAAAAACCGATTTTCTAAAGCTATAAACGAACCTATGGACTTCTTAAAACCTAAAAATCCATCAAAACTCACAATTTTAAGAATAGTGGGCTCGCCCGGATTCGAACCGGGGACCTTCGCCTCGTCAAGGCGACGTCATAACCCCTAGACCACGAGCCCTCCAAGATGTGGTTTAGCAGCAGTCTTATGAATTTTACGGTTGTTCGGTGTGGGTTTTCAGAATTTTCAAATTTCCATGATTAAAGCATTTTTCCCATATTTTGTGAATAGTCTCGCAAAAGAAGCTTTAATCCAAATTAAGGGAAAGACTTTTAAATCAACGACTCCTTCTTTACTAACATGACAGAGGTTGAAAAAGGTATATACTTCCCACGTAGTAAGATTGATGAAATCAAGCGGAAAAGGTTCAGGAGTATTCTGAAGTACGTTTACGATAACTCTCCGTTTTACAGACGGCTTTTCAAGGATAACGGCATAGATGTAGATTCCGTAAAAGGTCCTGAGGACATTAGCAAGCTTCCCTTGACAACAAAACAGCACCTCCGGGATGCTTATCCACTTAAAATGGCGTGCGTTTCCAAAGAAAAGATCGTAAGGATTCAGATGAGTGGTGGGACGACGGGACAGCCTGTAATCATTCCTTACACTCGCCACGATGTGGAGCAGTGGAAGGAAATGCTTCTGAGAGATTTTCACCTTGCAGGAATAACGTCTAAAGATGTAATCCAGATCACTCCAGCCTTCGGTCTGTGGAATGGAGGCTTTGGATTCCATTTTGCCGCAGACGCGATAAACGCCTTCGTAATACCTATCGGAGCCGGAAACACCAGAAATCAGGTCAGGTTCATGGTTGACTTCGGCACAACTGTTCTGTGTGCGACTGCGAGCTATCCTTTGAGGATTGCCGAGGTTGCGGAGGAAATGGGATACAGTCCAGCAGAGCTTCCAGTTGAGAAAATGCTGCTTGGTGCTGAACCATGGAGCGAAGAGATGAGGAGACAGATTGAGAAAACATTTGAATGCAGAGCATACGATATCCCCGGCTTAACAGAAATGGGGGGTGTTGGAACAGTAGGCTTTGAGTGTCCCCACCGTAATGGTCTGCACATCTGGGAGGACAACTACATCGTCGAAATAATCGACCCCGAAACAGGAGAGGTTGTTGAAGACGGAGAAGAAGGAGAGATAGTCTACACATCCCTCAACAGGGAGGCGATGCCCCTCATAAGATATCGGAGTGGTGAGATTTCTGCTGTTGTTTCAAGGGAAAAATGTGAATGCGGAATTGAGCACATGACGATAAAGCGGATAAGGGGTAGAACTGACGATATGGTGATTTACAAGGGTGTCAAGTTCTATCCGAGTGATATCGAGCAGATTCTTGCCTCATACGGCGTTAGGCACTACAGGATAGAGGTGGGTAACGGAATAAGGGTGATTTTCGAAGGTGAAAACGGGCTTGCAGGGAAAGTAGCGAAGGACATCAAGGAGTTCTTGGGATTCAGTCCAAGAGTTGAGGTTATGCAGCCCGGATCGCTTGAGAGGTTTGAGGGTAAGGCTAAGAGACTTTTCAGGGGGTGATAAAGTGGTAATTGCGGTTGTTTACGCCGCATCTATTGGCCTTATGATTTTTGGATTTGCCGCGGCGCTGTTTAAGGCGAGGAGAGTGGAATGATCATCGAGAGTGTGCTTATTGGTTACCTCGCATTGGTTATACTCATTGGTGTTTACGAATACAGGAAAACCAAGGGTTTGCTTGATTATTACCTCGCCGGCAAGAAGCTCGGAACGTTAGTGGTGAGCTTCTCCTTCTTCGCCACGTATTTCAGCACGGCGGCGTTTCTTGGCGGGGGAGGAACCGGATTCCTTCTTGGCTTTCAGTGGTCGGCTTTTCTGACATTCTTCCACATACTGTTCGCAATACTGGCGTGGATGGTTATAGCACCTCCGATGAAGAAGGTTGCGGATGAATACGGAGCAATAACGATTCCAGAGCTTTTCAGAAAAAGGGCGGGAGTTTTAAGCCAGGTTATCGCTGCTCTGGTGATAATTGTATTTTTTGAACTTTACATGGTCTCGATATACAAGGGAGCCGGAAACTTGCTTCAGGTCATGCTGTCAATGGACTACACAACAGGACTCGTGATTACGGCCTTAATCGTGATGGTTTACACCGCAATTGGCGGTTTCAGGGCGGTGGTGATGACTGACCTCATTCAGGGCATAATCGTGCTCGTTGGCGGTGTTGCCCTCTTTCTAACACTCATTTACTCACTTGGTGGTTTAAGTTCTGCAATTGATGCCTTAAGCAACGCTAAAATATTAGGAGGGATGGATGGAAAGGCTCTCTTTGAGATTGGTAAAGTCGGCCCTCCACCGATACTGAAGGCTGGAATGATCGTCCCGTTCGTCCTGAGCCTTACCTTTGCCATAAGCGTCGCTCAGCTTGCCAGCCCACAGCTTGTTGTTAGATTTGTTGCAGCAAAGGACAGCAGGGTTATTGCAAACGGGATGATCCTGACACCGCTGATTATCGGAATTTTTGCAATCTGCGTTTTCAGCATCGGACCATTCGGCTGGGTTGTAATTCCAAAATATACAGATGATATTACAGCTTTCCTTAAAGATACGGATTTGGTAGTGCCCTTTATCGCAATGAAGCTGTTTCCAGCCGGAATCAATGCTTTGCTTCTAACAGCAATAATCGCAGCGGCAATGTCAACGATAAACTCCCTGATCCACTTGGTAGCGACAGCTTTTGTAAGGGATTTGGTGCAGAACGTGAAAAGTCTTGAGGAAAAAGCAGCATTAAACCTGACGAGGATAGCTGTCTTTATATTCGCTGCAGTGCCTGTGGTTTTTGCAGTTAAGCCCATGGGAGTCATCGTTGAGATTGTGGGAGTGAGCTTCTCAGTAATAACCTCTGCATTCCTCGTTCCACTAATAGCCTGCCTTTACAGTGAGAGACCAAATTCTGCAGCAATCTCAGCCTCAATGGTTGCTGCAGTGATTACGAGCGTTCTCTGGTACTTTTACTATTACAAGGTCTACTGGATTTATCCAGTTGTGCCAGGATTGGTTGTATCGGTTGCGGTGTTTGTGTTGTTCAGTCTCGCGTTTCCGCAGCCTTCAAAGGCCGAAGCGTGAAAACGAGTTCTGTATTTTTCTCCTTTAAATATTCAACCATTTCTCTGTTTAAGTCGCATGCTGCCTTGTTTGCCCTAACAAGCAAGGTTCTGGAGCAGGTGTAGTTGCTCTTCCTCACCACGATATCTTCCGGATGGCTTAGGGTGAGGCTGCTGTCTCCCTTCCCGACTACCTTTTCTGAGATACCGTAGTCGGGGAGATGGAGTTCAACTTCGAAAGAATGCCCCGCTTTCAAAAGCGATTTCAAGTTTTCCGGTAAATCGAGAAGGCTTTTGTCCGCTCCAACACCAATTATACAATCTCCTCTCGGTGTTAAATGCTCGCTCTTCGTTATTTCAAAAGTGGTTCTGTGAGTTGCCCTGATATTTTTATGGCCATGTGCAAAAATTTTAAACATGAAAAAGAGAAAAAATTACTTCTTGGCGAGAGTTATCTCGATAGCCGAAACGTTTGCGGTTCCCTGCTCGCCCTCTATCTGTTCAGTTGAAATCTTAATGTCCTTCACATCAACATCTGGCAGGAAGCGCTTTCTGACAATCTCTGCAACATCCACTGCTCTGCTGATGGCCCTACCTCTCGCCTTAATCGAAACTTCCGTCGCTCCACTGTTGAACTGCGTCAACACAGCCAGCACGTAATTCATCACAGGCTTGTTCCCAACAAACACCGAATTCTCTGCCATTTTTCTCGACCCCCTTTTGTTTTTTGTGATAAGAGGAAAGTATGGGAGTTATATTAAATTTTCTACGCTAGGAGCCTTTCGGTTTGATTTCCGTTCATACAATCATTATTAAAAATTAGAATGAAGGAAATATTATGAACTCAACCGTGACCATGTGGCGGAAAATCCACTCATTATCCTCCCAACCACTCTTTTTTAAGTACGTAAAAAGTCCCTTCGATTATGGAATTTCTTATCTTCTCCATAAGTTTGAGGATAAAGTAGAGGTTGTGGTAGGTGGCGAGGCGGAAGTAAAGCAGCTCGTTTGCTTTGTAGAGGTGCTTTAAATACGCTCTGGAGTAGTTCTGGCACACGAGGCACTCGCAGGTTCTGTCCACCGGCCTCGTGTCTCTCGTGAAGGACGAATTTTTGATGTGTATTCTGAATTTGTTCTTGACATTTCCGCCTTCAGCCGGGCTGACGTAGAGGTGCCCCCTCCTAGCCCATCTCGCTGGAGCTACGCAGTCGAACATGTCGATTCCCTTTTCCGTGCAGTTGAACAAATCTTCAACAGCACCTATACCGAGAAGGTGCCTTGGTTTCTCTTCGGGAAGAAGTGGAATGACCCAGTCGAGAATGTTGAGCATGTCCTGCTTGCTTTTTCCCAACGACCCTCCAATGCCGTATCCAGCAAAATCCCTCTCAGCCATGAACTTTGCCGACTTCTCCCTCAAATCCCTGTACTCACCACCCTGCACAACTCCAAATAAAGCCTGCCTTTTGTCGTAGTATTCTAAACACTCCTCAGCCCAGCGATGGGTTCTTTCCAGAGCCTTCTCCGTGTATTTTCTGTCCGAGAGGGGGGATGTGCACTCGTCAAAGGCGAAGATTATGTCCGAGCCGAGGTTAGACTGAATTTCCATGGACTTTTTTGGCGTTAGCTCCACGATCCTTCCAGATTTGGGGTCTTTAAACCTGACTCCTCTATCATTTACAAAGGCAAACTTCTCTCTCTCCACCTCCTTGAGCTTCTCCTCCTTCAACCCCTCAAGGAAGATGTTGTTTGCGATCTTTCCAACTCCATGCTCAAGTCCGTAGCCAAGGGAGAATGCCTGAAAACCGCCTGAATCTGTAACAATGGGCCCACCAAAGTTCATAAATTTGTGCAACCCTCCAAGTTCCCTGATAAGCTCATCTCCAGGTCTTAAGTGTAGATGGTATGTGTTTGCCAGGATAACTTCGACACCCATGTCTTTCAAATCTCTGTTGTCCAACCCTCTGATGGCTCCGAGAGTGGCCACAGGGATGAAAACTGGCGTTTTAAAGCTTCCATGCCTTGTCTTGACCACTCCAACTCTCATTCTGTCCAGTGTTGCCTTTATCTTGAATTTCAACATCTGCCTGAGATTTTGACCTGAAACTTAAAAGTCATTCGTACTCAATATACTTCAACCGCACTTGCCCAAATTTCTCAAGGCGAAATTTTATATATGTTCAGAATGTTAAATGAATGCTAGGCCTGCAAAATTAAAAATCAGGAGGATGAAAATTATGCATAAGAAAAGTCATGCTCACCTGCTTGGCCACATAGCATATGCCGGACTGTATGGAGTTCTGATAATATCGACTATTTTTCTTTACAATCTGCCAATTTGGCGAGCCTACTTTACGCCGGATGGATAATTTTATTATTGGGAATCGCTTTTTTGTTGTGGTCAAGCAAATCAAGAAAGAGAAGATACATTGAAGGTAATGGCAGAGAAGCTCTTGTAGAAAGTGGCATGTATGCTCTTGTCCGTCATCCTGAATTCTTGGGGCATATACTGATAATTTTTGCGCTTATCGTTATTTCCCAACACTGGATCAGCTTGACTGTTGGTGCAATCTTAATAGTCTTATTGTGTCTTGCCATGATAGAAGAAGAAAAGAGAAACATGGAAAAGTTTGGTGATGCATACAGAGATTACATGAAAAGAGTTCCGAGAATAAATTTAATAGCCGGAATTATTAGACAAATACAAGCCAAAGAAAAATAAAGACAGGTGATAAAAGTCTGCTATCCTTTTAAACAAAAAAATAAAAATAAAATAAATTAAACTAAACTCTATCATCGAGTCTGCTACCCATTGGCATATGTGGAGAGTCCTGCACCCTCCAAAATTCCTCTAACCTCTTTCATGATTTCTCTCAATTCCTCCATGCTTGTTGCCTGACTAACTTCCTCCTTCAGGGATTCGAGTTTGCTAACTGCATCGGTGTTATTGCTCTTCTCAAGTCTCTCGATTGCTCTCTCAATCTGCCTCAATGACATTTCCTTAGCTCTGTCCAACGCATGCTCCTCCATAATGCTCTTCAGTTCATCTGCTGAGTTCGCACTCTCAACGCTTCTCCTTCAGCGTTTGGAGTTTGCTTATTTTCATCTCAATTTCGCTGAGAATCCTTTCCTTCACTTCCTCGAAGTTATCCTCGTTTATTTCCAGCTTTGGCAATCCAGATTGCTGGTGTTCTATGGCAGCTGCCGATGCGACTCCTACAACCACCAGAACCAGCAATCCTAGCAGTATTTTTCTCACTTTGCATCACCCCCCCTCTTCTTTAACAATTACAGGAACTCCGGTTATATAAGTAGGAAGAAATGAAAATGTGCATCTTTGATCCATCTTCAGGCGACAGAATTTTATTGTAAAAGTGAGAAAATGTCAGAAGTCAATAAAAATGAGAAAAATTTACCCCTCAATAGGTTCTCCATTTGGCCAGTAGCCGAAGGGTTGCTTTTCCAGCTTCATCTCACCGTCAGATCCTTTGTAGATGTTTACCCAAACACGCCAGTTCTCATCATCCATATCGGGGAAGTCAAGGCGGAAGTGGCTTAAGCGACTCTCCTCTCTGAAAAGTGAGGCTCTCAACTTCATCTCTGCGTTAATTATCATGTTTTTGGTTTCATGGGCCAAACGCAACTCATGCAAGTCTCTTGCAACCAGCATCGGCACGTGATGGTCTCTTAGCTCTTCGACGTAAGTCAGAGCTGCACTGTAACCGGAATCTCTGCTAAGGGGCGCGAGAATTTCCTTCCTTATGCTGCTCATTGTCGAGTCTGAAATGTTCTGAACCTCAACCTGCTTTGCATAGTTTGCTGCCTCTTCTCCTGCAATCGCTCCCTGCACCGCCGAACCTGCGAGTGAGGAGCCGATTTGCGTGTATATCCCTCCCGATTGATGCGATCCGAGCGCATCACCAGCTGCATACAGTCCCGGGATGTCAGTCGCGCATCTGTCATTAATCGGCACCAACCCTTCTGATTTGTGGATTGCCAAACCGGCTGAGGCTCCACCAACGATTTCACCCATCATTCCAGGACCCCCTCTTCCGAGCTCACCATCCTGTGGCGGTCTCATGTCTGAAGGAGGTCCACTTTCCCCCATGGAGACCTCTCTTCTCTCTGGTGCAGTTCTTCTGAACTCCTCAGGAACATATGGCCCTCCTGAGATGTCAGATTGGGAAAGTTGTTCCCCCATAGAGACCGGTCCTCCTTTCACGTATGCTATGTAGTTCAGTTCAACTCCTAAGTCATGATGCACTTCTACACCAGTTATGGATGGTTTATTTTCGAAAATTCCATGCCATGAACTGTAGCAGTCAGCCGGATTTTGTGCTTGCGTCGTGTGGCCATCGTTCCACTCCTTACCTGTTATCCGAGCGCCAATCTCGTACGCCATAACACTCCCATCGTGCGTTAAGTCACGAATGGGAAATCCGTACGGCTTGAATCCCCCTGCACCGGTGCAGAGAATCACGCTCTTAGCATTGAAAAAGTAAATCTTCTCCTCGTCCAAGCTGAATCCTGCAGCTCCAGCGATCACACCATTCTCCTTTATAAGGTGTGTAACCATAACACGCTCCTTGACTTCAATACCTCTCTCTTTGATCGGTCTGAGAAAAGGTTTGTGGCAAAGCGATGAATCAAAGAATCCCCATTTTTTGAGTTCTTCAGCCCTATCTTTTGAGTACATTGCGACCTGCCTTGTATATGCTCGGTTGTTTGAGCCCAATGCTGAGCGTGTAACGGCATCCACGTACTCATCCAGTGTGTAAGGACTTGTTTTCTCATCGAAAACAAAAAATCCCTTCGCAAACGGTGTCTGTCCAGAACACCCCAGACGCCCTTTGGAAACTATCAGAACCTTCGCACCTGCGTCGTGAGCCTTTACAGCAGCGAACAACCCTGCCATACCACCACCAATTACCAAGACGTCGGTTGTGACGAACTCCTCTGTGAACTTATCTTCATCAATATCCGACTCGTTTTCAATGAACGGCTCGCGGCTAAACCACCTGAATGCATAACCCATTGCAGCTATACCAGCAGTGGCTCCAGCTATGGTAAGGAACTGTCTTCTACTGATTTTGAATCTCGAATCCTCCACTTATCTCCCCTCCTAATATCAGAAATGTATGTCCTGACAATCGTCACATACCCTCCAGCCATCAAAACCAGGTATAAAGCTTTCATCACTAAGTTCGAATGTCTTCCCAGAAGTAAAACGTGGTATCCCAATATAGTTAGAGAAACAATGGCCAGAACACCGTGAAACGTCCTCCACTTAATGTAATTTTTGAAAAGTTTTCTCCGATATGCAGAAGTTACTGCCATTGTCAAGATAGCAGCCCACCCACAAATTCCCAACAAAACAGCTGGATTGTTGTAGGTAGAGATAATCTCCCAAAAAGCTGTTATTGGCTTAACTCCCCCTTCAAATTGTCTCGGCAAAACTACCAAGAATGGATGGATCAGCAGAATGCTAACTGAAAGGTAACCGATTAACTTATGCATTCTCACGATATCACTCATTCTGCCTTTTCCATCTATAAACCTGAACCCTCTTGTAAGGTAGAACTGGTTGATCATTAGGATGAATGATATGATTGTCAGCAACGAAATGGTCTCTTTCAAAGCATTTCGCCTCGGAAAATCTCCCAGCAAGTAGATCATCAGAGCAACAAAAACAAATAGAAGACTTTTCCAAAGGAAACCGTATTTTTCCACAAGCTTTTTCATAGACCTCATTTCCACATCATCCCCACGAAACGATTACCGGGAGTGATTTTTCGGGAGTGATTGTTATTGCATCGACCGGACAGTACAGCCTGCACAGGTGGCAAATTTGACAGTCCTCTGGATACTTGACGATGGCTTTTCCGCTTTTCGAATCGAGCCGGAAGACATCTGTGGGACAGACTTTCACACAAGTGCCGCATCCGATGCAACCGTTTATTTGCTCCACAACCACCCTCCTCTCACCTCCGCGGTGCAAATTTTGAGGATTTGGTTTATAAGTAGGAAGAAATGAAAATGTGCATCTTTGGTCCATTTTGTTTATAAACACCTGTCCAAAATTAACAGCATGCCACCACCCAAGCCATTGCCGCCAACAGAGTTTATCGCTTTTGAAGCCCTTTACTTTTCGGTAATCTTCTTGCTCTGTTTCATCCTCTATTACAAACTGAGAGAGGTTTACAAGATCACCGACTACAAAGGATTCCATTTTTTCTCAAACACCTTCCTCTTTCTCGGTGTCGCATACTTTCTCAGGTCTGTGACCTTCCTACTGTTTACTTCAGGAGTTTTGTTGGATGAATTAAGCTTTGAGGGAGTTAGAGGATTAATGCTGTTCAGCGTTGCCTTTCTCGCTTATTCGGGATCCGTAGCTATCCTCTACAACATCTACAGCCTGCTGTGGAGGTGGCTGGAGAAGATTCCGAGTGAGGCTCTAATCCACATCATTGCAGTGCTTATAGCCCTAATATCTATAATCGCAAGGTCACCACTCGCATTCGTAACATCTCAGCTTATCCTCATCCTCTTTTTGCTGATGGCAATATTCATCAACTACAGACATTACAGGTTCGACGGGAAGGTGAAGAGAGCCTACCCGCTCTACATCCTTCTGTTCGTCTTCTGGCTGCTCAATCTTTCACTGACATTCCGCCTCCTCCCTATTGAATGGAGGTTCACTATCTACGGACTCTCCGTGGCAGTACTTCTCGTAATTGCGTACAGAGTTCTTAAAAAGCTCTGAGGTGGTAAAATGACGCGGAGAGACAGACTTGAGATCATCCACGACATCCTCTCAATAATAAGGAAGCATGGAAATTCGATTCTGCCCACTCCACTCCTGCGGTACTCCAATCTCTCAACTCAGAACTTCAACCGGTACATGAGCGAGTTAATTGAGAAGGGGCTCGTGAGAGAAGTTCAGGATGAAAATGGGAGGAGATACTACACTCTCACCGACAAGGGCTTCAAATTCCTTGAGAAGTATCAAAAAATAAGGGAGTTCATTGAGGAGTTCGGGCTTTGAGGACTTTAAGTTGACCTTACGAGCCTAACGAAGTTACAGATTCTCACAACATCGCCCTGCGGGCCGCGTCCATATGGGTAATCATCTGGATCGCCTGTTTTCGGGTCCGATCTCTGAGCGCCTGCCCCATGGACGTTGAATAGCTTGTAATCACCACCGAGTGTCTGCATCCAGCCAAGGGCTTTACCAAAGGCTATATAGACTGCATTTTCCCCGCCATGCATGGAGGCGTGGGTTGTGCTCGTCCAGTAGTATGGAAAGTCAACCTCTCCACCTTCGTTGATTATCGGTGTAATGTTGAATACCGGGTCTATTGCTGGCCCCCTCTTTGATGGGTCTACAGCATCGGGAGCGCGAGTGTAGTCCACTATCGACTGAAGCTCCTTCGCGTTTGGCAGTCTCCAGTTGCTGTAGCCGAGGTAGTTCTGCTCGTTCATTTTCTGAACATACGCCAAAGCTTCCTCCCATCGTCATGCAGTAGCTGCTGTCGTCCTTGGCCCACATGAGACCTGTAGCTCTGTCGGTTATTGTGCCGTCGCCGTTATCAACGATGTCATTCTTCCCGTAGTCTGGGTTGCCCCTCACAAACAGGACGTAGAACTTTTTGGTTGCGGGATAGCCCTTAATCCTGCCGTCCGCAAAATTAACGCCAAAAACAGCCTCCTGGCCGTTCATCACTCTTCCCACGTACTTCGTCGAGGAAAGGAACTGGGCATCTATTATCCTCTCTCCAGCGTTGATATCTCCGTAGGCGAATTCAAAGTAAGCGGTGTTTATGAACGGCACGAGCCCCTCTCCGCTCCCCTCGCTGTACCCGCTCGGATCAATGCCACTGAACTGGATGAGGGAGTAGAGCTCCTTTATCGAGGGTAATCGCCAGTCATCGTAGCCAAGATACTTTTCTTCGTTCAGCTTCTTCACGAAATCAAGAACTTCCTCGTAAGTCATCTTGTCGTCGTAGTTAATTACACCATCTCTGTTCCAGTCCGGAGTTTTGGTCCACATCAGCCCTGTGTTGAGGTCAGTAACTGTTCCATCACCGTTATCGACGTAACTTGGCTGATATCCTTGATACTGTGCGTCCTGACCATAGAAAGGCTCCCCCGGATTGGGACATGGAATCTCTCTGAAGTTGTCGTAGCACTTCTCCTGAGCGGTATCGACTATCCTGTAAGGTATTTTTATGGACTCAGGCTCGCTCTCCGTGTCACTACCATGGTTTTCGATGTTAACCTCTTTATTCTCCAACGTTATTTCTTTGGAGACGTTCTCGGTTTTTACTAAGTGGTAGCCTACCACTCCTGCAAGCACTAACATGGCAATTGCAAAGACCATTTTTCTCATTTCAGGTAGTTGAATCTTTAGGATATATAAGCGAGGAGAAAAAGAAGTGTACATTTAAAGTCCATCATTGCGCTGGTAGTATGAGGACACTTGTAGTTTTTGAGAATTTTGCCTTTGTTAAGCTTTAGGATGCTTTAAAGCTTGGCTATTGCCGATGAATTATTCTGATCAGTCGGATGAAGGGTCCAAGTACAAGTGGGAATCTTGGTGCATCTCATTGAAAATCTTTTAATAGTATAAAATGTCAAATCATAGCATGCCAACTGACTCTGCCTTGCAGGCTTTGGCTATACTGAGGGACGCGGGACAGTTCAAGTGGTATGTCATCACTCTGCTTCTGGTTGTGATTTATGTCTATGCGGTTGAGTTGGAAAAGAAGAACTACAGAGCTGTCTTTGCAGGCCTCGCCTTCTGGGGTATGGACTGGTTCAACGAGATCTGGAATGCTTTAGTTTTCCACTTCACGAACTACGCTGCAGTGTGGATGGCTCCTGGAAATACTGCCTACCTCATCCTGATTGGTTTGAATATCGAGATTTCGATGATGTTCGCAATTATGGGCGTTGCTGCGACCAAACTTCTTCCGGAAGACAAAAACGCCAGAGTCCTTGGAATCCCCAACAGGTTTTTCTATGCGGTTGTGCTTTCTGCAGCCTGCGTTGCTGTTGAAGTTATTCTCAATGCTGCTGGAGTTCTCGTCTGGGAATATCCCTGGTGGAACGCCGGAATGCCCGTCCTTATTTTCTTGATAGGCTACCTGCCGTTCTTCCTTGTTGCCTACTGGGTTTACGACATGGATTCGACGAGAAAACAGGCCATGACGGCTGGTGCAATACTGTCTTTCGATGCTGCACTGCTTGTAATCTTTGGCGGAATTCTTGGATGGATTTAATTATTAAGCCATTCTACATTTTTTGAGTCATGAAGGCAAAAGAGGTCATACTTGCTGGCAGATCGAACGTGGGGAAATCAACATTATTCTCCTCTCTGCTAAAAGTTGAGGTGAGGAAGGGGAAGAAGCCCGGAACAACGATCAAACCCAACTCTTTTCAGTTTGGGAAGGTGATCTTCACCGATCTGCCGGGATTCGGTTACGTAAGCGGTTATAAGAGGAGTTTCAGCGAGAAGGTTAAGGACTTTGTTGTGGAATACATTGAAACAAATGCCAGAAGAATAGTCGCCTCTGTGGAGGTAATCGATGCAAGCTCCTTCCTTGAAATCGCCGAGAGGTGGGAGAGAAGAGGTAACATCCCGGTCGAGATAGAGATGTTTGAGTTTCTGAATGAAGTTACCCCAAGGGTTTTCCTTGCAGCTAACAAGATGGACAAGGTTGACGACTATTCAATCCTTAACAAAATCGCTGAGAAGCTCGGAATGCAGCCGCCGTGGGAGAACTGGAAGCACGTCATTTATCCGGTCTGTGCTAAAAAGGGTGAGGTTTCAACCCTTAAGCGGGATTTAAAACAATACCTTCTATCTCTCAACCTTAAAGATGCGGCCAAAGCGTTTAGGTAGTGTCAGAGGAGAAAAGGCAAGGGTTACAACGGCAAGAGTCAGCATCATGCTCTGGTAGCTAAGAAATCCAGCCATGTAGCCAGCCAAAGCTGTTCCCACAAAAATCCCTGCATTGAGAACCGTGTTGGCCACACCCATCGCATAACCCCTGTTCTCGTAGTCTGACGCAGCAGCAAAAACTGCTGTGTTGACAATCCCGTTTCCAGCACCACAGAGCAGAGAGGCGAAGAAAAGGAAGATCAAATCTGACTTTGTAGCTGAAAAAAGCCCGATTGCAGTGACAGCCATCCCGAAGACTGCAACCAAACCCCTTCCAGCCATATCAGCCATTATTCCTGCGGGTATTCGTATTAAGGCAGAGAAAAAGAAAAGCACAGCCACCAGTATTCCAGCCTGCTGAGGTGAAAGTCCCATATCCGGAGCGTAATATGGGATTGCGAAAAGAGCGAGAGAGGAAGACGTCGCCGTTCCTACAAACATGACGGCATAAAATGAAGCCAACTCCTTCGGAAAGATGAGCTTGGGTCTTGCCATATCTTTGGGTTTGCAACTATCTCTAACTCCGACAAGCAGAGAAAGAGCCAGTAGTGAGAAAAAGAGAGCCAAAATGAATGCAGATTTCATCCCATACAAATCCGAAACAGATCCTCCTGCAAGTGGCCCGGCAAAGAAGCCAAGCATGAGTGCGGTCTGCAACCTTCCTATGGCCTCACCTCTTTTACCCTCTTCCGAAATGTCTGCTACCAGAGCGTTCAGAGAGGGGACGTAGAGAGCGCTTCCCAAACCGTGAAGAGTTCTCGAAAAAATTAGAAGTGAGGGGGTGTTTGACTGCAGATACAGGAATGAAGCAAAAACGCTCGTTAAAGCCCCACCAACCAAAAAACGCCTTCTCCCATACAGTTCACTGAGGAAGCCAAATGGAGTCATGGCTAATGCAGGAACCAGGGCAAAAACTCCTGCTGCGATTGCCGACAAAAGAACAGAAGCTCCGAGGGATGATGCGTAAGAGGGGATTATAGGAATAACGCAGCTAAGTGCGGCATATGCGAAGAATCCAGAAAGTATGAGTCTTAGCATTACTCAAAGTCTTTCTGTAGGTATTTAAAGTTAGGGCTTTATAGTTAATTGTAGAAAATTATAAATATTTTGCCACCAAATATTTTTGATGAGTTCAATTCTTGCAGTTGATGTTGGAACGACCTCCATCAAGGCTGGCATAATTAATACCAAAAATTTCGAAGCAGAGCTTACTGAGTCAACAAAGGCTGTTGTGGAGTATCCCAAAAAGCACTGGGCCGAGAAGAATCCCGATAAGCTTTGGAACAGCATTGTTGAGGTTTGCAGACCTCTTGCAGAAAAGGTGAATCCTGACGCCATCGTTTTCGGAGCGCACATGGCTGGTGTTGTTCCGGTTGATGAGGAAGGCAACGCGCTGAGGAACATAATAACGTGGCTTGATGAGAGAGCTGCAGGTCTGCCAGAGGACATATGGAAGGGGTTGGTTAAGATTCAGGGGTACTCTCTGACAAAGCTCATAAAGTTCCTTCGCCTAACTGGTGGAGCGCCATCGAGGACAGGGAAGGACCCAATTTCCAAAATTGTCTGGATAAGGGAGAACGAGCCTGACGTTTTCAACAAAACCTACAAAATGCTGGATGTGAGAGGTTACATTGTTGCGAGGGCAACCGGAAGTTTTGTAACATCTCCCGACGAGGCTCACCTTACGTGGCTTGCAGACACTCGCGGTGGGAAGGCGAGATGGTCAGAAAGCATTCTGAAGGACTACGATTTGCTAATATCGCTTTTCCCTGAAATAAAGAACTCCACAGAAATTGCAGGTTACCTACGCCCGGAGGTGAGGAAAGAACTTGGAGTTAGCGGAGAAGTTCCGGTTATGGTCGGCTCAGGAGATATTGCTGCAGCAGCCATCGGCTCTGGAGCTGTTAGGGACAACGAGTGCCACATTTATGTTGGAACGAGCGACTGGGTCGCTACCCACATTCCAAGCAGAAAGACGGATATCTTTCACTTCATAGGGAGCCTTATGAGTGCTATCCCTGAAAAATACCTCCTCATTGCAGAGCAGGAAGTGGCGGCAGGAGCTTTGGAGTGGGCGATGAAGCTGGTGGGCATAGAGGGGGACTACGATTTGGTCAAGGAGCTTGTTGAGAAGTCACCACCTGGAAAGCTGATCTTCATGCCGTGGTTCTACGGGGAGAGGGCTCCGATTGACGATCCTTACGTCAGAGGAGGGCTGGTGAACGTTGGGCTTGACAGCGGGAGAGAGGAGGTGCTGAGGGCAATGATGGAAGGAGTTGCGTTAAACATCAAGTGGGTCTTTGGTTACGTCGAAAAGATGACCGCTCCGCAGGAGATGGTCAGTATAGTCGGAGGAGGAGCGCTTTTTGACATCTGGTGTCAGATTATAGCCAACGCCGTCAAAAGACCGCTGAAAAGGATAAAGCATCCTGAGCAGACCGGTTTGAGAGGCTTGGCGACCATGGCTGCCGTTGGGCTGAGAGAAGAGAGTTTTGAAAGTGCTGCAGCGAAGTTCGAGGTTGACAGAATCTTTAAGCCAGTTGAGGAGGAGGCAAGAGTTTACGACAGGCTTTTCGAGTACTACAAGGAGCTGTACAGCAGGCTGAAAAAGGTTTACAGAAAGCTGAACTCAGCGGAATATTAGCTCGTTGATGAAATGTTTGAACACACTTTCGACGACTTCTGGCGGCATTGAGTGGATAAGCTCTGAAATCAGCTCGGAATCCTCGGGAAGTCCATCCTCTCTGAACTTAAGGTTGGAGAGGTCGAACGATGAAACGTCCGGATAGCTTTCCACGGCTTTGGGCAGCACCTCCTCCATATCTTTGATAAACTCGTCAACTACATCCGCATGGGCAGGGATGACTGAGAAATGCAGGCTGCGCGGAAAGCCAAGAGCCTTGGAGCCCGGCTGTGACTGTACATACCACCCTTTTTCAGCCATAAGCGTGCTCACCTTGAAGAGATTGTGCTTGTCTGAGGTGAAGGCCATAACCGCCCCCTCTGGCTTCCCTATTAGCTCCAAGCCCAGCTCTCTAAGACCTTCAATCAATCTTTTCTTGGCGTAGAGCGTCTTCTCTGCAAGTCTGAGGTAGCCATCAAATCCAAGGTAGTTCATCACTGCCCATGTCGCAGCGAGTGTTCCGGCGGAGCGGGTTGAGAGTACGGCAGTATTGACTAGCGGATAACCCGGCCAGGAGGCCATGACGAAAATCTGCCCCTCTCTCAGCTTCGCATTTCTGTATAGTATCACAGAAGCACCTCTTGGAGACAGGCCGTACTTGTGGAAGTCGGCAGAGATGGAATGAACACCCTCAACGCTGAAGTCAAAATCGGGAATTTCCTCTCCAAGCTCTCTGAAGAAGGGGAGGTGAAATCCACCCAGACAGGCATCGACGTGCAGCCAGACTTTATGGTCATTGGCAACGTCAGCAAGACTGTTAATATCATCCACAACGCCAAAAGGATAGTTTGGTGCTGAACCAACGATCATCGCAGTTTTGCCGTTAACAAGCCCCTTCACACTTTCAACATCAGCTCTCAGCTCATCATCGAGTTTTGCTCTTAAACACTTCATTCCTAAGTACTCCGCACTTTTCCAGAAAGCAGGATGGGCAGTTGCTGGTAAAACAACCTCAGGAACCACGTCTTTCCCCCTCTCCTTCCTGAACTTCTCCCTCGCAGCTTTCATGGCGAGCATTATGCTTTCTGTCCCTCCGTAGGTGAAGTTTCCCACAGTCTCTTCATCCCCTTGCAGCAGTGATGCCGTCATTCGCACAACTTCTTTCTCCATTCTCAGGAGGCTTGGGAAGCACGTGAAGTCGAGCATTGTCTTGTCCATGTACATCAGGTATGCCTTTCTTGCGAGTTCCACAACATCCTTCAGCCCGGCGTAGTAGATGTGTCCCCACATCCTCTTGCTGTGGGGATCAAAGTCGTTCTTCGCGAGATCATTGAGCTTTCTTATAATTTCTTCCGCATCGTTTCCTTCAGGAAAGTTCATGATTTAAGTTGAATTGAATTCAAAAAATTTTACCTCAAAGCTTTTATTATGCTCACTCTTATTTAAATCAATGCCCACCGAAACAGAATCCATTGCCCTCGCACTGATAGCTTTTGGAGTCTACTGGGGAGTTGTTGAGTGGCTTAGAAGAAGGGGAACTCTTGAGAAATTCAACATAACGGCCTACGGCCCAATTTTGATGATCAGGACTAAGAAGGGGCTTGAGCTACTTGAAAAGCTTTCAAGGCCAAAAAGATTCTGGAGGCTTTTTGCTGACCTTGGTCTTCCAGCAGTTTTTGCCGGAATGGTTTTCATGTTCTCCTTAATTCTGATTGCCGATTACGTCATGCTCACCAATCCTCCCGAGCCATCGGAATTGACAAGCCCGAGAGCCGCTCTGCTTTTGCCCGGCGTTAATCCCTTCATCCCAATTGTCTGGGGGACGATAGGGCTTGTTGTTACTCTAATCGTCCATGAGTTCAGCCATGCTATCCTCTGCAGGGTTGAGGGTGTTACTGTAAAATCGTTGGGGATTATTCTCGCTTTTATCCCCATAGGCGGGTTTGCCGAACCTGAAGAGAGCGAAATAATGGACAAGGAGAGGACAAAAAGCTCTGCCAGAATCAGAATTTTCTCTGCTGGAGTTGTGAGCAACTTCGTTGTGGCATTTATCGCATTTGCTCTCTTCTTCTCCATGCTCCCCTCAGTCCAGCCTGCACTTGTGGCGGTAAATGACAGTGGGGTTGTGCATGGGAGGATTGTTGAGGTTAACGGTGTAAAGGTTGCGGACATCGAAGATGTGAAGGCTGTTTTGCAGAATGCGGAGATTGCGGAAATAACTATTGAGAAAGACGGGGAACTGGAGAAGCTTAGCGTTCCGGCGGTGATGGGCGTAAAGGTGATAGGCCTCTACTCTGAAAATGGCGAGAAATTCCCTGCGGAGCTTGCAGGGATGAAAGCGGGTATGCTGATAGTGAGGATAGACGATACGCCAATTAACGGTTACAGTGATTTTCAGAGGAAGATGCAGGAAACTAAACCTGGCCAGAAAGTCAGTGTGGTCGTTTACGACAACGGAACCTTCAGAACTTTCAATGTGACGCTTGCGGGAAAAGGTGAGAAAGGATTTTTAGGGGTTTATGTCAGCACCTTTGACTCTATCGACGGTGTAAATGTCTTCTACTCCAAACCGATGCTCGACGAGTTGAAATCTGTGCCTGAACTCATCAAATCCGTTGGAGGGTGGCTTTATCTCATCGCGATGCCCTTCAGATTTCAGGGCTTTACAGGAGCCTTCGAATCTCTCTTCATCGCCCCTCAGTGGGTTTTCTGGACTCTCAACACTCTTTACTGGGTGGGGTGGATTAACTTCTACGTTGGACTCTTCAACTGCCTTCCGGCAATTCCGCTTGATGGTGGGAGAGTTTTCCACGAAGTTTTCGCAAAACTGCTTGCGAGAAAGTATGGCGAGAGGGCTGAGGAAATTTCCATGAAAGTTGTCAAGTTCTTCGCGTTTATCGTCTTCTTTTCCATCCTTATGTCGATAACAATTCCCAACATCGAGGGGCTGATATGAAGTGCAAGAAGTGTGGAAGAAAAGCTGTTGTGAACCTGAAAGCCTACGGTATCTCCCTGTGTGAGAAATGCTATCCGGAGTTCTACAAAAACCTCGTCAAGAGGAGCATAAAGAGATTCAGGATTCTCAATCAGCATGAGAGGGTGCTTGTAGCCGTTTCGGGTGGGAAAGACAGTTCTGCAATGGCTGCTGTGCTTAAAGAGCTTGGATACGATATTGAGCTGCTTTACATCGATTTGGGGATTGGTGATTACTCGAAAGTCTCGGAGAAAGTCGTGAAGGACCTCTCAAAAAATCTCGGTGTAAAGCTCAACGTTGTGAGGCTGAGAGACTACGGGTTTACAGTCGACGATGTTGCAAGGAGAATGAGGAGAAAAACCTGCTCTGCATGCGGTACGGCGAAGAGGTACATCATGAACAGATTTGCGAGGGAGAATAGTTTTGAAGTTGTTGCTACTGGCCACACTGCTGAAGATGTCGTTTCTTTCTACATCAAGAATGTTGCTGGAGGGACAAAGGTTTGGGCGGAAAAACTAATGCCTAGAAACGATCCATTCGACGAGAAGATTGTTGCGAGAGCAAAGCCGCTCTTTGAGATGAGCGAGAAGGAGAACATGCTCTACGTTCTCATAGAGACAATCCCTTACACTCCGATGGAATGCCCCCACGCCCCTGAACCGGAGTGGAAGGAGATTGTTTATGAAATAGAGAGACGAAAGCCGGGCTTCGTTAAGAACTTCGTTAGGGGGCTTGTGAGACCTGCAGAGGAGTTTGAGGAGATAAGATACTGCAAAATTTGTGGGGAGGTTGCGAGCGGGGAAATTTGTGCATTCTGCAGGTTGAAGGAGAAGCTTACCGGCTGATTACTTCTTGCAAATCTTAACGAAGTTTCTGTAAAGTTCCACACCATACTGGGAGTGATAAACTTCAGGATGCCACTGCACACCGTAAAGTGGCTTTTCTTTGTGCTTCATTGCCTCGATCTTGCAGATGTCTGACTCTGCGAGAACCTTGAAGTTTTCGGGAATCTTTTTCACTTCATCCATGTGGCTTGCCCACACCGTTATCTCCTTTGGAATCCCCTCAAAAAGCTCGTCGTCTTCGATGATTCTAACCTTTACCTCTGAATAACCGCCCATTGTTCCCTTCCCAACTTCACCGCCGAATACCTTCGCCATAAGCTGGTGACCGAGGCAGATTCCTATCATCGGAATGTCAAGCTCCTTCAAATACTGCTCGCAATTTCCCGTCTTGTCGAGAGATGGTCCTCCACCAATGACAAGTCCGTCCAAGTCCCTGAGCTCCTCAACTGGAGTTGTGTTCTCGATGAGCTTCGTTTCGACCCCCAAATCCCTTAAGGTTCTGTGGATGAGGTGGTTGTACTGGCCGTAGTTGTAGACAACGTAAATTTTCATGGTGTCAAGTTGGTGAAGGAAAAATTAATTTTTAGGTCTTTTTTATCTTAGTTCTAATTTTAGGGATACTTCTTTTAAAACTGCCTAACATAATCCTAGTTAAAACAAAAGAGCTTCTTTTTTCAAAACTTTCCGCATTTTCCAAAACCTGAATCTCCTCAGGAGATTTCTACAAGGAGGATGTATAACTTATTGATGGAGCTAAAAAATAGCTTTAGAAATCGAGTGGCTCAGCGGGCTGGAGGCTAAGTTTCGGCCTCTCGTTCGTGGCAAAAAACAGGTACCTGTATACTCTATACATCAGCGAAACGTAGCCGTTCATAAACTCTGCTGCACCTCTATGCCTCTTTCCAAGAATCAGTGTATGCAGGAAGAGAAATATCCACAGCACAGCCACTACAATCCCCAGCACGTCCAAAATCAGCCCGTAGAATATTCCGAGCGGAATCCTCAAAACCGCCTCTACTCTTTCACCCATGCATGAGTATAGCAACAGACACATATAACTTTTTGGATTGTAGTTCAAGGATGATTTATAGAGATCGCAGATAAACTACTCGCACCACTCTTCTCCAATGCTAAATTTCATCAAGGCGTAATTTAACCTTTTCAGTTTGTAGATCTTGGAATCAATCAAACACTCATCCATTAGACTCTGACACGCCTAGGGATTTCTAACCCCGCAGCAGTTCAGTACGAATTCTATCACAATACCAAAGGTATTTATATGGTATTTAAGTCTTTTAAAATGGTGGTGTTATGCAGGATTACAAGATAAAAATAGAGAATGTTGTGGCATCAACCCAGATTGGCGAAAATATAGATCTGAACAAAATTTCAAGGGAAATTAAAGACTCTGAATACAAACCTAAGCAATTTCCGGGGCTGGTTTTGAGAACAAAAGAGCCGAAGGCTGCTGCTCTCGTTTTCAGAAGTGGGAAAGTAGTGTGCACAGGCTCCAAGAGTGTGGAGGATGCAAGGAGAGCAGTAAAGCAGATTGTAAAGATGCTCAAGGAAATCGGCATTTCTGTGATTGACGAGCCTGAGGTAAAGGTTCAGAACATTGTCGCATCAGCAGATCTCGGAGTTGACCTCAACCTCAACGCAATTGCCATAGGTCTAGGGCTTGAAAACATCGAGTACGAGCCTGAGCAGTTTCCGGGGCTGGTGTACAGGCTTGACAACCCAAGAGTTGTCGTGCTGATTTTTGGGTCTGGCAAAATGGTTGTTACGGGTGGAAAAAGCCCGGATGATGCGAGAAAGGCTGTTGAGAGAATTTCGGAAGAGCTGAGGACATTAGGACTGATGTAAATGAGGCCTGACAAAAAAGGCTACATAATTGACATAGACGGTGTTATCGGCAAGAGTGTAACACCTATCCCAGAGGGCGTAGAAGGGGTAAAGAGACTCAAGGAGCTTGGCAAGAAAATAATCTTCGTTTCAAACAACTCAACGAGGAGCAGGAGAATCCTGCTTGAGAGGTTAAAGAGCTTTGGCCTTGAAGTTAGCGAGGATGAAATTCTTGTAGCCACCTACGCAACTGCAAGGTTTATTGCAAAAGAGAAGCCGAATGCCAAGGTTTTCACGACCGGCGAGGAAGGGCTAATTGAGGAGTTGAAACTTGCAGGACTGGAAATTGTTGATTACAATGAGGCAGAATATCTGGTCGTTGGGTCAAACAGAAAGATAAACTTCGAACTAGTGACTAAGGCCCTGAGAGCATGCTTGAAAGGGTTAAGATACATCGCAACTAATCCCGACAGAATTTTTCCGGCAGAAGATGGGCCTATTCCCGGAACGGGGATGATCATAGGAGCTCTTTACTGGATGACGGGTAGAGAGCCTGACGTTGTGGTCGGAAAGCCTTCAGAGGTGATAATGCGCGAAGCACTCGAAATTCTTGGCCTTGAGGCAAAGGATGTTGCAGTCGTGGGAGATCAGGTAGATGTTGATGTTGCTGCTGGTAGGGCAATAGGCGCGGAAACTGTTCTGGTTCTTACGGGCGTCACCACCAAAGAGAACCTGAACCAGATGATTGAAAGACACGGAATTAAACCTGACTATGTTTTCGACTCCCTCAAAGATATGGTGGAGGGGTAAGATGGATACTGCAAACGACTTCAGAATTTTGCTTGCTGAGAAAGGTATTGAAGAATTATCGAGAGTGTCGCAGTCATTGCAGATACCGGGAAGAAAGAGATTCATTGAAGAGCTGAAATCCATTTCTTCAGAAATTCAAAACGTGAAGTACTGCTATCTCAGCGTTGATGAGCTGCTTGAATTCGACAGCTTCCTGAAAATCGTCGAAACTGCACGTAGCTTGAAGGACATGCTGCCAGATTCTAAGGACTACAACACAGCTTTAGCGGATTACTGGCTCGAATACATTGCCTACCTCCCTAAACTCATGAAGAGGGGTGAAATAGAAAGAATTGGAGAGGCAATAAGGTATTTTGTAGGCGAAATCATTTCGAGAAGTGAACTCGACGGTTTGTGGCTGTGCATTTTTGACTACGGCGACAGACTTGAGGTTGTTACCAACAGCGAGGAATATAAGCAGGGAAAGAAGGCAGTTGTTGCATATCTTCCGCCAAGAAGGTTTGGTAAGGTTGTTAGCAGAGGTATGTTCGTTCTGCAGCACGACAGAATTGCGAAGAAAGGGGAGCTTGACCTGGCGGACATTAGGAGCATAAGAAGGTGGCTCGGAGAAGTTGAATCGATTTTAATGGACTTAATAAAAAGGTAAAATAAAAATTTTATTCTTTGGGTGGCCAGTTCTTCTCAAGCCACCCCTTGATTCTTCCTGAGTCCATTGGACCGACAAGCACTTTCCAGCCAGTCTCGTCCTCAATTGCACCCTGCAGCCTCGCAGCCAACCCTGGAATAACGAGATATCTGTGGTTCACCTTCTCCTCGATTTTCGTCTCCTCTATGAGCTCTTTAACCTTCGATGCTGTGAACTGCCCGCCTGCAACGCTAACCTCAACACCCAGTCCCTCGGTGTTAAGTACGAGCAGCCATCCCTTGATTCCACCACTGGTAAGGTCGCTCTCGACAGTGTAGTATGTCAGGGCGAAGTTGGTTGTGATGAACACGGGATCGTCTGGTCCTGGGTCGTTGATCGCTCTCAATCCAGGCTCTACCTGCACGGGTGTTCTCGGGTCGGTGTATATGTTGAACCTGAGCGTTATTGTTGGCATAACCACATGCTGGTCAAGGCTCCTGAAAATCATGACGTCTCCATATTTCACAATGAACATGCTCGCGATAACAGCCTCCCAGTATGATTTGGTGACTTCATCTCCTTCAATTAGCCATGCTGCAATGGGCGTGATCATAATTGGATACGCAACATCCTTGTCCTGTCCTGCAATTGCTGTTCTGCGAAGCTGGATTACCCTCTCAAAGGTTCCCTTGAGCCCCTCTCCAAGTGGCTCGGTTACAGGGTCAAGAACGATATCCTTCACACCAGCCTGCTTGAATGTGACCGCCATGCTCTTGAGAACATCCAAATCTTTGGCTCTCAGCGTTACGGGAACTTTGTATTCGAGGGCCATCTTCAGGAACTCTTTCCAGTTCCCTTCAGTTGCTGCATACATCAAAGGCCTCTGGTCAGCCACCTCTTCAAGAGCAGCTTTCATGCATTCCGGATCAAGGGCCACAAGAATCATTGGTTTGCCGTATGATGCAACCTTCTTCACAACCTCTCTGTACCTCTTTGGATCTCCAGAAGTGCATCTCACAGCAAAGCCATCAAGAGTCAGGAAGTTTCCGACATAGAATTTCTTGTAGCTTACAACCCTCTCGCATCTCTCTTCTAAGGCTTTGTCATCCATCGTGTCCCAGACATCGTAGAAGAAACCTGTTGGGTTGAAGAAGGTAAGCTCGTGTCTGTGCAGCACTTCCTCTCCGCCGATCTTTACAGCATTATCTCCAACACCGATTACAACCTCGGCTATTTCTGGAGCGGTAAGCTCAAGGAGCTCTTCAAGCTTCTTCTTCGCCTTTGGATCCTTCTTGGCTTCCTCAACAAGTGGTTTGCAGTCGAGCGGCGTTACTGATCTGTCGATGATATGTGCTGCAAAGCTCATGCAGGTATCGAATCCACACTCTCCGCAGTTTGTTCTCGGCAAGTAGTTGTAAACCTCAAGCGGGCTCTTTACCTTCATCCATCACACCTCCATGAAGATCCATTCGCCTGGGTCAGCCACACTCTCCTTCACATTCCCGCCGAGGGTGTTGAAGACCTCCTTAAGCACTGCCACAGCAACCGGATGCATCATCATGAATAGGTCAACTCCTGCAAGTGAAAGCGTTAGACCGGTTATAATCTCCCAGATTGGACCTCTCAGCTCTCTTGGCCCCCATGGTGTGTCCTCCTCAATCGGTGAGTCTATCATCCATGCTTCTCTCGCTCCCCAAGCGTTCGTGGTTCCGCTTGACATCGGGAAGTTGAGATCAGTGTCACCCTTCAATCCACTTATTCTGATCCTCTCCATGTTTGTGAAAGCATAATCCAAACCGTAACCCAACGCTGCTGTTGTTGGATCCATAACGATGCTGTCTCTCGGCATACCAACCCTCTTCAGGAGGTATCTGTTCAGCGTCTTCTGGTTGTTTATGTCCATCTGGGTCCAGCTAAGCACCACATGCCCGTACTTCTTTGCAGCGTTGGCAATCCTCTCCCAGTCCATATCGAGAGTTGCTGAGGCAAGCATGATCCTCTCTCCCTCTGCAACCTCCGCTGCTTTTTCGAGAACTTCTGGGTCTTTCTCCTTGTTACCGCTTCCACCAACAATGATTGGACACTTAACTGCCTGCAAAACGTCCTCAAGGACCTTCACGGCCTCGCTTGCTGGAGTATCATCCAGCAGAGGATCAGTGCTGATGAGGTGGAGCGTTACGAGGTCAGCACCGAACTTCTTGACACACTTCCTTGCCCACTCTGCTGGGTTGTCAAGCACATCTTCATAATGCACTCTCACAGCCTTAGCAAGCATCGGCTTTCTGTCGAAGACGTCAATTGCTATTGCAGGCAGATGGGGCTGGGGAGCGTCAAAGGTGTAGAATGCTAGACTTCTCTCTCCACCAAGCGTGATAGTGTAGTCTCTGCTCCCCCCATCCGCCTTAGTTGCACCCAACACAACCTCCTCGATCTTACTTGGATACTCCTCCTTGTACGGTTCAAACTTTGCCTTTACGAGCTCTGTCGGAAGCTTGAGCTCCTCAACTGCCGGAGCAGCTTCAGGTGCTGCGGGAGCAGCAGGGGCAAGCTGGGGCTGTGCAGCGAAGGGCGTGGGTATGCCAAGAGCTGCAGAGAGCCTTTGCAAGTATCCAAGCGCCATGTTTGCGTGATACAGGAAGTTGCCGAATTCAGAGAGCATTGAGTAGAGAGGGGCTATTGCGGACAGGTCTACAGATGAGCCTTCAAGCTCTATTTCGAGGTCTCCCTCAATCTTCACCCCTTCAATCTCTTCTACATTATATTTTTTCAGTAACTCCAAAAACTCCTCAAGCGTGAACTTTTTCAAATTAATCACCTCGCTTTTACTGATAAATTGAGCATTAAATTAGCTACTTCCTTCATTTTCCTATAAACTTCCGAATTCTTGTCTATTTCGCTCACAGGGCCTCCTCTCAGGTCGACCTCAGCCACACTGCTGTCGTATGGCAGCACGGCAAGTAATTCCAAACCCTCCTCTTCTGCAAATTTTCTGATCGTCTTCTCTGCATCCTCTGATGTAATTCTGTTTGCAATCAGGAAAATTTTTTTGAAATTCAGCTTTAGCTCTTTTGCAAGCTCCTTGATTCTCTTCGCTGTTGCAAGCCCCTTCCTTGACATGTCGGTGACTATTATTATGTAATCCGCCGAATCTATCGTTTTTCTGCTGAAATGCTCCAGACCGGCTTCGGTGTCAATGATGATGTAATCGTAGTGCCTCATCAGTCTTCTCAGCACTCCACGCAGTAGGGAATTGGCAAAGCAGTAGCAACCTTCTCCCTCAGGCCTTCCCATTACCAGAAGGTCATAACGAGGACATTCGCATATGGCTTCTGCGTAGATCTTCCCTTCCAGCCACTGCTCCTTGTTCATGGTCCCCATTTCGTCTCTGCTAACCTGAAAGAGTTCTCTGATCTCACCGAGAGTCTTGTTGAGCTGGTCCTCTACACCGAGAGCTTCTGGCAGATTGCTGTCAGGATCTGCGTCAACTGCAAGAACGCTTGTTGTATGCTCAGAAATAAAATTAACGAGGAGGGCGGAAACCAGCGTTTTCCCGGTTCCACCCTTGCCTGCCACCGCTATTACTGTCATTCTTCTTCCTCTATTATCAGTTCTGGGATGTGAATCTGGGCTCCTTTAAGGATGAGTTTAACCTTCTTGCTTTCCTCCTCCATTACTTCCCACCCTTCTTCTCCTTCTCAGCCTTCCTGACGATGACTTTGTCGATCGTGATCTTCGCGTCCTTGATAATCAGCTTAACTCCTGCTGGAGCCGCTGAAGGAGCAGGCATCTGAAGGGCGGGGAGCTGGAATCCGGGCATCTGCATCGGCATTGGCTGCATCGCCGCTGGCTGGGCAGCAGGCTGAGCTGCTTCGGCTGCAGCCTCCTCAACAGCTTCTTCAGCCTCCTCCTCTTCCTCAACCCATCCGTTGGTAATCTTCTGTCCATCCACTGGCCTGACAACACCCTTCACCACTGGGTGATCCACCTTCTTCAGGAACTCTCTTAGCTCATCCAGTGTCTTGGCATCCTCTTCAGTTGCAATCTTGTCCCTGATGTCGTCTGGAATGTACTTTGCGACTCTCTCTTTCAGCTCCTTCGGCATCCATACAGTTCTGTACCACCCACCGTCAGCCTGAATGAACTTCTTGCTCCTGAAGTAGGCGATACCGATACCAAGGAATCCAACAACCTGCTTTCCACCGCCAGTCTGTCCTGCCATTGTTGAGAACGTCAGACCGTTCGGTGCTGGCTCAGCGTAACCTCTGTGCACCCAGCCGATGCCGTCAACTTCTGGCATGTAGAATCCGATAACCTCGAAACAGCCACAGCTTGTATGCGGATACTCAAAGAAGCTGTGCAGCTTTATCCTCTCGTACTCTCCACCGCTCTCCTGCTTCGCAAACTCGTTAACACCTGTGTATTCACCACCGATCGGGTCGATACACTCACCTTTTGGAACAGCTCTGTTCGGACCTTCAGGGTCAACCTTTGCAGCAGCTCTGCCGTCGAACCAAGTTATCGCTCCACAGAGCGAGGGTCTATCTGGGGAGACAATACAGACGTTTGTTGGAGCGAAACTCTGGCAGAGGGTACATGAGTAGAACTCGTCAACATCCTCATCGCTCAAAGCCTCAACTCTCGCATCTCTCTCCTCGAATATTGGCATCGCAAGCTCGTTGAGCAGCTTCTCAACCAAATCCTTATCAGTGATGTAAACAGCCTCAATCTTCTCTATGAAAGGCAGCTCGTTCTTGTAGAGCATCATCGTTGCCTTGGCAATCTGGATGAGGCTCTTCAGACCCTTCTTAATAGCGTTCTTACCGATTCTGATCCAGATGTCATATCTCTGGTTGAGGTGCATGTAGCCTTCAATATAGTTCTGGAAGTCGTGGTTTCTTCTTTCAATGACAGGCTCTAGATCTGTCTCTACCATCTCACCGGCGATGTAGTAAATCATTGCATATGGATAGGTCGAACCCTCTTCCATTTCGTCAAGGTCAGGGCCGATGAGTGTGACCTTCATGTCCTCTACTTGGTCCACGGGCAGAGCCATAACGAGCTCAAAGCCGGGCTGTGTCGGACCACCAAGTTCGACGAACATGTCACCTTTTCTGATTCTTTCTCCCTCGTACATCGGAGATATGTCGAATGGGAACTCTGTCTCTTCCCCTACGCTCTCCTTGACTTTTACACCTTCCGGAATCTCTATTCTTTTTCTTTCAACCATGTCTTGCTCACCTCCAAATCTACTCAAACTGTCTAGACTATACCCAAACCACAATTTTTGTTTATTTGTATTTATCGCTTTTAGCCTTTCCGCCAAACTACACGATTCCTCACTAAGCCTGATTTTCTCAGGCTTCCTTTACGATTTTGGAGTCGTTAGAATTTAAATTAATCGAAAAATATTCCGTGTAGCAATTTTTTTGGTAATAATTACAACAAGTGTTAACAATAAAAAAATTGGTTATACTAAGTCAAGTTCGATCACATCTCCGTTTTGAACCTGCGACTCTTCTACTGTTAGCTCCTTCACAACATCCCCCGCTTTTATGTAGTACGGTGTTATTGGCTTGACAGGATAGTTGATGTCGTGTGAGTAGGGGAGTACGACTGTATAAGTGCCGTCTTCAACCTTAACAGTCTGCCAGTACTCAAAGGTTCTGTTTTGGTTAGTCTTGATTGCCGCGGTTACTGTGACTTCCGTTACATTGCCAGAAACTTTGCCAGTTACAACTGCTCCCTTAACTCTCTCGAAGATCTTGACGTAACCCGAGGGTGCAATTTTCACAGGTATTCCAATATTTTCCTGATAAAGCTGGTTGTAGGCGTACTTGTAGAGAACTTCTTGCGTGCCCATTGTTGGAGAGTAGCCGTACTGCGCTCTAGCTACTGATTCGTAGAGAGCCATCTGCAGAACCTGGCTTTCATTGTTTAGATCAACACTTGAAGAATAGGACTTCCACTCTCCGGGGTAATCGCTTTCGTAGATCATTCTGTAGTGAGACAGTCCGCTCCCATCAAATAAATGCAGTTTGGCCTCCATTGTGTTGTAGTAAACCTCGCTTGGAATTCTGAGAGGGATTATGATGGAATTCATTGGCACGTCCCACTGGGAGCTTGCATAACCAAACTTGCCAGACGGTGAGTAGTATAGAAATCCGCTGTAATATTTCTCCGCAAGTGGCAAATCACCTTCAGCCCAGACAGCCATGGCATAGAACTTTCCGGTTTCCATCTCAATGTCGCTAACGACATACCTCACGTTGAGTTCGTCAGCCACCCACTCCGCATAACTTTCGTTTTCAGCAGTAAAGAATGAAGACGCTCCCGGAACGTTGTTGTACTTGTTTCCTATGCCTGCCTGGAATGGATTCGCTATGGGCATGCGGTGGGCGATGCTCTCAATCCAGTGTCCGTAGTCCCACCAACTTATAACCCCATAAGTCTCAAATGGGTAGTCAAAAGGTTCTCTGTTGCTCTGAGGTGTGGGGTAGAGTTGCAGATAGTACTTATCGTATTTGTCTCCATCTGGCGTGTTCTCTTTCATCCATAACATCGCATCATACCACTGCTTGTTCGGTCCACCCGCGTAGGAACTCTGGGCATCCGCCAGGATGTAGGTGGGGTAGATTGCAGCTAAAGCGATTAAAACAGCGAATGCAACTCTGACATAGCTGAACTTGTTCTTTGCTCCTAAGGCATTCTCCAGAACTTTGTAGAGGTGTAACTTGTCGAAGACTACGGAGATAACTAAGGCGGAATACACCGCAACTACGGCTGCGAAGTAGTATGCAAACCTGTTCTGCCCCCATAGGGCTATGAACATCAGTACAGCCCAAATCAGGATGCTCAACTCCACAAAGTTCCTTCTCCTTATAACCCTGTATGCGGAGTAAAAAATTCCTACCATTCCGAAAAAGAACAGGCTACCGAAGTGCAGAACTGCATTCGCAAGAGTGAACTCTCCATTGTGAGTGAAGAAGAAGGGGTAAACTTCTGCAACTGTCAATGCTCCTCCCTTAGGCTGAACGACACCTATTATAGAGAGAATATTTCTCGCAAAGTCGGGCATTATAGTGAAAAATACTCCAACGATTATAGCGGTGATGACTATGACCGCCACCGGCATTCCTTTCTTTCCCAAACCCAATTTATCAAAAAATCCTGCCTCATTCCACCTTTCTGTCTGGTAGAATACAGCAACAATCACAACTGAGCCAGCTAAGACGAGAAGTTGGAATGGTGAGTAGTGAACCCTGCTGAATCCGGGATAGTTGAAGGCAAAGGGTAGGTAAATCAGCGCAGCTACCGCAAAAGTTATCACAGCCACAAGTGAGAGGTTTTTCCTGTCAGCATTGATGAGCTCTCCCAGAACAAAGGCAAAGAATATGAAAGACAGCAGAATTGGGGCTACGATGAATCCAGCTCCCCAGGCCAGAATGTAAAGCCCTACACAGATGCCAGCAATTACTGGATATATAAGCTGGTTTGCGTTGAGATTATCCTTAACGTCCCTATCCTTCCATCTGTTGTATGCCAGCATGAACGTTCCGAGAGCTGAGACCTGCCAGAATGCTTCCCAGATGTGGTGGTCGTTGAAGCCGAGAATGCTTCTCTGCAGGAACTGTCCAGGAACAATAGCGATAAGAAAAGCTGCCAGTACAGCGGTTCTCTTATCGAATACTTCCCTCGTAAGCAGATAAACGGGCAAGATCGCCAGAATGCCACCTATTGCAGGAATGAATGCAAGAACTGTTCTTAAGCTCTCACCACTTGTTGCGTTGAAAATTATCCCGGCTATTGATCCAAGGTAAACAAGGAAAGGCCCGAAGTGTGTGTAGGAGCCGTAAGGGTAGTGGGTGAAAGGATCAAACCATATTCTGTGCGGGAAGTTGTGTATTGTGTTCTCTATAAGCCTGTAGTAGTACCAAGGGTCGTTTCCACCAAGCCTTACAGTCCATGTAAACACACTATCCCAGGGATTCAGAATCCTCAGCTTTAATGAAATCAAAGCAGCGATAACAAGGATAGGCAGGTGCCAGTATTTTTTGATCAAATCGTCAACATTCTGCATGGCAGAAAAAGTAAAATGCTTAATTTAAACTTTCTGATAGATGCTGACCTTCGTGGGGCTTGGACTGTGGGATGCAAGAGATGTCTCCGTTAAAGGGTTTGAAACTGTCAGAGAGGCCGATGAGGTCTATGTTGAGTTCTACACTTCAAAGCTTGTGAGCAGTATCGACGAAATGGAGGAGTTCTTCGGGAAGAAAATTATCGAACTTGAGAGGAGTGATCTTGAAGAAAACAGCCATATGCTGATTGAGAGGGCAAAAAACAAAAATGTTGTTCTGCTTGTACCCGGAGACCCCATGGTTGCCACAACACACTCCGCCCTCAGACTTGAGGCTGAGAGAAGTGGTGTGAGGACGAGAATAATTCACGGAGCAAGCATAATCAGCGCTGTCTGCGGGTTGACGGGACTCCACAACTACCGCTTTGGAAAGTCTGCCACTGTAAGCTGGCACAAGTCCGAGACGCCAGTAAAGGTCGTAAATGCGAACAGAAGTATCGATGCTCACACCTTGCTGTTTCTCGACCTCCATCCAGAGCCGATGACTATAAAGCAAGCCGTAAAGCAGCTAATTTCGATGGATGATTCGATGAAGGACGTTTACGCCGTAGGCATAGCGAGAGCGGGTAGTGATGATTCGTTGATAAAATGCGACAAACTCGAAACTCTGAAAAACATCGATTTTGGCAAACCTCTCCACGTGATAGTTGTTCTTGCAAAAACGCTGCACTTCATGGAGTTTGAGTGCTTGAGAGAGTTTGCAGACGCCCCTCCTGAACTGGAGAGGCTGGTAGCATGATGCTTCCGGAAAGGGAGAAGTGGGGGTTGCTCTTGCTTCTTCTTGGCTTCTTACTCGCCGTTTACATTCACTGGAGGTATTCGTGATGAAAATTCCCAGAAGCTTTGAGGAAATTTTGGAGCATTTTGGCGGGCTGATTGATGATGTAACTGCAAGACTGCTAGAAAGCTATGCAGAGGGAAAGGCTGTAAGGGTAAGCGAGGCTCTGAGCAAAAGCGGCAGGGTCGTTGTTGAGGGTAAAGTTCTGAGGGTCTTTCCCGTAAGACACTTCGATAAGAATGGCAGGAAAGGGAAAGTTGGCAGTGTAATCATTGAAGACGACCAAAAGGTCAGAGTGAACTTCTGGAATGAGGCTGCTGAGGTGATAGATGCGGGAGATATAATGGAAGGAGTGAGGGTAAAGCTGAGAGGCTACTCAAGAAACGGAGAGATACACGTCAACAGCCTTTCTGAGGTGGAAGTTTTTCTCGACTTTGTGAGCGTTTCAGAACTTGCTGAGAAAGAAGGAGAGAGAGTGAACGTTAAGGGATTTGTTACAGGCCTTGGAGAACCGGAAAAGGCGAGAGAAATTTACATTTCGGATGAAACAGGCAGGGTGAGAGTTTTGCTGGAAAACGAGAGTTTTTACTTTGCGGTTGACATAGGCACTTATGTAGAGATCTACAACGCTCTCGTTAGAGACAGCACGATTTATGTGGACAGAAATTCGAGGTTTATTGTTGGAGAATAGAAGAGGTGGGATTTACACTTACAGTCGGAGCATCCGAATCCGTTAACTCTTTCAAAATTTTTGAATTTTTGGGCGAGGGTGCACTCCTGTTCTCTAAAGAGGATTGCTCCTATAACTTCCATTCTCGTCGAGATGTAGTCAATGTGCCACCTTTTTGTCTTTTTTTGAGAGAAATGCCTCTTGATTCTGTGCACACCGCTTTTGGCACTTCCAACATAGTAGTAGTAACCCTTTCTGAAGGAGATGACACCTAATGCTCCAACCTTGGTTTTGAAGTCTTTTTGGCAGTAAAGCAGAAGAACGTAGGAGGTCATGTCAGTAACTTAGAGCCAAGATTTTATATTTTGGTGATACGGGTAATCCATGAGATGGTCAGTCATACTACTCGCATCACTTCTGGTTCTCTGCACGTCTCTGCCAGCTGAGGAGCTTTCAAGGGAAGAGTACTGCAGTAAAGTCTGGAGGTACGACCACGAGTGCGCTCTGGACTACCTTTTGAGTGATACGGAAGTTCAGAAGGTTGCCAGCGTTGCAGAAAAGCTGAAAGGAGAGGACTGCAAGGATACCGCATGGAAAATCCTTGAGTGGGAATATGAGCATTTGAGCTACGATTTCGAAAAGGCAAACCTCCCACCCCCGCAAATCGTTGTGAAAGGAGAAGATGTGGAAGTTTACGATTCAGGGAGATACATTCAGACGCCATATGAAACAATACTGAGAGGAAAGGGAATCTGCACGGATTACGCCTTTCTAACACTCGCACTGCTTAAATACAACGGGTGTGAAGGTTATCTGGTTAACGTAACTTTTGAGAACGATGAAATGGGGCACGTTGCTGCAGCGATCCTCGTTAACGGAACCTACTTTATTCTCGATCAGCACCTTCCACCTTTCGACCCGGAAGACTACTTCATTAAGTGGCTTAATGACGGAAAGAGGATCAAAAAAGCTGAAATCATCATTGGCGGCAACACCACACTCCTTGACCTGACCACTGGTTACTCAGCAAGCGAAAAAGATGCTGAGTCACTTGAATCCAAGCTATACTCCTACTTTGAGAGCATGGGGATGAAGAGAGACTCAAGACTGAACGGAAAGGTTTTACCACCCGGCTTAATTTGAGAATATAACCCTCTCTGTAGCCTTGAAATGTCTGAATACTATCATCCCGAATTTGAAAAGCAGTACGCCGAGCACATCTTCAAAGTCCTCAAGGGAAAAATCGAAGACAGATACAGAGCGTTCAACCTAGATGTGTCAATTAACAGAGGTAATTTCGAAATAGTCCTTTACCTTGCAAGATAAGGAGAGAGTAAGGGTTATTTATAATGGGCTTAAATGAAATGTGTGGAAGTGCACGTCATAGACTCCAGTGCAATCTTCCAGAGGAAGGCCGTTTACAAAAACATGGTTACTGTGCCTGAGGTAGTGGCGGAAATCCTTGACGAGGCTTCAGCGCTCTATTTCAGCGTGAAAAACCTGAGGGTTGAGGAGGCAAGTCCGGAAAGCGTTGAGAAGGTTAAAGAGGCTGCAAGAAGAACTGGAGACATACACAAGCTTTCCGATACGGACATAAAGGTTCTGGCAAAGGCTCTTGATGAAATTGAAAAGGAAAATGAAGTGGTTCTTGTGACTGATGATTACGCAATCCAGAACGTTGCCATGAGCCTAGGGATAAGGTTCGATGGCATTCTGCACAGGCGAATATCAAAAGAGTTTAAATGGGTAAAGGTATGTAGGGGATGTGGTAGAAAGATTGAGTCTGAAGTGTGCCCGGTTTGTGGGAGTGAAGCTGTAATTAGGAGGGTTAAAAATGACAAAAATTGAAACTTTAGTTGAGAGGGCCAGAAGGCTTAAGGAGAAGGGTTTAACGACCGAGGAAATTGCGGACGAGCTGAACGTGTCGAGAGAGACAGCTTTGTGGCTAATCACAAGGGTTGGTGAGACTCCACCTTCTGATATCTACGTTGAGTGGAGGGAGCTAACGAAGCCTTCAAGGCTTAGGCTGATTGCAATGGCAATGGTGGATATGATAGCGAATGAAGTGAGAGAGGATATTGATGTCGTGGTCGGCATTGCTACAAGCGGAATCCCTCTTGCGGCACTGGTTGCGGAAGAACTGGGATGTGAGTTCACAATCTACTATCCAAGAAAGTTCAAGACCGAGGAAGAGAAGCCGAAAGGCGGAATTCTCAGCGAAAACTTTGCCAGAGTTGCGGGGAAGAAGTGTGCAATTGTTGATGACATCACCTCTACCGGGAGGTCGATAAAGGAGGCTATAGAGGTCATTGAGGCTAACGACGGAAAAGCTGTTTGTGCAGCAGTAATTGTAAACAAAAGAGGAGGAAACGAGATAGAGGGGATTCCACTGCTAAGTATGCTGAAGATTCTGAGGATATAATGGATGTTACAGTTGTTATCCCAACACTCAACGAGGAGGAGGCTATCGGAGAGGTTGTTGAAGGATTTGTTAAAAAAGGCTTCAAGGTACTCGTAATCGACGGAAACAGTAAGGACAGGACAAGGGAGATTGCGAGGGAAAAGGGTGCTGAGGTTGTTATTCAGAGCGGGGAGGGGAAGGGACAGGCTGTTGCGGAGGCGTTTGAGATTGTTGACAGTAACATACTCGTGCTTGTGGATGGTGACGGGACTTACCTTCCAGAGGAGGTGGACAGACTCCTCGAGCCCATTTTGAAGGGCAAAGCGGAGCATGTAGTAGGGAATAGGTTCGCGAACTTCGAAAAGGGTGCCTTCACAAAGCTCAACCTCATCGGCAACAAGCTGCTCAACATGTTCTTTCGGCTCGCCTATGGAGTGGAGCTCAGAGACATCCTTTCAGGTTACAGAGCTTTGAAAAGAGAAGTTTACAAATCCGTAGAACTGACGAAGCCGGGTTTCGAGGTTGAGACTGAGCTTACAGTTGAGACTCTGGCAAAAGGATTCAGAATCGTCGAGGTGCCGATAACGTACAGGAAGAGGGGTGGTAAAACGAAGCTTAACCCGCTGAGGGACGGATTCAGGATAGGCAGAACGATTTATGAGCTAATGAGCCGGTACAGCCCGGCAAGATACCTCTACCTTTTCGGACTTGTTTTTATTATCGCGGGAATACTAGCGGGAGCGTTTGTCGTTTATGAATGGTTTCTCAGGATTACACACTATCTGCTCGCCATACTGACCACTCTTTTCATTATTACGGGAGTTCAGCTTATTATGTTCGGTCTTATTGCAGACTTCATATTCAGAAGCAACGTGGAGTTCAGGAAGGAGCTTAGAAGGCTGAGAGAGGCGATAGAGAGTGAAGGTAAGAGAGATTGAGGATTTGTTTCACCAGAACCTTCACGAGCTTGGAGAGAAGGCTGATGCCCTGAACGATAGGGTAATGTTCGTTGTTAACAGGCACATAAACTATACCGATGTTTGCGTTTCTAAATGCCCTTTGTGTGCTTTCAGCAACAGGGAGGGGTATTTGCTAACTCCTGATGAGATTTTGAGGAAGGTAAAAGAGGTTGAAGGGATTACGGAGGTTCACATTGTAGGAGGGCACAATCCCAATGTGGGTGTGGAGTACTTCGAGGAGGTTTTCAGCAGAATAAAGAGAGAGATGCCGGTCGTTATCAAGGCCTTGACCGCCACTGAAGTATATTATTACGCCAAAAAGGAGAAAATGGGCATAAGAGAGTTCCTGAGCAGGCTTAAGGATGCTGGCCTTCAGGCGATGCCTGGAGGTGGGGCTGAGATTCTTGTGGATGAAGTCAGGAAGAAAATAAGCCCGAACAAGTGCTCAAGCGAGGAATGGCTGAGGGTTATGAAAATTGCACACGAACTTGGAATCAGAAGCAATGCGACAATGCTTTTCGGCCATATTGAAAGCATAAGGCACAGAGCCATCCATCTTTACAAGTTAAGAAAACTCCAGGAAAAGACGGGGGGATTTGTATCATTTATTCCGCTTGTTTATCATCCGGAAAACACACCCCTTGGGAAAGTCGTGAAGGAAAAGACGAATCCGGTTGATATTCTGAAAACGATAGCTGTATCGAGGATTGTTCTTGACAATTTCAGGAGCGTTAGAGCTTACTGGGTTATGCTCGGAGAGAAGCTGACAGAGGTAGCTCTGAGGTTCGGGGCGAACGATATAGATGGAACGGTTGTGGAAGAGAGGGTAACGCATGCTGCTGGTGCTGAAACACCAAAGGGTTTGACGGTTGAGAGGTTGGTGGAGATTGGGAGAGGTGCGGGAAAGAGGGTGGGGCAGAGAGATACATTCTGCAACATTTTGAAGTGGTATACATGAGGGTCGGAAAGTTTGGGTATCTGAACAACTTCCTTCCTTACTACTTTCTCAACGAGAGTGTCGAGATTGTTGAGGCGAATCCGAGGAGAATGGCATCTATGCTGCTTGAAGGCGAAATTGACTACGCTCCCGTTCCTGCTTTCTTTTATCTGAAGAATAAAGAGCAGTTGAGACACTATGAATTCTGTGTCGCTTCCGAGGGTAAGGTTCTGAGTGTTGTGGTGGTTTCAAAAAAGAAGGAGCTTGATGATGATGCCATTGCCATAACTCCTCACTCCCTGACTTCGGTTAATCTCCTCAGAATATTGCTGGCGGAGAAGGGAATGGAGAACAGGCTTGTTGAGGTGGAAACTCCTAAAGCTTCTAAGATGCTCGAAATCTGTCCACATGCTTTGGTAATAGGGGATGAGGCGATTAAGGCGAGAATGATTTACAGAGTTGTGATGGATTTGGGAGAGGAGTGGTATGAACTAACTTCACTGCCGATGGTGTTCGGAATCTCAGCATCTCTGAAGAACGTTGATGCCACGGCAATAGACAGGAAAATTCTTGATGCAACAGACGAAGGTTTCAGAAGGATTGAAGAGGTCGTGAGGGAGGCGGAGAAAACATTTAAGATGCCGAGAGAGTTTCTTGAGGAGTACTTCAGAACTTTGAAGTTCAGGCTGGGAGGGAAAGAGGAGAGGGGGCTTTATGAGTTCGAAAAGTACTGCAGAGATTACGGACTACTTGACTGAGAAGCTTGGGAGAAGGGAAGCACTGGAGCTTTTCAAACTGTCAATTCACGAGGTAGGAAAAATTGCGGATGAGATAAGAAAGGCAAGGTGTGGAGACCTCGTTACCTTTGTCAACGACACCAACATCAACTACACCAACATCTGCACTTCAAAGTGCAAATTCTGTGCGTTTTATGCAAGAAACGGCGGGTATGTTCTCTCCCATGAGGAGATTTTGAGAAAAATCGACTATGCTGCAAGAATGGGAGCGACGCAGATCATGCTTCAGGGCGGGATGAATCCGGAGCTTGGGATTGAGTGGTTCGAGGAGCTTTTTGCCAAAATAAAGGCTAAATTTCCGAACGTCCATGTCCACAGCCTTTCTCCTCCCGAAATCGTCTTTCTGTCAAAGCTGGAGAAATGCAGCATAAGAGAGGTTCTGGAAAGGCTAAAAAATGCCGGACTCGATTCCTTGCCCGGCGGTGGGGCGGAGATTCTTGTAGATGATGTCAGGAAGAGAATAAGCCCGAACAAGTGTTCAAGCGAGGAGTGGTTAAAAGTAATGGAAGTTGCTCACAGCCTTGGAATGCCCACCACAGCCACAATGATGTTTGGACATGTGGAGAGCGATGAGGATATAGTTGAACATCTGCTCAAGATAAGGAAATTGCAGGAAAAGACCAAAGGATTTACGGCCTTCATCCCGTGGACTTTCCAGCCCGGAAATACGGAGCTTTATGGAGAGATAAAGAGGCCCGTTTCCCCCCTCAGATACCTGCAGGTTGTTGCTGTGTCCAGAATAGTCCTGAACAACTTCAGGAACATTCAGGCCTCCTGGCTAACTCAGGGGTTTGAAATAGCAACTCTCAGCCTTTTCTTTGGTGCGAACGACTTTGGAGGGACGATGCTTGAAGAGAACGTTGTCAGGGCAACGGGAAAGGATTTCAGGCCTGCCAAGGTTGATGAAATAGTAAAAGCCGTTAAGGCCGTTGGTAGGCCGGTTGCGCTTCGCGATACGTATTACAGAATTCTGGAGTGGTTCTGATGTTTGAAGATCTGATTGAGAAGTACGGCCTTAAAGTCAATGTGGAGGTAATTGATCCAGCAAAGCTCAGGCTGGACTTGAGGGCGAGATGGAAGTGCATGTTTGGGTGCGAGAGCTTCGGAAAACCATCCTGCCCGCCGAACGTTCCGGATTTTGAAGAATGTGTAAAGTTTGTGAAAGCCTACAAAAAGGCAATTCTCTTCAGGTTTAAGGTTAAGGGAGTGGAGGATATAAGAAAAGCTCAGGAGCTTATGCTTGAGGCCGAGTTAAGTCTTAAAAAGCCCTACGCCTTCGCAACATTTCCGGGGGGCTGTATGCTCTGCGAGGAGTGCAGAGGGAGATGTGAAAAAGCGAGACCTTCGATGTCAGCACTTTGCATCGATGCAACTCAGTTTGGGTTAAAGGATTATGAAATGGCAGCAGTGCTTTTTGTCAAATAGTAAGAATTATTAATCGAACACTACTCTAAATCGTGGAGGCAAGGCTATACAGAAAGCTTAATGGAAAGTGCGTCTGCCAGCTATGCTGGAGATTCTGTAAGATTGGGGAGGGGGAGTCTGGGTTCTGCAACGTCAGAGTTGTGGAGAAAGGCAGAGTCTACACGCTCAGCTACGGCAAGCTGAGTTACCTTGAAAGCAGGCCGATTGAGATAAAGCCATTCTTCCACTTCCTTCCCGGCAGCACCAGCATGACCTTTTCAGGCTATTCTTGCAACCTCGACTGTCCGTGGTGCCAGAACTGGCAGATCTCCAAATCTCCTCCTGTAGGTGGGAAAATCACTCCGCCTGAAAAGGTTATAGGGGAAGCGTTTTGAGGCACGGTGATGAGAGCACGTGTGCGAGCCTGAACGAGCCGACTTTGCTTTTTGAATACCTCCTTGACGTTTTTCCCCTTGCAAGAGAGGAGGGGTTAAGGAACACGATGGTATCGAATGGATATATGAGCATAATGGCCCTTAGAGAGTTAAGAAAAGCTGGACTGGATGCAATTAACATAGATGTAGGGTCCTTACCAAATCACATCTCAGCCAATCTCTGCAGTACCTTCTTTTCCCTAAAGCCCAGAGCAGCAACCAAGCCAATCAAAAGGACGTTCAGAACTGCATACTTATACACGGATCTACTCGTATAGCGGTGCAATCGTCGCAATCCGAATG
>JAPDIW010000017.1 GCA_029259415.1 Archaeoglobi archaeon
CATTCGGATTGCGACGATTGCACCGCTATACGAGTAGATCCGTGTATAAGTATGCAGTTCTGAACGTCCTTTTGATTGGCTTGGTTGCTGCTCTGGGCTTTAGGGAAAAGAAGGTACTGCAGAGATTGGCTGAGATGTGATTTGGTAAGGACCCTATATATTGTTTGTTATTTCTTATTTTACTTCTTGTAGCTTTAGCCGCCAGTCTAATCTGGATGCAGTCCGAGAACGTGAGGGTGTCGTCGAATCTGTGTGAGCCAAGAAAAGATGTTGTCCTGAAGTTTGTTGAAGATGCACTGTCCAGAGATCTTGGTGTTCTAACGCTGGCGATAGACGATGAGTACTATAAGTGGTTGAAAAACAACACTGGTTGGATTGAGGTGGAATACGCAAAAGGAGACGTTAAAAAGGTTTTAATATTCAAAAGTTGGAAGACGGGTGTTATTGCCGTTCTCAGGGATGGATGGCACTGCTACGGATTAAATGGAAGTGATGTTGATGCGCTTTTCACGCAGGCCTGTCGCTGATTTGATTTGGTACGGTGATAACGCTTTAACTGTCGGACTGATGAAGAAAAACAAGGTGGGAGCATGCAAAAGCGCATCGTCGTGACGATCGTGGTTGCGCATTAGTTATTCTGACCCTTCACAGCCTTTTTCCCATACAGAATTCTGCCGAACGGTTCAACCTACTGACCCAGAAAGAACTGTGACACTGAGACCGGTGGTTTACTAAGCCTTCCAAATGGAAGTGTAATAGAGGTGAAGGACAGAAATCCCTTCCCGTTCGAAATTGAGCTTGATGAAAATGCTAAGAACCTGAAAGTGCCGGAGAAGATCAAAGTGTACGGCTACGAACTTTACCAGAAACCGGACGAAGTGTCTGGAATAGCCAAGTCTTTCGGCGTGCCCGCAGACAAACTGTATTACAATGAAGTCACGCACGCTTACCTCTATCACGATGACAAGCTGAGTTTCGAGTACTACACCCCAACAGGCTATTTCAGGGTGGTCTTCAAGACACCAACTGGAGAAAAATTAGCTCTCCTTCAAAACTCCGGATTACTCAACTACGAATACCGAGAAATTAAAGGAGAGCCGGGAAAGTTCTTTGCCAGAGTCTTTGACGACTATCCGCCCAACATCGGCGTGATGGTAAAATCGGACGAATCCGGGGTAAAAAGTTTTGAAGGGTTGCTTCTCAAAAATGTGCGTTTTTCAAGAGCAGCTACAGAACTATGCCAGTCGAAGTTATTCCGGAAAAGCTGGCTGAACGGGTTAGGGGAGATGTCGAGGCTAATGACTGGTACCTGAGCAACCTTGCCTTCACGAAGCTGACGATTACAAACATCTCACTCGTTTACACAATCGCTCCAGATGGTATACTGCCGGTTTACATGCTGCATGGCAAATACGTGCTTGAGTATGGTGGGATTAAAGATTCAGGAGAAATTAATGGGACAATGATTGCTGTACTATCTTAACTTTTTGAGGATTGCTACCTTCGCCATATACAACAACCAAAACGCTGAGATGGCAAGAATTCGCCTTCCTACCGATGTATGGCTATCTACAGAAATTGAGGAAGTGAATTTTCAGCTTTTTCAGGAAAATGTTAAGTGCTTTTTCATAGCCATTAACAGATGAGGGGATGCCGGTGAATAGAATGGTATGTGTCGTTGCAGCGCTGTTTGTGCTGGTTGCGAGTTTGACCTCAGTGGGGGCTCAGAGTGGTAAAATTAACGATGGACAGATCGAACCAAAAGCCGTCTATGGAGCATCAGTCAACTTCGATCCATACACAGTCGTCCCATATCAAAAAACGGTTGTCTATGGTGAAGTCTCTAATGGGCCGATCCCACCATCTCCTGCCTACCAGTGGTTTTTCGCCCTCCTAATCGATGGTAGACTTGCAAAGCCGAAATTGATTGCGACGAACTTGCCGGGTAACCCAGAGATATACTACCACGCAGACTGCCAAGTTATACCGGGTGGTGCTTGGGAAATTGTCCAGAGTGGATGGAACTTCGTACAACCGTATACTTACTGGGCAAAAGTGGAAACATACGGGTACAGAGCTGGTACGTACGTTGCAAAAGCTGGAGCAGACCCTGAGCACGGTGGAACACTTTGGGGATATTTTGCAACAGCCTACTTGTATGTGGAGTAAAAATTGGGGGTTTTAGTAATGAATAAATTATTTTTTGTTTTTAAATTAAAGAACAGCAAGAAAAGAGTCGTTTTAAATTCCCTTGTGTTATCGTTAATAGTTTCATCCTCGTTATACTATACTGAGATGCACTCATCCTTCTTTCAAGAGAAGCTCGCTCCGTTTGTTGATTCGAAGTACGACGTGAAAGTAACCGCCCTGATAAACGACAGTCTCATGAGTGAGATCTCCAATAAAAGTTTTGTTGAGGGTGCGGTATTTGCACTTATCGCAGATCTAAAATTTAACGACAAACGCGTAGTGGGCGTTCTTGTTGATGATATTTCTAAACTGAACATGACAAATTACAAACCAACGCTTGTCGAGGGCAATTTAAGTGGGCGTATAATAGTATCTCAGGATTTAGCAGCAAAACTCAATTTAGAGGTTGGAGATACTGTGGTGGTTTGTCCGGCATATGGCAATCAGTGCGTTGCGATGTCTGTCTCTGGTATTGCAAAGTTTCCACCCATCGCTGACATAGATGCAGCAGTGGAGTATCCTGAAGAATTTAAAAAATACTATGCCAGCAGACTCCCCACGCATGCACTTTTTGGGGAGGCGTATGTAAAACTCAAAAGTGGTGCAAGTGATAAATATATAAGAAAAATTAGCTCTATAGCAGTTGATGTCTATCATAGAGACGAGAAGTTAAGAGACTTAAAACAGCAGGTCAATGTCGAGAAGCGCAGCCCGTTTTTTATTGTATACGTGTTTTCGTGGATTTTTGCGGCAGCAATCATAACATTCGCGGAGTCCAGTGTCTTCACGCTAAACATCAGAAAATTCAAGTTTTTGTGCGGATTTCGCTACGTTGGTACTCAGTTTGTGCTTTATATTCTGCCTCAGATTATCGTTTCCGCAGTAGCCGGTCTCGTTGTGACGAAATTAATTTTCGGCAGGATCTCATATGAGTCTGCCGAATTACTTACGGCGTATTTATTTTTAGTGCTGATTTCAGCTTACGCAAGTGCATACATTGTAATGAGGGGGAGGTGATGGCTACGATTCCAGGCGTAGCTGAGCTAATCATCTGGATCCCCATGCTGTGTATCCCGCCGATTTTAATTTACTACGATGCAAAGAAGAGGGGGAAGAACCCATATTTCTGGTCTTCAGCGATCTTAATTGGGCTGCTGCTGAACTACATTGCCGGACTTTTGCTGGTAGCTGCATACGTCGTGCATCGTGCTGTAAATCCGCACTTGGTGGAAACTGCAAAAGATGATTTTCTGAACCTGTTCAACTTGAATGAGAGAAAGGTAATCGAATGTTTGCTGAATCACGGTGAGATGAATCAAAGCGAGATCGTGGCGAGAACCAAGCTCAGTCACGCAACCGTGTCAAGGATACTGGCAGATCTTGAGTCGCGAAATATCGTTGTAAGATACCGCGACGGAATGCAAAAGGTTGTCAAATTGAGCGACGACGTTAAATCGAAGTTGAAGCTGACGTAAAACGCATTTTGATGATGGAAACTTACACATCGAATCCTGCTATAGCGGAAGGATTCTGGGGGCTGAGGGGAGAATAATTTTAGCGCTATATTAATGGATTCCATAACATTAAGCAGTCTCCTTACCGTTAAGCGTTTTGCTGAATGTTAAGTGATCCGCTTAACGTTCAGCATTTTACTGAATTTTAAAATAAATCTTAACGAAAAATTTAAATATTTGCTATGCGATGTATTATCATGGACAGCGTGAGGTTAGGAGTGGGGTTGGTTGTACTGGCACTGCTTGTAGCCGTGCCGAATGCACTGGCAACGACAGCAGCGGTTCTATGCAGGAATTCCAGTAAAAGCTATTACGAACGAGCACGGCTACATGCTAATCGACGTGAAAACCAACCAGACGATCCTCTACTTCAACCACACAGCCATTAACGAAAATTTGGATGGTAAACCAGCCATAACGAAGGATGAGGCTGTTAAAATTGCCAAAGAGCTGTGTGGCGAGGATTACACGCTCATTAGGGTTACTGGAAACCCCTACGACTACGATTTGCAGTTTGAAAGACAGATAAACGGAATAGCCATTTTCGGCGAGGACTGCTACGTTGTGGTAAACAGAATGACTGGCAAAATTGCAGCCTTCAGGAAAATGCCGGTTGAGGAGGTTAAGGTTGAGCCAGTTGTCAAAGTAAAGAAGGAAGGAGCTCTGAAGATTGCAAAAGCCAGAACTGCGAAGCTCTACATAGTCCCTGGAATCGGTACTGTGTGGTTCACTGACAGATATGCGGTTGATGCCGCGAGCGGGAAAATTTTGGGCGATGACTTTCAGAGGTTTATGGAGGAAAAGTATAGGACTACGGTGGATTTTGGGAAACTTGAGAGTGAAGTGTGGGCGAAGAAAGTTAAGTCTGAAATGAGTTCGGAAGGAGTGGATAACGATCAGGGAGCGGTGTTCAGAGCTGACGATGACATGTGCAAGGATGATATCGATGCTGCTGAAGCGTCGATGGAAACGCCATACAGCTACTGGTACCCTTGGTCGTGGGATGATGATGCAGATGACTATGATATAGTAAGTAGCGATAGCACTGTGAACTATATTCTCGGCCATTTCGAGGCAGTTTATTATTCTGGACATGGAAACCGCTATTGCATAGCTCTGGGTGGGACTGGAAGCAGTAGTACATACTGCACTTATGATATAGCGAGCGGAAGACAAACAAGACTCTTCGTGGTCTCAGCGTGCTATGCTGGCAGAAACAGCTTTAGCGATATGCTTGTTCAGAAAGGCGTGCAGTGCGTTATTGGTGCATCTGGCGAGATAGCGGATATCCAGTACTGGTGGGGATACTCAGCCTGTGCAGACTGGGCTGGCAGGTTCTGGGACTGGGCGACAGGGAACGTTAATGTAGCTTATCAGAAGAGTGCCCACGAGGCAAGGATTGCTGCAAACACGGCCGTTTGGAAGAAGGAGTGCAACTTTGACAGCGAGAAAGGTTACTGTGATATTTACATCTGACCATGCTACTCGAAATTTCTCTCCTTACTTTTTTGACTGTGTACGACGCTAAGATGGCGACTGTAATCTTTACTGCATCGATTGCATCACTTTACACATCGCTCCTCACTGGATTTGCAGTTATCAGGAATTTGCAGATCGTTAAGGAAAGGTTTTGGCCCGTGCTGACTGCGATGGCCGCTTTGGGAATACTAAGCGTGGGTGCGATCTGCCTGTTAGACCTTTACACCACCAAGCATATCGTCGTATCAGTCGGTGTGATGTTCAACACCTTGCTTGGATTTATCGCAAGCTTTGCATACAGAAACTGCAAAAGATGGGAGATTATTTCCTTCTGGATAATCACCGGACTAATCTTGGATGCTGCTGCGATGCAGCTCAATATAAGGGTTTGCTTCGATCTTATGCACTTTAAAGGGTGATCGTAATGGTAGAGAGAAAGTTTTACGCTTTAATTTCGATCTTCTCGCTTGTGGTTTTTGTTACAATTTTCCTTATACACTACTACGCCTACGTTGGCACAGGGACGATCGAGGGAATTAAAATGGAGCTCAGCGTATACAGGTACCTCGTTGAAGTCCAAGCAAACGACAGTTGCACATTTTATCTGCCTGTTCCAAGTAAAGACAGTAGGGTTATGGAACTTAACCCCACCCTCATGAGCGCCCCTGAAAACTGGAGCTGGTCGATTGTAAACATACGTTACGGAAAGATGCTGGAGTTGAACGTAACAGGGGGCGGTACGTTTGAAGCACATCTCTATCCAGATGAACCCGTAAACACGAAACATCCAGAGTATCTGCTTGAGCCCAGATACAACCTTAGTACGAGCAGATATACGACAAACGTTTACGGCAATTGCTCAGCAAACGTGCACGTCGAAATTGTTGGAGAGAACCATTGGTATGAATACAGAAAATTCTACCTGTGGTCTAAAAAAGCTGTGAGATGCGAATGTTACAAGGACTGGGTCGATGCCAGCATTGAAAGGGCTGGATGGCTCGAAGTTGAAGGCAGGCTGGAAACAGAAAAGGAATGTCATGGGGAATGCCTGATGTGTGTATGGTGCCAGTAACTCGTATGGGGATGGTAAAGTCTCTGTGGGGGTGTGACGTATGCCAGGGATAAGATTTGGGAGATCTACAAAGATCTACATGTTGATGACTGGAATGTTGGAGCTCTCTACTCAGGGCACGGAAACAAGCCGGGTAACGGATATGATAAAGGGGAGTGCATAGTTCTAAAAGGCACTGGAAAGGACCCTAAGGTATGGTATTGCAAAGAAAATGTCGGCAACAGCCTGCAAACACGTCTGTTTGTAATACAAGCCTGCTATGCAGCCGATAATAATCCAGATTCCCTTGCCAACGTGCTAGTGGAAAAAGGTTGCAGTGTGCGATCGGTGCAACAGGCAGCATACACGACTACGATGCGCTTGGTTTACCACATGCAGGGTTCTGTGATTTGGACAGAGAGGTTGGGAACTGCAACATCTATATTTAGGGGGAAAATCTGATGCTCTTCAATTTTTTAATTCCCTCAATCCCACTCCCATTTCCTATTTACATAGTTCTGCTGCCCTCATCGTCGTCAACACGCTTTTCCTGCTGGCATATTCGCAGCTGTTTAAGGTGGAAATCTATGAGAAGAGATTCTTACCCGTTACTCTCTTGCTCACACTAACCGATTTTGCTTCGCTTATATTTCTTGCTTTGGCATCTCCGATACCGTATCTGCTTTACAGGCTGTTTTCAGTGTCAGCGGACCTGACATCTTACCTTCTGCTTGTTTTCATCTGCGTAATAGAGGGGGCAGTTTTAGCTCGGGTATCGTCTCTCGCTCTCGTTAAAGCAAATAAGAAGGTTCTTGCAGCCTCCTGGATTTTCGCCAACACTGCTTCCACCACCGCCTACATGCTTCTGGGAGGTGTGTCCCCATGATTGGCTTGGCAGATTGGTTTGGGGATGTTGAAGGAGTTAATATGATGGAGATGGGTAATAGTGTGAAGTGTAAAGCTGGCGGCGAGATAGCGATGTGGCAGAGGACAGCCCACGAGGAGAGTTAATGCTACTACGCTTCCGTATATCAAGGTTTATGGGGTGGGGGTGAAGAATGCAACTTTCTACCTCCCGTGGAAGGACGATGCAAGATTCCTCTGCCGGAGGATGTATCGGTTGTGGACACCGAATATGGTAAGATGCTGAAGATGAAGAAGAGAAAATGCTTCAGCTACGATAGCGTAGTTATGTTAAATGCTATGCTACGGAAGTGTCCATGTCAGCGTTGCGGTTAGAGCGGATAACTACTGGTGGGAGAATGTGTGGTGGTACAAGAGATGGCATCGAATGGCTATAGTGATAGGATTTGGATCTGCATAGGGCATTGTGCCAAAATTTTTAACCTTTCAACAAAAGATTAAACCATGCAGGAAGTCCTCGAAGCAGCAGAAAAAATCAAGAGCATGGAAGTGAGGGGGGCGGCGAGAATTGCCAAATTTGCCGCTGAAATCCTGATGAAATTTGCTGAGAAAGCTTCTCCCGAGAAGTTTGATGAAGAGATGAAGTGGGCTGCAGACACCCTTCTCAACACACGCCCAACGGCGGTAAGCCTATACAATGCGATAAACTACGTGATGCGTTACAGCGGTGAAAGCGTTGATGAGAAGAGGAAGAGTGTTATAAGGAGGGCGAAGGAGTTCATTAACTGGGTCGAGACCGCGCAGAGGAAAATCGGTGAGATTGGGGAGAAAAGGATAAAGGACGGTTACACCGTAATGACCCACTGCAACTCCTCCGCTGCCTTGTCAGTGATAAAGAGAGCTCATGAGAACGGAAAGGACATTAGGGTCATAGCCACCGAATCGAGGCCAAGGTGGCAGGGGCACATAACAGCTAGGCAATTAAGGGAGGCAGGGATTGATGTGACTTTAATCGTTGACTCTGCTGTAAGATATTTCATCGACGACGTGGACTGTGTTGTGGTTGGAGCTGACACGATAACCGCCAATGGTGCTTTGATAAACAAAATCGGCACTTCACAAATTGCTCTTGCAGCAAAGGAGGCGAGAGTCCCGTTTATGGTTGCCGCTGAAACGTACAAGTTCAGCCCCAAAACGCTCTTCGGGGAACTTGTTGTTATTGAAGAAAGAGATGCGAGAGAAGTCGCTCCAGAGGAATTGCTGAAGCTTGGAGTGAAGGTGAGAAATCCGGCTTTCGATGTTACTCCGAGGGACTACATTGACGTTATTATCACGGAAATCGGTGCAATCCCGCCTGAAATGGCCTATGTAGTGATTACTGAGAGGTTGGGCTACGCCGGAATAGAAGAGGAGGAAATAACGCTGAATTCAAGGCACTTCGATTAGTTATTTTTGATTGCGAAAACTTTTTGACCCCACCACGAATTTCTAATGTGAACAAGATCCGGGCGTTAATTGAAGTAACCAAGCCGAAGCAGACCTTCCTTTTGATGATTACTTTCTTAGTCTCCTATATCGTCGCCCGCGGAGGGGCTGACTTCAATTTCCTCATTGCTACATTCTCAATGTGGCTAGCCATTTCCGGGACGACAGCAATCAACATGTGGCTCGACAGGGACATTGATTCCATAATGCCCCGAACGAAGCAAAGACCCGTCCCAGCAGGAATTTTGAAACCCTCAGAATGTGCTGCCTATGGTGTAGGAATTTTTGCTATCGGCCAGGCACTTGGATTCCTGATAAGCTTTGAGTTCGCTCTTGTAGTTTTCCTCGGCCTCTTCTTTGACATCGTCGTTTACACAATTCTTCTGAAGAGGAGAAGTCCCTACTCCATCGTCTTGGGTGGGTTTGCGGGTGCGATGCCTGCTCTGGCAGGTTGGGTTGCGGTGCAGGGCTTCACCCTGCCGGGATTCATAATTGCCGCTATCGTTCTTCTCTGGATCCCATCTCACATCTGGTACATTTCAATGCACTACGAAGAGGACTACAGGCTGGCCAATATTCCAATGTATCCTCTTGTGGTGGGAATGGAGAGAGCTTCGTGGATGATAGTTCTCGCCACAGCTGCGATGCTCGTCTTAGCTGCAAGCCTCTACATCTTACTACCGCTTGGAGTTTTCTATCTCGTCATATCCACATCTGCGGTGGCATTTTTCCTTTTAAAGGCGATAAAGTTTGCTCTCTCTCCCGACAGAGTTAAGGCAAGGAAAATGTACAAGCTTGCGAGCATGACTCTTGGCTTAGTATACTTTTCCCTTCTTCTGGGTGTATTTTTATAAACAAGGCCTTCTTACTTAAGCCAATGTGGAGCATTCTTAAGGCGGTCCGTGAAAATCCGGAGATCCTTTACGAGTCTCAAAAAAGAAGAGGGTTGAGTGTTGAAATCGTTGATAGGGCAGTAGAACTTGACAGGAAGCGGAGAGAGAAGCTTAAAGAAGTTAATCAGCTAAGAAAGCGGAGAAACGAGCTTGCACGCAAGGTGAAGGAGGCGAAGGGTGAGGAGAGAGCGAAAATTATAGAGGAGGCAAAGACCATTTCAGAAGAGGTTAAAAGGGCGGAGCAGGAGCTTAAAAAGCTTGAGACTGGGCTTGAGGAGGTTCTGCTTTCAATTCCTAACATAATTCACGAGACCGTTCCAGTGGGGAAGGACGATACTGAGAACGTGCCGATAAAGTACTGGGGGAAGGCGAAGGTTTACTTTGAAGACGTCGATTCATTTGTCGAGATGACGCAAGGAATGGCGGAGTATGAAGTGACCGATGTAAAGCCTGTTGGCCATGCTGACGCTGTTGAAATTTTCGGCTGGGCTGATCTTGAGAGAGCGGCGAAGGTGGCTGGAGCGAGGTTTTACTACCTGCTGAACGACCTCGTCTGGCTTGATTTTGCTTTGATGATGTACGCTCTCGATTATCTCAAGAAGACGGGATTTACAATCGTTAATCCACCCTACATGATGCGAAGAGAGGCCTACAGTGGAGTTACGGCCTTCAGCGACTTTGAAGAGGTGATATACAAGGTTGAGGACGAGGACCTCTACCTCATAGCGACGAGCGAGCATCCTATCGCTGCCATGCACATGAAGGAAGTTCTGGAGGAGCGAGAGCTACCTCTGCTTTATGCCGGAGTCTCTCCCTGCTTCAGAAAAGAGGCTGGAGCGCATGGAAAGGACACGAAGGGGATATTCAGAGTCCACCAGTTCAACAAGGTGGAGCAGTTCGTCTTCTCTCTGCCGGAACAAAGCTGGGACTGGCATGAAAAACTTTTGGAAAATGTGGAGAAGCTGTGGCAGGGGTTAGGCATTCCGTACAGAATCGTGAACATCTGCACCGGAGATTTGGGGATTGTAGCGGCCAAAAAATATGACCTTGAGGCGTGGATGCCTGCTCAGGGCAAATACAGAGAGATGGTCTCCTGCAGCAACTGCACGGACTGGCAGAGCTACAGACTCAACATAAGGTTTGCAGAGGAGAGAGGAAAGCCGAGCAAGGGGTTTGTCCACACTCTAAACTCAACAGCCATCGCCACGACAAGAGCCATCACAGCCATCATCGAGAACTTCCAGCAGGAAGATGGAAGGGTTGAAATTCCGAAAGTGCTGAGAAAATATCTCGAGCCCATTGAATCCGCCCCCAAGGACTTCATCCTGCCAGCAAAAACTCAGTAGAGCCTTATGAACTTCTCGAAGGGTGTAAGGACTTCACAATCTTTTTCTCTCACGACAACAGTATCTTCAACTCTTACACCCCCGATTTTAGAGTAGTACAGCCCAGGCTCAACGGTGACCACCATTCCCTTCTTCAGCTCGACGCTCAGCTCACTAATCCTCGGCTCCTCGTGCACTTCAAGTCCAATTCCGTGGCCGGTGGAGTGTATAAACCCCTCTCCTTTCTCCGTCTTGAAGCCGTAGCTGTTAAGCACGTCCTTCACCAGCTGGTGAACATCTCTCGCATCAACTCCGTCTTTTATCATTCCAATCGCCTTTTCCTGCGCGTCAATAACAGCTTTGTACATCTCCTCCAGCTCGACATTTTTCCTCAAAAATATCGTTCTCGTAAAGTCGGAGTAGTAAAGGTGGTCAACGCTCTTCGGAAAGACGTCGAGAACTACGTGATCCTCTATCTTACCCCTTCCAATCTCGTGTGGGTCGGAAGAGGCTTTTCCCGATGATGCAATAGTGTTCTCCGCCAGATATCCCTCAGAAAACAGCTTGACCTCAACTGCTCTCCTCAACTCCTCGCAGGTTTTAAAGTTGAAGTTTTCCACCACCCACTTTACACATCTCAGGATTGCGTTGCTGGTGTCCCTGATTTTTTCAATTTCAGAAGAGCTCTTAATAATCCTCAGCTTCGCAAAAGGGTTCCTTACAACCTCCACCTGAAAGTGCTTCATGAGCTCAAATGAGATATAAGTTGGCAGCTCTTCCGGGAGAAGGAGCTTCCTGCACCTCCCCTCCTTCAAAACCGACACCAGAATGTCCAGATACGCCTTCTTTGCGTCTTTCATCTCCTTCAGCTTGTCCATGTATCCGAGGTCGTTGAGCGAAACAACTTCTTTAACTCTGCTCTCCCTCTCCGCCCTCCTCTTTTCCATTTCAGGAACAATAAGGATATCAGAACCGTCAATACCTGCAATGTACGTTAGCGGGTCGTATGTCTTGAACTTCGTCGCGTAGTAGAAGTTTGCATCGTTGCTCGAACCGTGGAGGATTATGAAGTCGGCATCGTGTTCCCTGAGAAACTTGGCAATCATGGGAAGAAATAAGGAGGCCGGGTTAAAAGTTTTGGGTGGCTAAAATTTTGTAGTGGTAAATTCAGAACATACCAAAATTTTCTTATACTCATGATTAGGTTGAGTATTAATGATACTAGAGAGGTGGGTTTGATGAGTGAGGCGTATAACTACCAGCTTTTGCTGAAACACATTCTGGAGTATGGTGTGAACTATGCACCAAAGCAGGAGGTTGTTTATAGGGATTTAAGGAGGTTTACATATAGGGACATCTATGAGAGAGTCCACAGGCTTGCAAGTGCGCTGGAAGAGCTTGGCGTAAAGAAGGGGACGAAGGTTGCAGTTCTTGACTGGGACAGCAACCGCTATCTCGAATGTTACTTTGCTATCCCAATGATGGGAGCTGTTCTGCATACGGTAAACGTAAGACTGAGCCCTGAGGATCTCCTCTACACAATGCAGCATGCAGAGGATGAGGTTGTTCTTGTTTACAAGGACTTTGTACCGCTTGTTGAATCAATTTCAGACAAACTTGATACTGTGAAAAATTATGTCGTTATGACCGACGACACTATGCCTGAGACAAAGCTCACTGACATAGAGTATGAAGAGATGCTGAAAAAGGCGAGTCCTAACTATGAATTCCCGGACTTCGACGAGAACACCATGGCAACCTTGAGCTACACTACAGGCACAACGGGGAGACCTAAGGGTGTCTGGTTCACCCATAGAAAACTTGTCCTACATACTTTAGCGGGGAGTGTTGCACTTACCGGTATCCGTTCTCCTCTCCGCCTGACTGGAGATAACGAGGTTTACATGCCCCTTACCCCAATGTTCCATGTCCATGCTTGGGGAGTACCATATATGAGCTGGCTTCTTGGCCTCAAACATGTCTATCCTGGAAGATATGAACCTCAAATGATTGCAAAGCTTGTGCTGACTGAAAAGGTTACCTACAGCCACTGTGTCCCGACAATTCTGCAAATGATCGTTGATAACCTCCCCGAAGGTTTCAAGTTCCCAGGCTGGAAGGTTCTTATTGGCGGAGCGAAGCTCCCGAAGGGTCTTGCACTAAGAGCGAGAGAGAAAGGAATATACACAATGGCTGCATACGGTATGTCGGAAACTTGCCCAGCTTTGACAGGAGGCTTCCTGAAGCCACACCTGCTTAATGTTGACGAAGAAAAGAAGCTTGACCTGTCGATAAAGACTGGCATTCCATTCCCGTTGGTTTACGTTAGAGTCGTGCACGACGACTTCACGGATGTCAAGCCTGACGAGCAGGACATGGGTGAGGTTGTTGTGAGGGCACCGTGGCTTACCGACAGCTACCTCAAGGATCCGGAGAAGACGAAGGAGCTCTGGGAGGGAGGCTGGCTGCACACCGGAGACATCGCCGTCATGGATGAAGAAGGATATATAACAATCGTTGACAGACTGAAGGATGTTGTCAAGAGCGGAGGAGAGTGGATTTCAACACTCACTCTTGAAAACCTCCTGAGTCTGCATCCCAAGGTTAGAGAGGTTGCGGTTATTGGTGTGCCGGACGAGAAGTGGGGAGAGAGGCCGCTTGCAATCATCGTCCCAATGCCCGGAGAAAAGCCGACACAGGAGGAACTGAGAGAGCACCTAATGAAGTTTGTAGAGGAGGGCAAGATAACGAAGTGGGCAGTCCCGGACAGATTTGAGATCGTCGATGAGATACCGAAGACCAGCGTCGGCAAGATAGACAAGAAAGTCCTAAGGCAGATGTACTCTCGCTAAACTTTTTTAAATTCCTTTTCTATTTTTGACACGTCGTAGATTTGCCTCTCTATTTTGGCGATTCTTTCCGATTTTGCCCAGGAAACGTCGAGCTCTTTAACAATTTCAACGATTCTTTCAATCTGCCTGAATATCTTGTCCCTGACCTCTTCATCCTCAATGTAAATTTCAGTAAAAGCCCTGATGGCTGCGAGTGGATTCCTTATTCTGTCAACGAGGTAAGCTAGCGTTTTTATGTTCTCAACAAGCTGTTTGAGTAACTCTTCTCTTCTTTCCTCATCTTCCATAGATTTGAAGGCAAATGCGATGTCGTCAATCAGTGTTTTCAGCAAAGACCGCATTTCCTCATCCACTCTTTTCACACACAGAAAGCCGTACGTTTTTTCGCCGTAACTTATTTCAATACATTCTCCCCCAATAGGTTTCTCTACAATTTTTGCGGAATAATCTGACAATGTCTCCTCTATCTTCTTCACAAGTTCTCCGCGGTCGCGTATCCTGACTATTGCTTCGTTAACTTCCACCATTTCTCTCAACAGCTTGTTCAGCTTTCGAAGTTCAGTTATCTCCTGCGCGATCACTAGGCAGTGCTTTTCACCCTTAACTTCAATCGGCAGGTAGAAGTTGATGAAGTATCTTCCACTCCTCTCATCTTCAAACTCAACAAGCGAATCTTCCTCGAGAGCTTTCTTGAGGTACATGAGCCTTCTTTCTGCAACATCTGCTGGAAAAATTTCAGATAAAGTTCTGCCTATCGGATTTTCCCCAATGCTTTTCACCATCGCTGGATTTGCTTCGACAAACCTCCCTTCTTTATCCAGAATCGCAATAAGGACAGGAGAATGCGTAAAAACTGCCCTGTATCTTTCTTCACTCTCCTTTATCTCTCTTTCCATCTTTATTTTCTCGGTGACGTCTGAGGCAATGGAAATGCCGTAAATCCTTCCTTTAGCATCCCTATAAATCGTGTTGCGCCACTCACACGTGATGGTTCTACCGTCTTTCGTTAAATTCTCGTTTATCGAGTGCGTGTAAATCTCTCCTTTGAGGATTCTTTTCGCAATTTGCCGCATTTTGCCCTTCAGCGGCTCTGGAACGAGGAGTTCAATGATATCTTTTCCAAGAACCTCTTCTTTTTTCCATCCAAAAATCACCTCTGCTCTCCTGTTCCAGTCTACGATCCTTGACTTATCGTCAAAAACGATAATAGCTAAGGGTGAGTAGTTGAAAACAGATCGGTATTTTTCCTCGCTCTCTTTTAGCCTCTCCTCCAGCTTAACCCTTTCAGTCACATCCCTGAAGTTCCCAACGAACCCTGTAACTTTGTTTCCTTCCCACAGCAGCCTGACGTTGCCTTCAATAAATATTTCCTGTGAATCCTTTCGCTTGACCTTGAATAATAGTCCGGAAAGATTTTTTCTCTCCCTGAAAGCTTTGTTGTAGGCCCTGAATATCTCATCTGCCACTTCTTTGCTGAGTTTCAGGACTTCTGCAAAGTTCCTGCCTCTCACTTCTTCCCTAGAATAGCCAAAAGTTTCCTCAAACGCCTTGTTCACTTCAATAAAATTCCCTTCCAAGTCGGTCACGGCAATTATGTCGAGAGAGTTGTCGAAGAAATCCCTGTACCTCTCTTCTGTTCTTCTCCTTGCCGTAACATCTCGCAGAATGAGTAAAACCGCTCGTTTACCCCTGAAGGTGATGGGAGTTGGGTTCGTTTCGAACCAAACCTCTCTCCCATAGGGAAGGATGAAAAGTTCTTCATACGGCTCAACTTCTTCACCTCTCATCACCTTGGACATTCTCTCTACCGCGATTGCCCGGTAGTCTGGGTGAATGAATTCGACAAGTTTCTTCTCCATAAGGTCTTCTACGGAGACATACTCTAAAGCTTTGGGATTGGCGTAAAGAACTCTTTCACCATCGTGAATAATGACAGGATCCGGACTGCGCTCGGCTATTATCTTCAAAGTCTCGTCATCGGCCTCTGTAATGTTTTTGCGTTTCAGGTCATCCTTCACTAATTTATGATTGCTTTTCCAATAGATAAGCTTTCCCCATTATTACGATGAAAGTCATCATGAACTAAACGTTGGTTATTATTACTCATCATCAAAAATGAATATATCCTCTATTTTAACATTAAAAACCTTGGCTATCCTGTAGGCGAGCTTTAGCGATGGGTTGTATTTCCCCTTTTCAAGAAACACTATCGTTTCTCTTCTAACCCCAACCTTTTTTGCAAGCTCTTCTTGGGTCATATTGTGTTTAGCTCTGTATTCCTTTATTCTCGTCTTCATACCACATCACTCTTAGTAGTTAAATTTGAAAGTTGAATACACCTTTAAACAGCTCTCCTCGAATAGAAAGCGTAAAAGCCAATGTAAAGTATCAGGATGGCACAAACGGCAAACCCAAGAACGTAACCTACGTCATTTCCCGCGGCAATCAGCAATGCACTCAGCAGTGCAGCCGACATACCGAACAGTTCGAGAGTCCTCCTTGACGCCTTCTCGGACACTCTTTCAATCCTCTCATCCTCCAGAACCTCATCAACTCTACCTCTCGCCACTCTCAGCAGTACAAGTGCTGCAATGACCGCTATTAACGCCAAATACGGCTGTCTGCTCTCCACAGCATACCCTACAGTTGCACCAAGCACAACTGCCAGTGCAGTCCCAAATAAAGCGAACCTCTTCCTGTCCACTCTCTCACCCTCATTTGTTAAGTATTTCTAACATAATGTTAGATGTTTTTAACATTTTCGCCTGCAACCCTTCCACACTTTGACAATCCCGTCCATAACTTGAACGGAGAAATAAGAGAAAAATTTAAATCCAGTCTAAGCCATCCCAACTAAGTGACTTCAGAGTTTTCCAAAAAACGCGCTGTTGTGAGAGCATGATGCTGGAAAAGTTGGAGGAAAGGAAAGAACAACTCGAAAAAGAGCTTCAAGAATTCATCAGGAAGAGAGATGAGTTGAATGCTGCAGCGAGGGAGTATGCGAACAAAAGGGATGAGCTGAACAAGAAAGTCAGAGAAATGCTGGCTGCGACGAAGGACGTGAAGAAGAAGAGGGATGAGCTGAATGCTAAGGTAAAGGAGATCAGGGCAAAGAGAAATGAGATTTTCAAGGAAGTGGATGCGCTTTATAAGGAAGTGGACAAGCTGAGAAGGAGCATCGACAAGGGAGGCAGACCACTTGGAGAGATCGAGAAGGAGATAAGGAGGCTGGAGTTCAAGCAGCAAACTGCTGTTCTGACGATAGAGAAAGAGAGGGCTCTGGTAGAGAGAATTGCCAAGCTGAGGAAGGAGCTTGAGGAAAGGAAGGCCCAGCTTGAGAGACATGAAGAGTTCAAGAGACTGATATCGAGGATAAGAGAGCTGAAGGACCAGGCAAGAGAACTGCTGAATGAGTTGAAGGCGTATGCTGAAGAGGCAGACAAGTACCACGAGCAGCTAACCCAAATGTTCAGCGAGATCGACGAGACGAGGAAGCTGGCCGATGAAATGCATGAGAAGTTCATAGAGAGCAAGAAGGAAGCGGACAGGTGCCACAACGAGGCGATAAGGAGGAGAAAGGACATCAAGGATCTTGAGAAGGTAATAAAGGCTTTGAAGTCAAAGCAGGTTAAGAGCAAGGAGCAGAGGGAGAAGGAAGAGCTTATAAGGAAAGCGAAGGAAATCTACGAGATGTTCAAGAGAGGAGAGAAAATTGAAACAGAAGACTTGCTCATACTGCAGAGGGCCGGGCTGATATAGCCTGATTATAACCCATTTTTAATGCTTTCAGGTTTAGATCGACAATTTTGCTTTTCATCGTCTCTTTTATAGCCTCTTCAACGTGCTCTATGCTGAATGGCATGCTGTAATACCCAAAAAGCATCCCAACGACGACAATATTTGTTGCCAGAACATTGCCAGCCTTCTCCGCAATTTCAGAAGCATTAACAGGTATGACCCTCGGAGTTATTTTCCTTAGCTCGTTGATGATGTCATCAAGATCAGGATAGGTTGCCGATCCCGCTGTGACAGAAGGGGGGATTATCTTTCTCGTATTAAGAATTACGAGGCTATTTCTGTTCAGAAACTTTGCATAGCGGAGAGCTTCTGCAGGTTCGAGAGCGATCATGACATCCGCTCCACCCTCTGGAATGAGAGGTGCCTTGACATCCCCAATTCTCACATGAACCTCAACGCTTCCTCCCCTCTGCGCCATTCCGTGAGTTTCAGCAGTAACCACATTTAATCCAGCTTTCATCGCTGCCCTCGCTATTATTCCAGAAGTTGTTAAAGCGCCCTGTCCGCCAACACCGACAACGACTATGTTCAGCCTCATCTGTCATCCTTCGGCTTTATGCATTTAAACTTAGCTCTGTTCCATGCCCACTGCCGATAGCAACCTCTTCGTAATTGCTTCCGTTATCAGCTTTGCAAGCAAGTCTTTTTCGTTCGTTTCTCCAAAGATTCCGAGGGGTATCTGCGCTCCTGCAGCATGCGCATGGCCACCAGCGCTTCCGACATCACTAAAAGCTCTTCTGAGAACCTCACCCATGTGAATCCTTACATCTTTGTTTCTGGCCGAGACATAGACAGTGTCCTTTATCACACCAAAAACAACCACGGTGGAGATACCTTCAAGCTTCAGCAGGAAGTCTGCTGCTTGAGGTAACGCATCCCTGTCGTTGATGAATCCGGCAAAGCTTATGAGGAAGCTGGAATAAACCTGCCTGTTTTTGATTGCAGTACCCAGAATGTCGAGCGTTTCTGTTGAGATGGATGGACTCTCAATTTTCTCAATCAGATCATGGTCAACGAATGGGTAGAGGAATGCACAGGCCAGAAAGTCTGCCGTCCTGGTGTTTCTCTTAAACTCATCAGTTTCGCTCTTTATTCCAAAGAAGAGTGCAGTCGCAAGGATTTTGCTCGGAGTTATTTTCAGCTCCTTTATGTATTCTGTAAGAATCGTAGCAGCAGCTCCAACATCATCTCTGAGGTCAACAAAGTCTGCCACGACCTTCTCTGCAGGATGGTGGTCGATTACAATGGAGATGTCTATTTCAGGTGGTATAGAGTTGTTAACTCCGGGCCCTGAAGAATCAACAATTGCAAAGGCGTCATAGTGGCTTAAATCCACCTCATCCGCCCGAATCATCGGTATTTCGAGCAGGTTGACCATGGCTCTGTTTTTCTGATGCAAAATTTCTCCGTAGTAAAGAATGTCCGCAATAACGTCGAACTGCTTTGCAATCTCCCTCAGGGCGTATGCCGACGAGATTGAGTCCGGGTCGGGGTTATCATGGGTAAAAATGCCGAGCCTCTTCCCTCTCAGCGACTCCATTATATTCTTGAGCTTCTCTATCTTTTTCAGCGTCTCCATCTTCTTTATTTTATCCATGAATGCCTGTTTTACGGCATCAGCCACAAGAACTACCAGATTTGCCCCTGCCTCCTCGAATTCCTCTTTTCTTTTGGGTGAAGAGACCCTCACGATTGTGTAAACGTCCGAAACGCTTCGCAACGCTTTGACAGCTTTAAGATTCAGCTCGTCGTCAGAACTTGTAATTAGGACGGCAGAAACTCCCTCAAGGTCAAGGTTTTTGTAGAAGTTCTCGTCAGTCGGATCTGCAATTAGTGCATCAAATCCCTCGTCTTCAAGCAACTCAATCTTTTCCTTGGACTTGTCAACGGCAAGAACCTTTTTTCCCGCAGCAGTTAGCTCTCGGACAAGCCCCACACCGGCGGCTTCACTGCCGATGACTATGTAATCGTACCTGCCGTTTTCGGTCATTTCAGAGTCAAAAAATCGAAGGAGTATTAAACGTTTCCGGTAACGTTTTACACCCTAATTCGCGGTAAATACAAAATCCAGAGGTTTTTTATGGGTCTTACTATCATCAAGCATAACAGGTCGGAGATTTACAAAAACAGGAGCCACATGGAGGATTATTGTAAGAATAACAGCTAGAAAAGAAAGATGTTTTTATATTTCCTTCAAAGCCTCAATTAACCTGTCGTTCTCTTCGGGTTTCCCAACTGTAATCCTGATATGCAGCCCTTCCAGCCCCATAACGCTTGCATCTCTGACTAAGATGCCTTTTTCAGCCAGCTTTTCTATCACACCCTCTTTATTTGCCTTTACAAGCACAAAATTGGCGTCAGATGGACAAACTACGAGCCAGTCGATTCTCCTAAGCCTCTCAATCAACCTCTCCCTCTCAGCGACTATTTTTCTCTTGACCTTCTCGTAATAGTCCAGTGATCTCAACGCGGCAATTGCCGTCTCCACTGCCGGATGGCTGATGCTGAATGGGAGTCTTACTTTCTCAATTGCCTCTGCAATCTCCGCACTGCAAACAGCATATCCTACCCTCATTCCGGCGAGGCCAAAGAACTTGGAGAAGCTCCTGAGCACAATGAGGTTTTCGAACTCCTCAACCATATCTATCTTGGAATCGTCGCTGAACTCAACGTACGCCTCATCAAGCACAACATAATCTGCACTTTCAGCGACCTTTTCAACGACTTCCCTGCTTAAACTGTTGCCAGTAGGGTTGTTAGGAGAGCACAGAAACACGAGCTTCGGTCTCTCCTTTGCGATGGCTTCTGCATCAACATCATACCTCTCAAAAACGGGGAAGCTGATGGATGCGTTGCGGAGCATGGCATAGATGGAGTAGAGCGTGTAGGAAGGCATCGGAATCACGACTTTATCAAGCTCCTCAACTATAATGTTGCAAATGCATGAGATTATTTCAGATGCTCCGCAACCTACTGCTATGTTCTCAACCTCAAAGCCTATATATTCTGCAATCGCCTTTTTCAGCCGGAAGTAATCTGCTTTTGGGTATCTCGAAATCTTGTTTACAGCTCTCAAATACGCCTCTTTAACCTCCTCACTCGGTTCATACGGATTCTCATTCGAGGCGAGGTTTACAATCTCTTTGTCAGGAAAGTCTTCGGGAAAAAGGCCGGCATCGTATGGGTTGATTAATCTGATAACGTTTCTCATACAACCACTTCTTTTAATCTTTTGACGGATTCAATATCACGGAAAAAGGGGTCTGCAAGCACCACATGGTCGCAAAGTTGAAGCAAGGACTTTATTCTCGCCTTTACATCTTCAGCACTCCCGCCTATGGTGAAGTTGCTGAGAAGGAAGTCCCTATACTTGAAAAGAGCTTCAGCTCCCTCCTGCTCTGCAATGCTCCCCCCTTCCCATCTTGTTCTAACGAGGGACATGATATCCACTTTCGATAGCTCATTCGCAATATTCTCAAACCGGAACTCTTCTATGAGCCTCCTGCTCCCAGTAAAGACTATTGCCGCTGCCAATAACAGGTCTTCTTCATTGTCGCTCGGCAAAATCAAAGCAGGTCCGTAGGCTGCTTTGAATGAGGTATCAGCATAGCTGAGGAGCCAAGATATGAATTCCTCTTTCACCGAATTAAACAGAACTCCATCTGTCTCTTTAGAGAGAGCGGTGGTCATGGGAGAGCCTGCACCGACAACGACCGGGAAATCAAATTCGTTCAAGAAATTCAGGCACTTTTTTAGCTTTCTGTAACCGTCTTTCGGGTCTGCGTAGCTACCCGCCCCCACTCCGACAATGAATCTGTCACCGTATCTTTCTCTTAGCCTTTCAACGCCCGAAATTATCCTCTCACAACCTTTCTGTGCTGAAAGAACCCCGAATCCGACTTTCAGATTACTGCATAAGCTGACAACCTCAGCCACCTTGAATGGGTCTTCGAACCCCTCAAATTCCCCGATCCATATTATTTCGACCCCAGCTTTCTCGGCAATTCTGACTCTTTCCTCTATCTCTTTTTCGCTCAAATCGCCGTTTATGTTCAGACCAACCTTACCAATCGAGAAGTTTTTTGACCTTGGGTAGCTTTTCATCCTTTTTCTCTTCCTCAGACACTATGCTTTCAGACTTTGTTTTCGGTCTGTATCCAAGCCTGTCTCCGTAAAGCTCAACTACGAACTTCGCTGCAATCTTTGCGAGGTCGTACATCTTCGCCTCCGTGAGCTCCCTGAACTCAGTTCTGCGCTTGTCCTTTCTCTTGTCCACGTAGTATAGGCAGAAAAGACACCTGTAAGGAGATATGGGTGTGGGTTCCTTATCCGAGAACACGTCTTCGAAAGTCTCAACAGCACAGTAAGCCCCATCGCTGAACTTACAGTACCTCACTCTCTCATCTGCTATCTCCTTAGCCACTCTCAAGAACTCGTTCAGCTCGCCTGTAACCTCTGCCTTCTTCCCCCTCTTGAAAAAGTACCACTCAAGAAGAAGGTAGACGAACTCGGACGGAGTTACGCCAGACTCCTCGCACTTTTTCATCAGCAGTTTTTCCATATCTGGCGGAATCTCCACCGTTATCTTCATTTCTTGCTCTTCCTCCCTTTCTTGGTTTCTTCAGCGTCGAGAATTTCGACTTCACCCTCAGCCTCCGCCTTTCCTCCTTTCTCCTCCTCAACAAGTGACTTGGCGAGGATGTAGTATCCGATGGAGTTCGCCTTTATCGGCTCATCAGGTCTTTTGACATCTCCTATATCGCTGAAGCTCTCCTTGAACATCTCGTAAACTCCGGGAAGCATGCTTCCTCCACCCGTGATTGCGAAGTTCTCCACCAGCGTCGTCGATAAACCTTCAAGAACAAGCTTAACCCTGCTCGCTATCCTCTCCACCCAAGTTTTTACGTAGCCTTCATACTCCGGCATTATTTCCTCCCTGCTAACGCTTACCTTCTTTCCTCCCCTTATCCTGCCAATTTCGTATCCCTCTGTAGTAAGGAGCTTAGTCATCTCTTCAGGAGTTATGCTGATGCCAATCCTGTTTCTGACGGCAACTTCAAGGTTCTCGTAAAGCTTGTCAACGCCCATCAGCATTGTGTCTCCTTTGAGGTACTCCATGTCTGCAATTACGAGCACGTCAGTCGTTCCAAAGCCTATATCGACACACACTCCAGTCTCCATCCCCATGTAAGCCATAGTCCCGACAGGCTCAGGGAATATCAGAACCTTCGAATTTAAAGCGGATTCTAGCTCTTTTTTCAGCTCTTCTCTCTCCTTTCGAGACGATTTAACAGGAAGCCCTGTTGCTATAATCCCGTTCTTCACTTTGAGCTTGCTCAGACCGTATTTTGCCAGTTCGAGGTAAGAAGTGTGCAGCACTCTACCCTCATGAAGGGGTCTGAGAACCTCAACGTTTTCCATTGACTGGACTATTGAAAGAGCTTCATCGCCAATATATACGCTCTTAGTCTCCCCCTTCAGACTCCAGTCCTTTTCTTCACCATAAGCCACGATGGAAGGATAAAGAAGAACATTTTTTCCATCCGCAGTTATCTTGGTGTAATTCGTGCCAATGTCAAGACCAACCGGTTGCATGTTTTCAGTAGATTTACCAATATAAAAAATTTCTTCGGGATAGGTTTTTAAAGGTGTGGAACGATAAAAAACCATGGTAAAAATCAGGCTTCACACGACAGTGTCATCTGATACAGTGAGGAAAATCGAGGATTTGAAGAAAAAATACAGGACAACAAGCAGCGTAGTTGAAAAGGCAGTTGATTTGCTTTATGCTTCTGACAACCTTAGCAGTTTAAGAGAAGATGACATACTAATCCTCGCATTTGTCAAAGAGCTGAACTTCATGCTGTGTGCGAAGGACCACTACACCGCCCTCGCTGAGTGTGATGCTGAGAGGGCTGTGAAAGAAAGTATGATTGAGATGGCCGTCAAGTACCTCTCGAAGAAGCCGATAAGCGACCTCGATTTTGAAGATTTGCTTAAAACTGTTGGAAAGCTCTGGAACCTGTTGAACAGGGCTGAGCATGCTGAGGTGCAGAGGGACGGGGAGAAGATAAACTTCGTCTTCTATCACGACATGAGAAGCGAAGCCGTCTCGAAACTCCACCTTAACCTGTTAAGGTATCTCTACGAAAAGTACTACAGCAAAAAGTATGAAATGAAGGTCGATACCATAACCGTAAACGGCTTCTCAGTACTCTTCCTCCCAAAGAAGTCCGTTAATTGACTTTCTCACGACCTCCCTAACATCCTCTTTTCTCACGATTCTGGGATTTCTCTGAACGTGCTTTTCGCTAAGGAAAATTCTTTCGGTAATCTCCTCAACGTCATTGTCGCTCGCTCCAACGTCACTCAGCCTGTAGGGAATTCCAACATCCTTTAATAGCTTGGCAAAACCGATTCCTGCTTTAAGGGCTGTTTCTCTCAAAGATTTGCCCTCCTCACCGAGGGCTCTCGCAATCCTCGCATGCTTCTCAAGGTTCGCGATGGCGTTGTACTGCAGAACGTAAGGCATCGTCATCCCTACACTCCTGCCGTGGGGGCTGTTGTGGATGTGGTTGTGCGCATAGCCGAGCGCATGCCCCAATGAAGTTCCGGCGGAGTTGAAGGCAATTCCTGCGAGAAGAGAAGCAAATGCCATTTGAATTCTGGCTTTAACATTACCACCATTCGCGTAAGCTTCCCTCAAAGCGTTCGGTATGATTCTGAAAGCCCTTTCAGCAAACATGTCCGAGACTGGATTTGAGTATAGAGACGTGTACGCCTCGATGGCGTGGCAGAGTGCATCTATGCCTGAGCTTGCTGTCACGTGCGGAGGTGCGGAAATAGTAAGCTTTGGATCAACTAAAGCTGTATCGGCATAGAGGGATTCGTCATCGAAGACGTACTTAACCTCTCTTCCCGGAATTTTGAAAACTGCAAGCTTTGTAACTTCGGAACCTGTACCTGCCGTTGTTGGACAGAGTATCAGCCTGCACTTCCTCTCAGGCAGCTTTTTTTCCATCAAATCCAGTGCTTTAACTTTTTCTCCCCCGGCAACAGCTGTAAGCTTTGCAACATCAAGAGTGCTCCCTCCTCCAACACCCACCACTGTGTCGAAGGTGAATTGGTCAACGATTTCATCAACAACGCTTATTTCTGGCTCTGGCTCTACATCCGAAAAAACCTCGTAGTCGAAGCTGAAGTCCTGCTCTTCAACAAACTTTTTGACAGCCCTGTCAACGATGAAGATTACTTTTCTACCCTTAAGCCTCTCAACTTCCTCCTCAAGGCTGCACAGCCTCCCCCATCCAAAAACGATTCTCACACAGAAAAATTCAAAGCTTTCATCCAATCAAACCACCTCCATATCTCAGACTCACCACCAAAGAGAGTAAAACGATAACTCCAAGAATTATTCTCTTCAACCTCTCCCCATCCGTCCTCAAAAGTATTCTACTCCCTATTGCATATGCGATGAGGATGGAAGGAGCGAGAGCGAAAAAATCGGCCAGAATTTCGGAGTTAACATGGCCAAAGGCGAAAAACGCTGAGAGCGTGACGGTATCTATGACCACTAAATACGTAATCATAAAGCTCCTGATGTAGCTTGCCGCATAGCCCTGATTTGCAAGTGCGATTACGATTTGAGGGCCGTTGACGCCAGTTATAACTCCCATTGCTCCGCTGAGAAAACCCATGCTGAGGAAAAGTGGTTTGGTTCTTTTTACCTTTAAGTCCACACCAAAAAGCATGACGGCAGCCATAATTCCCATCCCAATTCCTATCGCAAGTCCAATGATTTCCTGAGGTAAGAAGCCGAAGAAAAGAATTCCCACGGCTATCCCGGAGAAGGCTCCCAGATAGATTTCCTTCAGACTGAAGTTCATCCTCTCCTTGAAAAGAAAAATCAGGTTAACAAATGATTCAAGGAGGATTATGAGAACCACGGCCTCTTTGGGGGGCATCAAATTGGAGAAGATTGGAGAGAGCAGAATGGCGCTGCCAAAGCCTGTCACAACTCTGACTGTAAAAGCGGTTAAGGTGAGAAGGAACATTGCAGCAATTGTTGGCTCATTCATTGCAGTCCCAGAAACTCCAGCAGTCTTCTTAGCTTCTCAACCCTCTCCTCATAGGCCTTAGGTCCGTATTCGTATATTCCCTTTCCTGCCTTCACTCCTACCTCTCCCCTCTCTATCTTCTCCTGCAGCCACTGAGGTGGCTTGAATTTCTCATCGCCAAACCTGTTGTAGAGGTAGAGGGAGGCGTAGTAGGCAACGTCAAGGCCGATGTAGTCGAGATTGCCAAGAGGGCCAAAGAGAGTGTAGAGAAGTCCAAGATGGTGCTTCCAAACTCTGTCAATCTCCTCACCTCCTACACCTTCTTCAATCATTTTCGAGGCTTCGCTGAGAACGGCTGCGTTAAACCTGTTCACTAGGGACTGACTTCTGCAAACAACGACCTCCTTTCCAAGCCCTTTCAAAAAACTCTCCACAAAGGAGATTTCCTCGCTGTCCGTGTATTTCGAAATAACGATTTCGACGAGGGGCATCACGTGTGGCGGGTTCATCCAGTGAACTCCCATAAACCTCGACGGATTCTCAAGTTTCTCCGCTATATCATCAACGCTTATAACAGACGTGTTGGAGCAGAGAGTAGCTTTGGTGAGCTTTTCAATCTCTCTTAGAACTTCAACTTTGGTGTTAAGGTCTTCAAAAACAGCTTCCATCACAATGTCACAGTCTCTGGCCTTTTCAAGGGAGGTCGTAAACTCCACTCTTCTCAAAAGCTCGTCTGGAATCTGCTCTCTTGCAGCCTCCAATGCCTTTTCGCTGACATCCTGCAGAGTAACTTCATGCTTCTCTGCAATGGCCATAGCAATCCCTCTTCCCATTAGCCCCGCTCCAACCACCATAACCTTCATTCTTTCACCTCTGCAAGCGTTCTAAGGTGGTCTTCAACAATTTCCTCTGGATTTTTCCACCTTATCTCCCAGTCAAGCTCTTCAATTCTGCTGTATTTGTCAATAACTCCTGTTTTCTCCACCATTTCGGTCATGAGCGTCCATTGCTGAGCTATTTTTTTGCTTTCATCATCAATCCTGAATTTTGGTTTGAATTCAGGTATGAATTTCTTCACCGCTTTCATGATCTCCTTTATTGAGAGGACAACACCACCAGCGTTGAATATAGGTTGTGAAACGCTGTCTTTACTGTAAAGCTTGAAAACAAGCTCTGCAGCATCCTTCACGTAGAGAACCGGGAGCTTGGCTTCCTGGGGCAAAGATATAACGGACGAACCTTTGAAGAAGGCATCATCGATTAGAGATGAGAAAACAACACTTGCCCCCAAACCTTTCCTCAGGGGACCTATGAGGATTGGCAATCTCACAGCTCTGAAGTCTATCCCGTAGTTGTATCTGTAGTATGTTCCGAGAATCTCGGAGCACGCTTTGGTTGCTCCGTAAAAGGTTGTTGGGTCTCTGTAGGAAAATTCGGTAAACGGATAACTTTTCGGGCCGTAAACGGAGTGACTGCTGGTGAAAACAACTTTTTTAACGTCAAAAATCCTGCACGCTTCGAGTACGTTTAGTGTTCCTTCAGCATTTGCTCTAAACGCATCCACGTGACTTTTTTCAGCCTTTATAGAAAGCTCTGCTGCGGTATGGATAATGCCATCAATATCGTGCTTCCTGAAAACCTCAGCAATATCTGACCATGCTGTAATACTACCAAACTCGAAAACACCTTCCTTACTCTCCTTTAAATCGAGAATTACCGGAGATTCGAAGTGTCGAGCTACAACCCTTCCCAGAAATCCTGCTCCTCCTGTGATCAGTACCGCCATCCTACCCCTCCGAACCGGTAAGAAGGTAGGCGAGGGGCGATATTTCTTCGAGCTTTACCCTCACGTCCAGAACCGCAGGCAATCCAGAGTCAAAAGCCCTGTTCACAGCACTCTTCACATCCTCTGCTTCCTCCACAATCTCCCCATACCCACCAAGGCTTTCGGCAAACTTGTCGTACCTTGCGTTCGGGTTGAGCATAACCCCATACATTGCCCTTTCAGGTGATTTGGTCGAAAGAAGCCTCGTGTGATTAACAAGTCCCCATGCTGAATCATTTACCACGATAACAACGATCTGCAAGCCGTGCCTGACTGCCGTGTCTATCTCAGCGCCATTGAAGAGGAAGCTTCCGTCGCCTGTGACAACAAAAACTCTTTTTTCAGGTTCAGCCGCCTTTGCAGCTATTCCCATCGGAATGCCAGCCCCAAGATGACCGAATGGCCCCTGGGAGCTTATAATCTTGCCTTTTTTGAGGTAAAGTAAACCCCATGCCGTAGTCTCCCCTCCGTCGAGAATGACAATGTCATCCCTTCTTAAGACTTCATTCAGTTCCTTCATGAGCCTCTGGGGCTTCATGGGCTTCTCTTCTCCCTTTGCTGCTTCATCAAACATCCTGTCCACTCCCTCCATTATAGGTCTGGTCCAGTTCTCGAATCTCTTCTCACCCTTAAGCATTTCCAGAGCCTTGGAGAAGAAGAATCCTGCATCACAGTTTATTGCAACATCAACATACCTGTTTTTGGCGAGCTCGTAAGCATCTACATCAACATGCACGGCTTTGCCTCTGAACTTCTGTCCAAAGCCTAAGAACTCGTCAAACCTCGTCCCAACGACAATAACCAAATCGCTTTGCATCACCGCAGGAGACGCTGAGGCTTGGCCAGCAAACAGGGGGTGGTCTGGAGCGATGCAGCAACTTCCCAACCCGCTCACGCAGACCGGAATTGAAAGCTTTTCAGCAAATGCTCTCATCAGATTTTCTGCCCTGCTCCAGTACACTCCAGCTCCAACCACTAAGAGGGGCTTTTCTGCGTTCTGCAGCATTCCAAGAACTCTGTGGATGTATTCATCCTCACATCCCACCCTGCCGGTGTATCTGTAGTTACTCGGCTCTGCAAACTCAACCTCGCCCTCAAAGTCCGCATTCAAGACGTCCTTCGGGATTTCGAGAAGCACAGGTCCGCACCTCCCGGACAACGCTCTCCTGAAAGCCTCTTGGATGTATTCGTGTAGTCTGTGAGTGAAGGGTACGAGCCTTGACCACTTTGTATACTCTCTCACCCAGAGGTAGCCGTCAATCTCCTCGAAAGCCTCTCTATCGAGATTCTCGTACTTGCTGTGCCCTGCTATCGCTATTACAGGACTTGAGGCGTAGTAGGCCTGAGCTAAGGCGGGCATCAGATTTGCCAGTCCGGGACCGGTGGGGACAATGCAGAAACCCGGCCTTCTTGTAACTCTAGCGTAGCCGTCAGCGGCATTGCCTGCAGCCTGCTCGTGCCTTGTAAACACTACTTTCACACCTTCGGCCTCCAAATACTCACAGACTGGCAGAATTTCCCCGCTTGGCAAAGTAAAGGCACAGTCTATTCTCTCTTTCAACAAAGCTTTTGCAACAGCTTCAGCACCGTTCATAACACCACCTGTTAGAATTCCTCCAGCTCTCTCCCCTTCGTTTCAGGAAGAAGCCACGGGAATATGCACATGAGAAGGAACGCGATACCCCCAAGCAACATTCCGTAAAGCAGGCTTGAGAAAGTCGCAACGTAGCCGACAATTAGCCCGCCCACAGACAGACCTCTTGCAACGCTGAAGATTACGGATGTAGCTGTCGCCCTGACTTTTGTGGGGAACATCTCGCTGCTCCATACTCCAAAAAGGGCGTGTGAGCCAAAACCAACAGGTATGATGAAGAGGGAAAGTAAGGCAAGACCGGGATTGTAGTTTATCAGCGTGAAGTAGGCGAGCATGAGACATCCGATAAGCCCAATTGATGCGGAAAAGGCGAAACTCGACCTTCTGCCGACATAATCGCTGATGAACCCGAAGAATGGCAGAACAACCATGGCGACGAGTGAAATCTGCAGAACAATCAAGCTTGCCTCTTCTGGGCGGTAGTTGAACTGCCTTATGATAAACGTTGGAGACCAGTCAACTATTGCGTGATAGGCAAATTCCGCAAGCCAGAACAGGAAGGTTGCAAGAGCGAGCATTTTTAAAAGATTCCTGTCTTTGGCTATCTCTTTAAGGCTAAGCGCTCTCTCTTCTTCAACATGCTTTTCCCATATTCTCGACTCCGGCAGGTATTTGGCGAAGAGTATCAGGAATGGGATGGGGTAGAGTGTAACGAAAAAGCATGCCCTCCAGCCGTAAATCGGGTAGATCAGGGAAACTGAAAGTGCAGAAAGGATGAAGCCGAAAACGAAGGTTGCGTGAATCAGCCCTCCAAACAGCCCCCTTCTTTTCGGGGAGTAGAACTCGCTCATGTAGGTGAATGCAAGCCCCCAGGTCACTCCCATTCCCGAAATGATTCTTAAAATTGCAAGTGCCCAGAAATTAGGGGCAAAAGCTGACAGTACGCTGAAAACCGCAACCCAGAGTATCGAAAGAATCAGAGCGTTTTTCCTTCCGAACCTGTCCCCCATCTCTCCGAAAAGCATCGCTCCAAATATGCAGAAGATGTACTGGGCGGAGAATATGAACCCAACTTCGAGCGTTCCAACGTTGAAGTCATTCATTATAGGCTCAGCAAGGAAGTTTAGCAATGTAAGCCCCACAGCGTCATGAGACCAGCCAATAGCAGCTGCAAGAAGGACAATCAGTTTCTCGAACTTGGAGAATGTATCCATGAAAAACTTAATGAATTAAAAAGCTAAAAATTTTATGCAAATAAATATGCATAAAATGCACATTTAGAGCTCTTTTCTGAGGTCGAGAACTCTCTTGGCTTTCCCCTTTGACCTTTCAATCGTCCCCTTCTCAACCAGTTCCACATTTGTCCTCAGCCCAAGCTCCTTTTGAAGCTCTCTCTGAACTTTTTGCTGTAGCCTCTGCAAGTCGAAAAGCTCACCTGTGAAAAGCTCGTCCCTGACCTCAACTCTGACGGTGATTTCATCAAGACTGCCGTTTCTGGTAATCACAACTTGGAAGTGGTCTCCGACCTCAGGAATTTGCATCAGCACATGCTCTATTTGGCTCGGGAAGACGTTTATACCCCTTACGATTATCATGTCGTCGCTCCTTCCCAATATGCGGTGTATTTTCGGATGCGTTCTCCCGCAGGAGCACTCATCATCCATTATGAAAGTTATATCGCCCGTCCTGTATCTCAGCACTGGCAAAGCCTCTTTTGTCAGAGATGTGAGGACAAGCTCGCCCTTCTCTCCATCAGAAACAGGTTCTCCCGTCTTTGGATCGATAATTTCAACGAGATAGTGGTCTGCCCAGATGTGCAGCCCGTTCTGCTCCTCACACTCAAACGCCACTCCCGGGCCGTTCATCTCACTCAAGCCATAGCTGTCGTAGGCCTTTATGTTGAAGGCATCTTCAAGCCTTTTCCTCGTGTTATCGCTCCATGGTTCAGCACCGAAACATCCTATCCTCAGGCTCAGCTTATCATCTAAGCCAAGTTCTTCAGCAACCTCTTTGACGTGGAGTGCGTAGCTCGGAGTGGAGTGTATCGCTGTTGTCCCAAAATCGGCCATGCATCTAACCTGCCTTTGCGTGTTTCCCACACCTGCGGGGATGACCATCGCTCCTATCCTTTCCGCCCCATCATGGATGCCCAGTCCACCGGTGAAAAAGGCGTAGTTTGCCATATTCTGGAAAACGTCCCGTTTTCTAACTCCAACCATGTAGAGGCATCTTGCGACAAGGTTGATCCAGTTTTCAAGGTCGTTGGCTGTGTATCCTACAACCTTCGGCTTTCCAGTTGTTCCGCTTGAGGTGTGAAGCCTGACGATTTTCTCCTTTGGTACTGCAAACAGCCCGAAGGGGTAATTTTCGGCAAAGTCTTTTTTCGTGGTGAATGGCAGCTTTGCAACATCTTCAAGTCTTTTTATATCGTCAGGATGAACTCCCGCAGCCTTGAGCTTTTGCCTGTAATGAGCTACATTCTCGTACGCGTGCCTCACCACCCACCTCAACCTCTTAAGCTGAAGCTCTCTCAGCTCTTTCTTTGGCATTACTTCCTCCTTCTGCCAGTAAAGCTCGCTGTAGGCCATTCTTATCACCATGATAAAGTGTATCTTTCTGTCATGAAGGAGGCAGGATTTAAATACTTCACCATACTGTTTAATTCAATAAGATTGAAGAGCAAAAGGCTTTAAAAGCCACGGCCTTTATTTATCCCTGAGGGGCCGTAGGGTAGCCTGGTGATCCTCTCGGCTTTGGGAGCCGGTGACCCGAGTTCAAATCTCGGCGGCCCCACTTTAAGATAAAATGCGGCAAGAGTGAAACGCTATAGAACCATCAGAACCTAACCGTTACAGCAAACCCCTCCCCTACTCTTTCAATCTTCTCAATCCTGCACCTTCTAAAGAAGGAGTTGCCATCGCAGATTGTCGGAGAATTTTTACCTCCGATGAATAAGGAGCCATAGTATATTCTCATCTCGTCAACGAGGTTATCAGAGATGAGAGAAGAAATGAGCGTTCCTCCTCCCTCAACCATCAGCCTTCTGACACCCTTTTCGTAAAGGTGATCGAGCAGGGCGGAGAGGTCTACTCTATCCTCTCCGATAACCGCAACCTCTGCAAACTTCTTAACTTCACTTATCCTATCTTCTGGAGCAAGTTTGGACACGGCAATCAGAGTTCTCACCTCCCCATTCAGAATTCTGGAGTTGAGCGGCACCCTGCACCTGCTGTCCACTACAACTCTCAGCGGGTTTGGCTCTCTACCTTCCTTAACCCTCTTCTCCCTCAGTGTCGCACTCTTCACCGTAAGCCTCGGATCGTCGGCAATAACCGTGCCTATCCCGACCATAATGGCGTCGCTCTCAGCTCTCAACCTGTCCACGATCTCCAAGTCCTCCTCACACGAGATCCTCAACTGCCTCCTGCTCTCATCACTTATTTTGCCGTCAAGACTGGCTGCAACGTTCACAAAAACATGAGGGCGCATTTTATCCCTTAAAATAAGGCTCTCTTTTTCTTACTGTCTCTATTATCACCTTCTTCAACTCTTCTCCGTGCTTTCCATCAATCGCGACTGTGTAATCCCTCAGGAGACAAGGCTTGAGCTTACCGTCAGAAGTGACCCTCATTCTGTTGCAGTGCATGCAGAAGGCTGTGTTATCCATTGGCTTCACAAACTCAATAACACCTTTGGGGGTGAAGTACTGTATTCTGCGGTGCATCGCCCTGATTCTCCTTTGCGTGGAGATTTTCGCATATTCCTCCTCAATTGCCGAAATGTCGAAGAAGTACTTCTCGAATCCGGGGAATGGGACGAGCTCAATTACCTGAAGGATTGCCTTTGTCTGGCTGTCGTTGAAGGAATTCGTGAAGCTAAGAAGCTCCTCCACCTCGTTCTCATTAACTCCCTTCATAACGAGCATGTTCACCTTTACCGGAGTTAGCCCAACCTCGCACGCCTTCTCGATCCCTCTTATTACCTTCCGAATATCCCCAAACTTCGTTATCCACCTGTACTTCTCCGCGTTGAGTGTGTCAAGGCTGACGTTTACTCTGCTAAGTCCGCACTCCTTCAGCTCATCCGCATATTTTTCAAGGAGAATTCCGTTGGTCGTCATGGAGATTTCCTCGAAATCGGGAAGATTCTGGATTATGTCAAGAATGTCCTTTCTCAGCAGTGGCTCTCCACCTGTAATTTTCAGCTTTCTCACTCCAAGCTCGCGAAATGCTCTGGCAATCTCAATTATCCTATCCGCACTGATTTCCTTCCCGGGGTTTTTCTCACCCTCTTTATGGCAGTAGAAGCACTGGAGGTTGCATTTGTTCGTCACAGCGATCCTCAGGTTCGTTACAACTCTCCCGTACTCATCTTTGAGCATAACTCCTCAGCCCTCTTTAAATCCTCAGGAGTGTTAATGTTGAAAAATGAAATCAGCTCCTTATCAAACTTTCTCAGGTTTTCCACCGGGTAATAAACGACGTTCAAATTCTCTAAGGGAATGAGTATTTTCCTATCCCCTCTAACAATTGCCTTCTCAAGCTCGTCAACTGCTCTTTCCGAGTAATAGGCGAGTAGGGGCTCTGGATATTCGTGCTTTGGTAGGAGAACATCACAACCGAGTCTTTTCCCCTCATTGTAGAGATTCTCAACAACCGCGGGTTTGACGAAAGGCATGTCTATTGCGGTGACAACGCAGCTTCCAAAGTGTTTCAGGGCAGCATGAATTCCGGCAATTGAGCCAACGTTTTTATAGATATCCCACATAAACTCAGCATCGTACCTTGAGGATAGCCTTTTTGCCTGCTCCTCATCTCTGCAAACGAACACGGTTTGATAGGACGAATATTTTTCCAGAGCCCACTCAATGAGCTTTTTACCGCATAGCGTGATTTCGGTCTTTTCCATGCCTATTCTCCTTCCCACCCCTCCAACAAGCACTGCGACTTTCACCGAGCTACATTAGTTAGGTATTTATTACACTTTTCCGAGGTTTGCCATGGACGTCATCGATGAGCTGAGGGCTTACAGGGAGAAGGACATTCCCTACTCAAGGGTTCTTAGCTCCATGTGCACTGTACCTCATCCTGTTGCAGTTGAGGCTCACAAGATGTTCATAGAAACCAATCTCGGAGATCCGGGAATTTTCAGAGGAACGGTTGAACTTGAAGCAAAACTGATGAAGCTGATCGGCGAAATTCTCCACTGCAAAACCCCCGCAGGTTACATCTGCTCTGGTGGGACTGAGGCGAACATTCAGGGGATAAGGGCTGCAAGGAACGTTCAAAGAAAGGATAACCCCAACATAGTAATTCCAAAGACCGCACACTTCTCGTTTGAGAAAATCGGAGATATTTTGGGGGTTGAAATCAGAAGAGCGGGAGTTGATGAGGAGTACAAGGTTGACGTCGGGCAGGTTGAGGACCTGATGGATGAAAACACGGTTGCAATTGTTGGAATAGCGGGAACAACCGAGCTTGGGCAGATCGACCCCATACCGGAGCTCTCAAAGCTTGCAGAAGACAGGCAGGTGGAGCTTCATGTTGATGCGGCCTTCGGAGGGCTCGTGATTCCATTCATGGATGACCCATATCCGTTCGATTTCCAGAATAAGGGCGTCTCGTCCATAACAATCGACCCGCACAAAATGGGAATGGCGACAATTCCTGCTGGAGGAATTATTTTCAAGGACGAGAGCTACTTGAGGGCCTTGGAAGTTGAAACTCCCTATCTGACTTCAAAAACTCAGTTCACGCTAACCGGCACGAGACCCGGCACAGGAGTTGCCTCAGCCTACGCGGTTCTCAAATCCCTCGGTTTTGAGGGGATGAAAGAGGTTGTTAAAACATGTCTGAAGAACACACGTATCCTTGTTGAAGAGATGGGGGCTTTGGGCTTTGAGCCTGTGATTGAACCTGTGATGAATGTTGTGTCATTCAGAACGGAGGAAGCGGATAGACTTAAGGAGGAGCTTTACAGGATGAATTGGGTTATCTCAACCATAAGAGAGCCAAAGGCAATCAGGTTTGTTGTTATGCCTCATGTCACGGAAGAAGTTATTAAGAGTTTTATAAGCGACTTCAGGAAAGTTTTGAGGAGGTGAGACAATGGAGGTAAGGCTTGTTGTCGATGGGGAAGACATTGAAATGAATGAATTCGTGACCAAGGTTTTCGGCAGAGTTATCGAGGCTTTGGTTTCAACGCTGAAGGGTGTTGACGAGGACTGGGATATAGTTCAGATTGAGGTTGTGCGGTGAGAGGGTTGCTGAGGAAGTGTGTTGAGCTTTCCAAATACATCCCCGGCAAGAGCATTGAGGAGGTTAAGAGGAAATACGGACTTGAGAGAGTCGTAAAGCTCGCCTCAAACGAGAATCCCTACGGCCCAAGTCCGAAAGCAATTGAGGCTTTCAGGAGCTATTCTGATCTGCACATCTATCCAAATCCCGATTACGGAGAGTTAAGAGAGAAGATTTCTGAATACACCGGATGGGATGTGGAAAGAATAGTGATTGGCGCAGGTATTGATGGGATTCTCGAAACACTCTTCAAAATTCTCATTGACGAGGGTGATGAGGTTGTAATTCCGATTCCGAGCTTCCCCTACTACCACATACTCACCAAGCTAAGCTGTGGAAAGGAAGTTATTGTCAGGAGAGGGAAGAACTACCAGATCGACGAGTCGATTTTCGATGTCATAAATAATAAAACAAAACTCATACTCATCTGTAATCCGAACAACCCTACGGGAAATGCTGAGAAAGCTGAGATTATAGAAGAAATCGTGCAGTTAACTGATGCAATCGTTTTTATTGATGAAGCCTACGTGGAGTTTTCCGACTTCTCAATTGACGTAGATGCAGAAAACGTTGTTATTGCCAGAACGTTCTCCAAAGCTTTCGGACTGGCGAACCTTCGAATAGGGTATGCTCTTCTGCCTGAGTGGCTTGTTAGTCCATTTAAGGCTGCTATGACTCCCTTCCCCCTCTCCACTCCTGCCGCAAGGGCGGCAGAAGCAGCCATTGACGATATTGAGTGGATGCGAAAGTGCGTGGAGAAGATTAAGGCAGAGAGGGAGAGGTTGTACAGAGAACTGAAGAGGTGCGTTGAAGTTACTCCTTCCCAGGCAAACTTCCTCTTTTTCGAGAGTTCTGTGGAGAACCTTGCTGAAGAGCTTCTGAAGAGGGGAGTAATAGTGAGGGACTGCAGTAATTTTGCTGGCTGCAAAAACCACATCCGCGTTACCGTTGGAAAGCCTGATGAGAACGACATGTTCCTACAGGCGTTGAAAGAGGTGCTTGAATGCTGATTGCTTTAACCGGCACACCCGGAACGGGAAAGAGCAGTGTTGCAGAGCTGTTGAGGAGGAAAGGATACAGGGTTGCGAGCGTCGTTGAGCTGGCAAAAAAGTACGACTGCATAATTGATGAAGAGGACGGGGAGTTTGTTATAGATATTGAGAAGCTTGCCGCTAGGATAGAGGATTTTGATGGGGTTGTTGAAGGGCACCTCTCCCACCTTTTAAAGCCGGATTTGGCAATCGTATTGAGATGCAACCCCGCTGTGCTGAAGGAAAGGTTGAGGGAAAGAAAATGGAGTGAGGAGAAGCTGATGGAGAATGTTGAGGCGGAGTTACTCGATGTAATCCTCGTAGAGGCACTTGAGCAGGCTGGAGAAGTTTACGAGATAGACACGACTGAAATGAGCGTTGATGAGGTTGCGGATGCTGTTGATAGCATCATAAAGGGAGATGAGGAAGTAAGGAAAAGGTATAAGCCCGGAAGGATAGACTGGCTCTCCGAGCTTGAAGACAGGCTGGACGAGTTAGTAAGGAAGGTGTGAGAAATGGAGGGATTCAGGAAGATAGAGTGGGCAGAGCGCTACATGAAGGTTCTGGGAAAAATCAGAGACAAGTTCAGAAAGGAGAAGCCGTTAGAAGGTCTTAAAGTTGGAATGGCTCTGCATGTGGAGGCGAAGACTGCTGTTCTGGTTAAAACTCTTGTCGATGCAGGAGCGGAGGTTGCGATTACAGGCTGCAATCCGATGAGCACTCAGGATGATGTGGCTGATGCTCTGAGAGAAATCGGGATTGCCTGCTTTGCAAAGAGGGGAATGAATGTTGACGAGTATTACGAAGCACTGAGAAACGTGATAAGGATAAGACCAGACATCGTAATTGACGATGGTGCCGACCTCATTTTTCTCCTCCATGGAGAGATGGAGAGCTACGCTGAGAACGTGAAAGGAGCGAGTGAAGAAACCACGACGGGAGTGATAAGACTCAGGGCTATGGAGAGGGAAGGAGTACTGAAGTTTCCCGTTATAGCTGTTAACGATGCCTACACGAAATATCTGTTTGACAACCGCTATGGTACGGGTCAGTCTGCAATTGATGGAGTAATCAGGGCCACAAATCTGCTGATGGCAGGCAAGACAGTGGTTGTCGCAGGCTATGGATGGTGTGGCAGAGGAATAGCGATGAGGGCAAGAGGAATGGGAGCAAACGTCGTTGTTACTGAGGTTGATGAGATAAGAGCTCTGGAAGCGGTGATGGATGGATACAGAGTTATGAGGATGGAGGAAGCTGCGAAAATTGGAGACATCTTTATCACGGCTACCGGCAACAGAGATGTTATCAGGGAGGAGCACATCAGAAGGATGAAGGATGGAACAATACTCGCCAACGCTGGACACTTTAACGTTGAGATCGACATTCCAGCGCTTGAAAGAATGGCAAAGGCGAAGAGGGAGGCGAGGAAGTACGTTACCGAGTACGATTTAGGAGAGAAGAGAGTTTACCTGCTTGCAGAGGGGAGGCTGGTAAACCTTGTTGCTGCCGATGGTCATCCTGTCGAAGTTATGGACACGAGCTTCGCCAATCAGGCGCTTGCTGCCAAGTACATCGCAGAAAACTGGGAAAAGCTGGAAAGAAGGGTTTACAGACTGCCTGAAGAGCTCGACAGGATGGTTGCGAGAATGAAACTCGAATCGATGGGAGTGGAGATCGACGAGTTGACTGAGGAACAAATCAGGTATTTGAGTGACTGGAGGTGCGGAACTTGATCTGGACTTACAGAGCTTTGAACAATCCAGCAGCGAGGAAGAAGTGGTTAATCTTCGTTTTGCTGATAATTGTCGCAGGATTTGGCTTTACAGCCTACAAAATAGCTACCGGAGCAGAAGTTGGAAAATCACTTATAGTTGCGGCAATTTTCGCATTTTTCGTTTCTCTCTATGCCATCATAACCCTTGGAAAGCCGAGGCATTACTATATTGAGGGGGATTACGTTTACTACAAACCCTTCAAGACCAACCTGAAGAAGATCAAGGGATTTGAAGTTGACGAGGAGAAAAAAGTCATAAGGCTGAAGGGAGCGGGGATTTTTTCCGTCAGAACCCTATACTTTGACAATCATGACGACTTGAGGCAGGCTGTCAGAAGGCTGGAAAGAATAGTGGAAAAGTAACTGTTTTATTTAGAAGGTTTAGGTTAAACTATGGTTTCTCTCACCGCCTGCATGCAGTGTGCAGTGTGCAGCTCATCCTGCAGCATGCGATACACCATGAACGTCAGAAAGCTCATAGCGCGCTATATTTCCAAGGGAGAGTTCTGGAGCGAGGAGCTCTGGAACTGCACCACCTGCCACGTTTGTCAGGATAGATGTCCGAGGGGAATACCTATCACAGATTTGATTGTTGAGGCGAGGAGCAGGGTTATAGAGACAGGCAGAGTTCCGGGAGATGTTAGAGAGATGCTTGAGAGCATTCAGAAGTTCGCCAACCCCTTTGGAGTGGGGAAGGCAAAGAAGAGAGAGTGGCATCAGGGCAAGTTCAGGTTTGCCGATGAAGGAGAGTTCGAGTATCTATTCTTTGCAGGCTGCGGGGTTGTTGATAAGAGAATTGCGGAGGTTGCGAGGAAGGCTGGAGAACTGCTGGAGGCTGCTGGGGTAAACTTCGCCATTCTGAGGGAGGAGGGCTGCTGCGGTAACGATGTCAAGGCTGTCGGAGAGGAGGGACTTTTTGAAATGCTTAAGGAGGAAAACCAGGCTGTTTTTGAGGAGTATGGTGTGAAGAAAGTTATTGTAATCTCTCCGCACTGCTACAACACTTTCAAAAACGATTACGGGCTTGAGGTGTACCACATTTCCGAAGTTCTGCTTAAAGCTATTCAGGATGCGAGTTTGAGGTTCAGAAAAGTAATCGAGGCGAGAGTCGCTTTTCACGACTCGTGCTATCTGGGAAGATACAACGGGCTGTATGATGAGCCAAGAGAAGTTCTTAAAGCGATTCCCGGTGTTGAGCTTGTCGAGATGCTGAGAAATCGGGAGAACTCCCTTTGCTGCGGAGCTGGAGGAGGCAACATTGTTAGAGACGTGGAGTTCAGACCGTCCCTCAAAAGAATAGATGAGGTGGGTATAGTGGCTGCTGATGTTCTCGCAGTAGCATGTCCCTTCTGCCTGATGATGCTTGAGGATGCCGCAAAAGTCAGGAAAGCTGATGTAAAGGTCGTTGATATTGTAGAGCTGCTTTACGAGTCAGTTTTTGGTGTTGAGGAGGAATAAAGGTTAAAAAGAGGGGCTTAAGCCTCCTCCTTTGATTCTTCTTTCTCTTCACTCTCAGATTCCTCTTTTTCCTCCTCACTTGCTTCTTCCTTCTCGGTCTCCTTGAGCTCCTCTCCTAGCTTTAGAAGTTCCTGCTCCCTCTCAAATCTTTCGATGATTTCAATCTCCTTGATGTCTGTTGCCTCAAAAATCTCCTTCACGGCTCTGTATCTGCCGATTAGGAAGAGCTGGTTCAGGTAAACGTCACTTGAAACCTCAACAATGGCCTTCTCACCCTCAATCTTGACATCTTTGACGTCGATGCCTGTGTGGATGACGAAGAGTGCTTTGATTTTATCCTCCGGCTTTTCAAGCTTTTCCTTGATTTCGTACTCGAATATGATTTTCTTACCTGCAAGTGGGTGGTTGAAGTCAACTATTACCCTCCTCCCCACTATTCTTTCAACCGTTCCAATTCTGTCTCCGATTCTAACCCTCTGTCCTATCTCTGGCCTCTCCTTGAACCTGTTTATGCTGAAAGTGTCCTTTAGCTCTGGGTTGTACTCACCGAAGGCCTTTTCCGGAGGAATTTCAACCGTACCTTTGTAACCCACTTCTTTGCCCTTGATGTCCTCCTCAAGTCCCGGCAGGATGTGTCCTTTCCCTATAACAGCGTAGATGTCCCCGTATCTGGCGTTCTCATTGTATATTCCATGCTCTTTTGCCACCTCTTCGTCCGTAGTATCGACAATAGTCCCGTCTTCAAGCTTCGCAGTATAGCTGAGCCTGATGAAGTCACCATCCGATATCATTAACACCACCTTTTTAAGCCCCAAGGGGCGGGTATAAAAAGATTGAGATGGAGGTTGAGGCAAAGTTCCCATACGTCGAAGGTGTGGAGGAGAAAGTCAGAGAAATAGCAGAACTAATCATAGAAAAATATGAGCATGACGTTTACTTCGCTCATCCATGCAGGGATTTTGCTCAGACCGATGAAGCAATCAGGATAAGGAGAGATGTTGAGGGGATAACCCTAACCTACAAAGGTCCCAAAGTTGATGCAGAAACCAAAAGCAGGGAGGAAATTAAGCTCAAAGTGAAAGATTTTGAATCAGCGAGAAGGATTCTTGAGAGGCTCGGATTCAAACCTGTTGCAGAGGTAAAGAAAGTCAGAAAAATCTATGGTTTTGGAGATGCCATAATCTGCGTTGATGAGGTGGAGGACTTAGGAAAGTTTGTTGAAATTGAGATTGAGGCCGAGAATTTGGGGGTGAAGGAGAAAGTTTTTCAGATTGCCGAGCAGCTAGGCTACTCAAGGGAGGATAGCATCAGAGAGTCGTATCTTGAACTCATCTTACAGAAAAAATCACGAAAAGACTCATCTGAAACCGGGCAAAAGTCTTAAATATCGATTGATGCGGGAGCTATTTACATCACACTGGTTGGTTGAAGGTGAAGGCTTGAGCAAAAGCCTTATAAACCTAAAAACCAAATAAGATGTTGCCAAGAGCGAAAAACCGTGGGTCCGGCAAGTGCCCCGAAAGGGCGTAAGCCCGTGATGAGGGGAAGCCTTCCTACCCACGGTATATTGTGGGAGGACCGCAGGTGAAATGCGGTCTGATGTGGGCTTGCCAGCAGAGTAAACCGGCAGGCGAGGGATGTATTCACCGCTTTAGCCCCCGCCAATTCTGGTTGATCCTGCCAGAGGCCGCTGCTATCCGGCTGGGACTAATCCATGCGAGTCTAGGGGCTTGCATCCCTTCGGGGATGCAAGCACCGGCGGACGGCTCAGTAACACGTGGACAACCTGCCCTCGGGTGGGGGATAACCCCGGGAAACTGGGGCTAATCCCCCATAGGGGATGGGTACTGGAATGTCCCATCTCCGAAAGCGCTTAGCGCCCGAGGATGGGTCTGCGGCGGATTAGGTAGTTGGCGGGGTAACGGCCCGCCAAGCCGAAGATCCGTACGGGCTGTGGGAGCAGGAGCCCGGAGATGGACCCTGAGACACGGGTCCAGGCCCTACGGGGCGCAGCAGGCGCGAAACCTCCGCAATGCGGGAAACCGCGACGGGGTCAGCCGGAGTGCCCGCGCATCGCGCGGGCTGTCGGGGTGCCTAAAAAGCACCCCATAGCAAGGGCCGGGCAAGGCCGGTGGCAGCCGCCGCGGTAATACCGGCGGCCCGAGTGGCGGCCACTTTTATTGGGCCTAAAGCGTCCGTAGCCGGGCTGGTAAGTCCTCCGGGAAATCTGGCGGCTTAACCGTCAGACTGCCGGAGGATACTGCCAGCCTAGGGACCGGGAGAGGCCGGGGGTATTCCCGGGGTAGGGGTGAAATCCTGTAATCCCGGGAGGACCACCTGTGGCGAAGGCGCCCGGCTGGAACGGGTCCGACGGTGAGGGACGAAGGCCAGGGGAGCGAACCGGATTAGATACCCGGGTAGTCCTGGCTGTAAACGATGCGGACTAGGTGTCACCGAAGCTACGAGCTTCGGTGGTGCCGGAGGGAAGCCGTTAAGTCCGCCGCCTGGGGAGTACGGCCGCAAGGCTGAAACTTAAAGGAATTGGCGGGGGAGCACTACAACGGGTGGAGCCTGCGGTTTAATTGGATTCAACGCCGGGAAGCTTACCGGGGGAGACAGCGGGATGAAGGTCGGGCTGAAGACCTTACCAGACTAGCTGAGAGGTGGTGCATGGCCGCCGTCAGTTCGTACTGTGAAGCATCCTGTTAAGTCAGGCAACGAGCGAGACCCGCGCCCCCAGTTGCCAGCGGTTCCCTTCGGGGAAGCCGGGCACACTGGGGGGACTGCCGGCGCTAAGCCGGAGGAAGGTGCGGGCAACGGCAGGTCCGTATGCCCCGAATCCCCCGGGCTACACGCGGGCTACAATGGCCGGGACAATGGGTACCGACCCCGAAAGGGGTAGGTAATCCCCTAAACCCGGTCTAACCTGGGATCGAGGGCTGCAACTCGCCCTCGTGAACCTGGAATCCGTAGTAATCGCGCCTCAAAATGGCGCGGTGAATACGTCCCTGCTCCTTGCACACACCGCCCGTCAAGCCACCCGAGTGGGCCAGGGGCGAGGGGGTGGCCGTAGGCCACCTTCGAGCCCAGGGTCCGCGAGGGGGGCTAAGTCGTAACAAGGTAGCCGTAGGGGAATCTGCGGCTGGATCACCTCCTAAAGGTGCGTTCAGCCTCGCCTGCCGGGCTCATATGCTGGCAAGCCCATGGGCTCGTAGCTCAGCGGGAGAGCGCCGCCTTCGCGAGGCGGAGGCCGCGGGTTCAAATCCCGCCGAGTCCATTATTACGTGCACCCGGCGATGAAAGTCGTCGGGGAAGGGTTGATGGGCAAACTTGCCCAGGTGAAGCCGTGCAGAGGTTCGTCCCCAAATGCAATCTGGGACCGGCTCTACCGGCGACTATCCCGGCCGGTGGATGGCTCGGCTCGGGCGCCGACGAAGGGCGTGCCAAGCTGCGAAAAGCCCGGGGGAGGCGCAAGGAGCCTGAGAACCCGGGATTCCCGAATGGGATATCCTGTCCCTTCGGGGACGCTCCCATATGGGAGCGGGAACGCGGGGAAAGGAAACATCTGTGTACCCGCAGGAAAAGAAAGCAAACGCGATGCCGTGAGTAGGGGCGACCGAAAGCGGCACAGCCCAAACCGAACATCCTGCCGTAAGGCAGGATGGATGTGGTGTTGTAGGACCCTGCCTAATGCCGTGGGGTGAGGCCGAAGTCCGCTGGAACGCGGCGCCGTAGAGGGTGAGAGCCCCGTAGGCGTAAGCCTCACGGTTACAAGGTGGGGTATCCTGAGTACCGCGGGTTGGAATTCTCGCGGGAAGCTGGGGGTCATCAACCCCCAAGGCTAAATACGTCCCGAGTCCGATAGCGCAATAGTAGGGTGACCGAAAGCTGAAAAGAACCCCGAGAAGGGGAGTGAAAAGAGCCTGAAATCGGCCGGGGATAGTGAGCAGTGGCTCGAAAGGCAATCCCGGCAAAGGAAAGCGCCGAAAGGCGCGAGTACGAGCCGGGACATGCCGGAGTCACTGCGTACGTTCTGAAGAACGGGCCAGGGAGTGTACGGTAGGGGCGAGGCTAAGGAGTGAAACTCCGAAGCCGGAGGGAAACCGACAGCCCGCAGCTTTTTGCGAGGGGCGGGGTGTGCTCGCCCGTAGTCCCTACCGTACGACCCGAAGCCGGGCGATCTAGGCGGGGGCAGGGTGAAGCGGGTCGAAAGACCCGTGGAGGCCCGAAGGGGTGTTGATGTGCAAATCGCTCCTCTGACCCCCGTCTAGGGGTGAAAGTCCAATCGAGCCCGGGGATAGCTGGTTCCCCCCGAGACATACCGCAGTATGACCCGTCCGGAGGTTGGCGGTGGGGTAGAGCACTGATTGGAGGATCCGGGGGGTGACACCCTCGCCCTCCTGTCAAACTCCGAATCCACCGCCGCCGTAGATGGGCGGAGTCAGGGCAGGGGGGTAAGCTCCCTGTCCGAGAGGGAGACAACCCAGACCGGGGTTAAGGCCCCTAAGTGCCGGCTAAGTGTAAACGATAAAGGAGGTCCCGGGTCGAAGACAGCGGGGAGGTAGGCTTAGAAGCAGCCATCCTTTAAAGAGTGCGTAACAGCTCACCCGCCGAGACTCGGGGCGCCGAAAATGGACGGGGCTCAAGCCGGCCGCCGATACCCCGGGGCTCCGAAAGGAGATCCGGTAGGGGGGCGTGCCGATGGCGCAGAAGCCTGAGGCGTGAGCTCGGGTGGAGCCGTCGGTAACGAATATCCTGGCGGTAGTAGCAGCATAGTCGGGTGAGAATCCCGACCGCCGGAAGGGCAAGGGTTCCACGGCAATGTTCGTCAGCCGTGGGTGAGTCGGTCCTAAGGTGGCTCGTAACTCGACGCCACCGAAAAGGGAAGCCGGTTAATATTCCGGCACCGCTGCCCGCTGCCGTTAAGGCACCCGACGCCTCGGGATAGGCCGAGCGGGAGCTGCCAGCCCGTCCAAGCGTCGAAGCCCCTGGAGATCCGTAATGGAGAGAAGGGGGTGAAGGCGTGATGGCGTAAGTCGGCCGACTCCTGGGGCCCGTGAAAAGGGGGGCAGTTGGACCGTACCGAGAACCGACACAGGTGCCCTGGGTTAGAAGCCTAAGGCGTGGCGGAACACTCCGGCCGAGGGAATTCGGCAAATTGGCCCCGTATCCTCGGTAGAAGGGGTGCCTGCGGTTTAGCAGACCGCAGGTCGCAGTGACTAGGGGGGAGCGACTGTTTACTAAAAACACAGGGGGCTGCAACCCCGCAAGGGTTTGTACAGCCCCTGAGTCCTGCCCAGTGCGGGTACCTGAAAGCCGGGTACAACCGGCCGAAGGGCCCGTAAACGGCGGGGGTAACTATGACCCTCTTAAGGTAGCGTAATACCTTGCCGCTTAATTGGCGGCTTGCATGAACGGATTAACGACTCCCCCACTGTCCCCGGCCGGAAGCCGGCGAACCCGACATCCCAGTGAAGAGTCTGGGGACCCCCGTTGGGAAGCGAAGACCCTGTGGAGCTTTACTGCAGCCTGCCGTTGCTCCACAGTTGGGGGTGCGCAGAGTAGGCGGGAGGCTTCGAAGCCCCGTCTCTGGGCGGGGTGGAGCCGTCGATGAGACACCGCCCACCTCCAACTGTGGAGCTAACTCCCGCTGGGAGGACATCGGTAGGTGGGCAGTTTGGGTGGGGCGCCACTCCCCCGAAAAGGTATCGGGGGAGCCCAAAGGTCGGCTCAGGCGGGTCAGAAATCCGCCGTAGAGTGCAAGGGCAAAAGCCGGCCTGACG
>JAPDIW010000021.1 GCA_029259415.1 Archaeoglobi archaeon
GAAATCTACGCTGAGATAATAGATCATCTTTCAAAAAAACGTGGGGAAGTTTGTAGGATGGCTTTGTGACAACGAAGGAAGTTCTGAGGAGAGCCAAGGAAAACAAGGTTGTATATATTGGGAGAGTAAAGAAGAACTGGATTGTTGAAGTGTTTGGAAAGAAATTCAGAATAGAAGAGTTATTCGAGAAAGAGAAGCTCTGCAAGAGGACTGTTGAAGGAAAGGAGTTTTATTTAGCTTCCAAAGTCGTTAACATTCCTGAGGTTGGTAGGGTTAAGATAGTTAAATGTATCATGGAAGATAAAAAAGAACCCTACTACTTAGTTTCAACAAACTGGAAGAAGAAAGCAGAGAACATAATAAAAGAGTATCTCAAGAGATTCTGGATTGAGGAGAAGCACAGAGGGGACAAATTTTAAAGCTTGAAGGAAACTATTTGAGAAGTGAGAAGAGCAACAACGGTTTTATTCTGCTTATGGCTGTATTATCAAACTGCATCGAGTATTTGAGCCATAAGCTTGGTGTAACTTTCTACGATCTGGTTAATCTTTGCTCCGTTGATATAATACGGCATTTGCTTACGTGATTCACATGGTCAGTTTTTTATTAGTTGCCTGTTAAAACTGGAATCTTTTCTGCAAGCTGTTTATGCTGTACTACAACCAATGTTTGTGTTAAGTGGACAGGTCCATTCTCAACCCCGAAAGAGATAATAACCACAGAGGGATAACCAGATGATATGGATGTGCAAGTCGTTGAAGAACTCTCAAAAATGCTTGCTGGCAGAAAGGCTGTAACAAGAGAAGAAGTTAGGAGAGGGGCAATCAGGTGTGCCCTGAAGGTTCTTGGGCCAAAGCTTGTTGATGTAGAATCCGACCTGGTAGAGGATGTTACATGCAGTCTTATTGAGTGTCCCATCACTCTCAAGAGCCTTCATTTCTCAGAAGAAGTTAGAATTGAGAACATTTCATTCTACCACCCTCACGTTGTAAAGCCGGAAAGGGAGGATTTTGAGGAGGCTTACTTTGAGTACAAGCAATCTAAGAGGTACCTCGACGTTTTTGATATCATGCTGGAAGTTGCGAATCGCTTTTTTGAGGGGTATGATGCCAAAGGGACGTACATGAGAAAGTACAGTAAAGATGGTAAGAACTACTACGTTTTCTTCTCAACAATTCAGGACGTGTTTGAAGACATCGACACCCACCTGCAAATGACGAAAGAAGTGGATGGAGACTATGTAATAATCGTTCCAACTGAGGCAGAACTCAACCCGTTCCTGAAGTTTTTCAAGCGCTATTCAGAGGATGCAAAGAGGGCGGGGCTTAAAATCTGGGTCGTCAACCCGGATGCAAAAACCATCGACCCATTCATAGGATACCCAAAGGACTACAAACTGCTTAAGGGCTTTAAGAACCCAAAAGCTGCTGCTCTTGTCAGCGCATACTGGAGAGTTGAGGTTAAGGAGCTGGATTGAGCTTTGCTTTGTTTTTCAAGGCGTTCAAAGAACCATGTTCACCTTTTTAATATTTCAAAAAAGTTATGCGAAGAAGGGAAGCCAGGGCCCGGATTCGAACCGGGGTAAAGCGGATCTGCAGTCCGCCGCATAGCCCCTCTGCCACCCTGGCTCGCTGAACTCTTATCCAGATTTGTATTTAAATGTTGCTGTCGATAATGCCAACTGTACAGAAAAAAATTTAGGCTTACGCTTTATCTATACATTCTTCTTTCCAGCGACTCAAGCTTGTCCTCTAAGTCTCTCACTTTTTCTATGAAAAGTCTCTCGATCCTCCCCTCAAGATCGTCGGAGTTAACAGCTATAGTTCTCTTTATGCTCTTGAACTCGTCCATAATTTTCTGCATTCGTAATTCAATGCTGATCAGAAGTAGAGTTAGAGATGCTATGAGCAGTGTGGCAAAGAAGATCACCGTCGCATCGACGCGGTCGTAAAGTGAAAGCCATCTGTACACAAGTGCCGCCGCCGAGAACACACTAATAACCGACAGCACAACATCTCTCGCATCCATTGATAGTTTATGTATCATGATACTATATATTTTTTTTCTAAATTTGCGGGATTGTTTAGCGATTCTTCAATACATCCTGACGATAGAAAATGCGCTGAGTAAAACTGCTGAAGGTTCCACACAGCTTAGAGGTTTTGGAAATCAGCTAAGAATAAAATAAATTTGGAAGAAATTAATAGGAAATCACTTTAACAGCCACTGCATCATCTACTTTCCTTCTGAATAATTCGCATGAGAATGATGCAGCAGTAACACCCTGTTTTAGTGAGCAGTAGCCTGTATTGTCTGGGAACGAAAAGTCCCTCAGCCAGAACTTACACATCCTGCACACCATGAAGTAATTACTGTTTTGAAAGTATTTAAATCTTTCCCTTTTTATATTACTTCACTATTATGAGATGCATCATTACAATTATCATCTCGCTCCCGAAACAATCTTGATTACATCGTTGTTCTTCAACTCATAATCGTCAGCCACTCTCATCTTAGTCCTAGCATCAAGAGCGTAGATGAAGTGCTTTCCTATGTCCGTGTGGATTTTAAAGGCAAGTTCCTTTGCCGTCGTACCTCTCTTTACAAGCATCGCGTCAGGCAGAACGTTTCCCTTCGAATCGGTAAACTTGTTCTCATCCTCAACAGGATAAACGACTATGTAATCAAGGAGGTCGAAGACAACTCTGTTTATTGCTTCCTGAACGCCAGTGCTCCCGAATTCTTTCAAAAACTCCCTTATTTTCTCCAAAGCCTTTAACTGCTTCTCGTTCAGCTCTTTTATAATTTCAAAGTCAGAGTCGCCGGGAAGATACTTTATGTAGCCGTTTTTGGCTGCCGTCCTTAGAATCAGCTCGTAAGCTGCAGATGTTGGGACAACTATTTCGTCGAGCTTCATCAGCTCTTCCAGCATTTTTCTGGGTGCTTTGTCAGCCTTGTTCGCTGCGATAACCATCTGCATTCTTCTCCTCCTCAATTCAACTGCAAAGCTCTTGAGCTCCTCCTCGCTGAGTGCTGAGACATCTTCAAATCCCCTCATCGCCTCTCTGACCATCCACTCCTCAAAACCAAGACCTGCAAGCTGCTCTGTCAAAAACTTTGCCGGGTCTCTCTTCTCAGCCTTCATTCTCCTGATTATCTTGTCCCAGTTTCTCTTGAGGATGCTAAAAAGCCACATGTCAATCTCGTGATACAGAAACTTGACGTCTTCAACGGGATTTCTCTCTCCCAAACCAATTTCGTTTCCTTCCTCATCTGTTGAGCCTGAAGCATCGACAACATGTATGACTGCTTCACTTTGCCTTAGATTGTCTAGAAACTCATTTCCCAGTCCCCTCCCTTTGTGTGCATCCGGCACAAGTCCTGCCACATCAATCAGCTTAACGGGAATAAACCTCCAGCCGTCTATACATTCATTGCATTTCACTCCAAGCTCCTGGCATACACATTTAACCCTCACATACCCAACTCCGACATTTGGCTTTATTGTTGTGAAGGGATAGTTTGCAATCTCGGCATCAGCAAGTGTTGCGGCCTTAAAAAAAGTGGACTTTCCTGCATTTGGCTTACCAGCAATACCTATCTCAATCACTCAAACCCCTCCTCGTGTATTCTCCCCTTTCCCTCGTTCCTATGATACTTTTGAGAAGTGACGGGTTGCTCTTTAAAAAGTTGGCGTATTCCTTGCTTATTTCCCCGCGTTTTTCAAAATATTCTATGATTTCTATTGCCTCCTCTATCGTCTTGCATACCTCAAGGTGATCCAAGACGGTGGGCAGATTACTGCCTTCTATTTCGTGAAAAAGGTTAGGAAACATCTTTTTGAACTTCTCCTTCTCCCATTTCATCCTTCTCTTCCTCTACTTTAGCTTCGGGAGCTTCTTTTAACTCATTTGCTTCTTCTTCTTTCTGCTCATTAGGCTTAACCGCTTCTTCTTTCTCATCTTCATCGCTTTTCTCCGCCTCTGCTTCATTTCCTTCAACCGTTTCCTGCACTTCTTCGGCTTCTTCCTCCTCTTCAGCCTCTTCTTCGTCCACTTCCTCTCTGCCGGGAATCTCGACCTTCTCCTTAATCCAGACCCCTTCTCTGCCCATAATCCCGCCCTCTACGCTGCATCCATCCTCCATGTAAACCCTGTCAGCCCTTATGTATCCAAAAACTTCCGAATTGTTTACGAGATAAACCACCCTGCCCTCTATTGCCCCATGCACTCTGCAGTTGCTCACAACTATGTCTCTGCCCCTCACACTGCCAAAAATCTCGCTGTCCTCTGCGTAAACGTCTCTAGCCTTGATATTTCCAAGAACCCTGCTGCCTACGATCTCCGCATCCTTTCTCGTCGAAATTCTGTCGATGCTGACCTGGGAGTTTTCCGGGATAATCAGAGGAGTGTCGAAATCCTCTACTTCCTCCAGCAGCTTTTCAGCCTCCTCAAGCCTTCCAAGACGCAGGAGAACCATGAGATAAAGGAAGATGAAGAATAAAGCCGGTGTAGGGTCTTGAATGGTAATCAAACCCTTGGCCTCGAAACCGTTCTTTATTCTAACGTTTCTCCCAATTTCAAGGTCACCGTAAACCGTTAATTTTCCCCCGATTGATGCGAACTCCCCAATGTATGCGTCCTGCTTTGAAGTAACGTTTCCGGTAACGCTACACCACGCATCGAGCCTTATCTCCTCCCCAAGCAGATCACCATCGATTGTAGTTCTTTCCCCCACGATTATCTTCTTTGCAATTATGCCGTAGCTGAGCTTAGAGTTTGGACCTATGATAACGTCTCCACTGGCCACTATGTTTCTCTCTTCAAATCTCGTGTTGGGAGGGATTGCAAGTTTCTCTAGCATCCAACGATTGTTGCTTTTCTCACTTTTAAAGGTTTGCATGCCGCTTTTGGATGAAAATGTTTTGGATGAAAATTATTACAATGTTATTAAAGTCAAAAAAGTTTAAGAGTTTACCTTCTGAAGCTCCTCCTCTATCAAAGCCGCAAACTGCTCGTAACTCCTGTATCCAACTACCATCTTTCCATTAATGAAGAATGTCGGAGTGCCCTTAACTCCATAACTAATTCCGTCCTGCAGATCCTTTTCCACTTCCTCCCTGTATTTGCCAGACTCGATGCAGGCCTTGAACTCATCAACGTTCAGTCCAAGCTGCTGTGCATAACTGTAGATTGCGGTTTGATTCGCTACCAGGCTATTATTTTTAAATTCAATCCACTCTCCTCGGTTTTCAAAAAGCATGTCGTGTATCTCCCAGTACTTCCCCTGCTCTCCTGCACAGTTTGCAGCTTCTGCCGCAAAATAGGAAATCTCCCCATGCACCGGAAAGTCTCTGAAAACGATTTTTACTTTGTCACCATAATTTTCTAGAATTCTCGATTCAACCTCTGTAGCGAATTTAGCACAGTATGGACAGGCGTATTCTGAGAACTCAATAATTACGACCTTCGCATTTTCAGCCCCCCTGTAAGGGTCGTCGTCAGCACTTACATTTATTCTCTCCTCCTTCTGCTCCTCGCTCAATTTAGTCAAATCAATTTGATTCGTGAAAAGGAGGGAGCCGTTGCCAGTTAAAAACATGTCGTAACTTTCGAGAGTTCCATTCTCATCGTAAAAATCAACTCTCACTTTGTAAACTTCCCCATACAGAGAATAATCGGCGATTCTCACATTGACCTCAGGATTGTTCTGGTGAACAAGATTGTTTAGCTTCTTGGTGACACTTTCTATAGTTTGCTGGTCCAAAGATGATGATCCCGGACTCGCTGGGCAGAATTCTTCTCCCGATGGCGTTGCGGTGATTGCGTAAACGGCGATGGCGCCTATTATCAAGCCTATAACGATTCCTGCTGCCAAATCTCTCATAGATAACGAACACCTAGGGGGTATAAATAGTTAAGCATGAATTTTGGCTGGCATCATCAATGAACTTTGGCTCTCAAAATCAATCTTGTGTAAAGTTGCGAGACGACCTCATCTAACAAGTTTTTAAAAAAATTAAACTTTTAATTGCCCGATTATCTCCTCAGCACTTGTCGGCTCTCCCTCTGCCACTTCAATGCTGGCCTTGAACCTCTTGAAACCGTCGAAGCTCGTCAAGTAGCTCGCGTAGATGCCGTTCGGGATTACTCCACCACTTTCAGGTGCTTTATCGGAAAGTTTAACCTTCAGCTTAACAACTCTGCCGTTGGCCTCAACCTCGACCACATCGCCGTCATTAACTCCGCTCCTCTTGGCAAATTCTGGATGGAGAAAGATAACTGGCTCCGCTTTGCTCTTCGTCTCGTCCATAACCAGCGCATGCCTCGCCACAACGATGTCAGCCTCTACCTTCAAGAACTTTGAAAAGCGCATCATCACAATCCCTCCTTTATCTTGTTGAGGATGTAAACGTCGTTGACTTCCTTCTCCTCCAGAGGTTCAAGCTTTACCCTCACTCCATCGCTCCTCACCATCGTCCCTCCAGTCTCCACGCCAGATATGGCTGAAGGAATAACAACATCGGCAATCTTTGCAGTGAAGCTCATTCTCGGATCGACAACTATGGTCTTGATTTTTCCGAGCTTTGACGACACCTCGAAGGGGAGAGAGTAAACTGGGTCTGTCCCTACAATCAGAGCGGCGTCAATCTTTTCGTTCTTCAAAAGCTCTGTGAAAGCGAACTCCTCGCCACTCTTGCCGTCCCTGAAGCTGTACTTGTTCACATGCCCAACTCTCTCGAAAAGAGTTTCGTTGAAGCCTCTCATGTTGCCGTGGAAGCCAGCGGGGATGAAGTAAACAGGAGCGACCTCGTTCAGCTTTTTGACCATTTCCTTGAACTGGTTTAAGTCCTTCAGCCCATACTTGAGGCCAAGACCGCCAAAAATCACGTTGAAATCAGCCCTCTTCATCTCGTTGATTATCACTCCCACATCCTTTGCGTACTTTGCCGCCTTGCCTTCAGCGACCTTTACGAAGGAATCCACCAACTCCGCATCGTCATCAACCATGATAAACCTTGCATTCTTCTTTGCCAGAACTGCGGTTTCGCTCCTTCTCACATCGACGACAACCAGAAAGCGATCCTCGTCGTAACCTCTCGGCCTCTTTTTCCCTCTCGGGTAGTACGTGTACTTCGACAGGTGCCTTGAGAGGCTGTGGTATGGATTTGTCCCCCAGTAAACCAGCACGTACGCGTTGTCCCTCACCTCGTCAAGAGTTGTTGTCGGCATCTCTCCTTTCAAAACGGCCTCAACCAGCTCTCCAAGGCAGAATGAGGAGTTGTCGTCAATGTATCCATTCAGCTTCTCCGCAACATCTATTGCGATCCTCTGAGCTTCAACAACCGTCGTGTCGAGGCCGTAGATCGCGGGATTCTTCGCATCCTTGAGAATTTCAACTGCCTTCTCGATCGCTGTGTCAACGTCAACTTCCTTGCCGTCAACTCTCGCTACCGCTCTGTTTTCCTTGTATTTTGCAAAAATCTCATTCCCCCTTCTGCACGCATTGAAAACCTTTCCTTCTTTGATGTAAATATCATCACAAAGACATGAACAACCTGGGCAGATCATAATCATCCCTCCAGAAATCTTATCGCGTCACTCGGACAGTTCTCCCTGCAAACCACACACAGTACGCGATTTTTACCATATCTCCTGCAAGCCTGCATGTTTATAACCTTAACAACGCCATCTTCAACTCTCAGAATTGGATCATCAATGGTAGGGCCGTTGCCCACTGCCGCCCCTTTGGGGTCTTTCTCCACATGAACCGGGCAGACAACGACACAGTTACCGCAACCTGTGCACAAGCTTTCGTCAACAATCAGACCCGTTTCGGTCGCCTCCTCAAGAGGTTTCAACATTTCTTCAAGCTTCTTCCTCTGCCTCTCGTATTTTTTGTCCTCGTAAAGCGGTTTACAGTCTTCAAGCTTTTTTTCCCTGTTGAGGAGTTTGAAGGCAAAGCTCATGCAGGTCGCCTCACCGCATTTCTTGCAGTTGGTTTTTGGCAAAAGTTTGTAAATGTCCATCGGATTGAGCGCCATGATAATTACTTGGAGAATTTAATTAAAATTCTTTTGCTGTTTCTACCTTTAGCTCAACACCGAAATTACTCCAAAACCATACGCAAGAAAAAGGGCTGAAATTATGCCAAACGGTGTCAGGATTATGTTTGGAGTGACGTTAAGCTTCCTACCATCCCATTTCGAATTTATTACGATAGTGTAAACTATGGTGTAGAGGATTATAAGGGGAGATATCAGCTTCACCTCAACTCTCTCCGAGATGGCAAATACATAAGCCCAAAGAGCAATTGTGATGGCTGAAAGAGGATATAGCGACTTCAAAGCCCTTTCAGGGCCAAAGTAAACCGGCGTATTTTTTAATCCAGCTTTTTTGTCAAACTCGTAGTCTGAGACGGCAGTGGGGATGTAGAAGGTTGACGCAAGGAAAAAGGCTGCCGGATAAATCGCCGTCGGCACTTCTGCCCCGCCAATGCTCAAACCAGCGTAAAATGCAAGTACAGCAGCGAGGGCGTTGCACACCACGTCCATAACCGGCTTTGCCTTGAATCGTGGTGGGGCGGAATAGACATAGCCGATAACATTTGCCGCAAGCATCGCAAGGAAGAACTTCTCGTTTATCGCTGCAGCGGTTGCCAGTGAGAGAACAAAGAAGATGAAGCAGTAAAGCCATGCTTCCCTTACTGATATCTCCCCCGTAACGAGGGGTTGAAGGGATAGATTTAGGTCCTTAACTCTTCCATCGTGCAGTCTGTCAACGTCTCTGTCAAAAAGAGCATTGATCGTGAAGCTGAAACTCATCCAGAAGATGAAAGAGAGAATGCCGAGAACTGCATGCAGAAGACTCGTATCTGGAGTTATCCCGAACCCAAATCCGACAGCATAGGGAAGAAGGAAGCATAGCCATGCAACAGGGCGAAGAAGTCGCCAGAATTTCGACGAGACCTCGACTTGGTTGATGTTAGCAAGACTGTTTTCCATGAATTTTGAAAGACTGTTATGATTTAAAATTTTTGTTCAGCAACTCTTCGTATGCCCTGACGTTTCTGTCAACTAGGGAGTAGTTTATCGTCTTATACTCTCTTATTTTCTCCAAATCAACGTCAGCTATCACCACTTCTTCTGCATTTTCGTCGCTAAACTTTGCCAGGATTCCGTCAAAACTTGAGATTAGACTTCTTCCAACAGCTTCTCTCCCCGTAAAAGTCCTCCCAACTCCTCCAGCCTTCACGATTGCATAAGCGTTGTCGAACGAGCGGGTGAAGTAAAGGCAGTATCTGTACTCCTGACCCGGCAGTTCGGACTTTTTGAACGATACCACCGGATTCAGAACGATTTCCGCTCCTTTGAGAGCGGCAACTCTACATATTTCAGGATACAGAATGTCTGCACAGATTAAAGTGCTTACCAACGCCTTCCTCACTTCGAAAACCTCAAGCTTACTCCCGCACTGAATTCCAAAGCTTCTCTCAACTCTCGTTGGATGAATCTTATCCTGAACCCCGATGAGCTCTCCACTATCGAAAAGGAAGGCTCTGTTTTTATATCCGCCATCGTCAACAACAGCGTTTCCCGAAACAACAACTCCGTAATCTGAACTCACTCTCTTCAAAAAGGCGAGAGTTTCGTCCAGCACTTCTGGAGCGAGTTTCGAGTAGGAGAAGTATTCAGGGAACAGCAATATCTCCGCTCCCTTTTCAGCCGCTTCTCTCGCTCCTCTTTCTGCACTTCCCAAATCACCAATCCTGCACTGTATCGCAGCCAACCTCATACTCTCCTCACACCACAGCAATCCAATCTCGCCTTGAACGGCGCACCAAACTCCTTCAGGGCATCATACCCATTCACCGCAAAAACCGTCCTGCCAAGCATGACCATTCCAGCTTTCCCTCCAAAACTCTCAACTGCCTCAATTGCATCATCAACAAGCTCCAGCAGCCCCGTTTCCTTGGCAAAGCTGTTGGAGCAATGAAAGAGGTTGTCAAGCGTTGGTCTTTTCAGAAACTCCTTTGTCCAGATCATTCCTGCTTCGGCAATTCTTCTTCGCTGGATATCGTCCCCAATTACGTCCTTTGTGGAAACCTCTCCCATCACAACGAAATCAAACTCAACATCCCAGAAAAACCTCTCCAGTTTTGCCATAGAGGGACATGCGGCGTTCTTCCTCACAACTAACCCGCCAAATGTTTGCGTGACGACGTCACCGAGACCCGTGAAGTTTGTCACCTCTGCGATGTGTGCAAGGTCTGCAGCATCAATGTAACCCATATCTCCAAGATTTGCAGCAGCCAGTGCTGCTGCTCCACTCATGCCGAATCCACATCCAAATGGCAGCTCTGATTCAATTTTCACACCCTTCAAGCCAGCCTTTTCAATTACGTGTTCGAGAGTGGAAAAGTTCCGTTCCTCACCATTGATTGTGGTTCTGTTGCTTTTCTCAGCCGTCAAACCCTTTGAAATCGTAAATCCCACACCAACACTGCCCGATTTCCTCGGATCGTCCTCTACTTGAGGGGAGAAAATGCAGGTTATGCTCGCAGGAGCAAAAATCATAGGCAATCTTCGATATACGCTTCAACAATTCTCTCCGCAACGTGCTGCTTGAGCCCTTCAACCCACTCCTGCCTTTTATGCGTCAGGATGAGCACTCTCGTATCCTCTGTTCCCATCCCCCTCTCCAGCACGTCGTTCGCAACAACCATGTTCAGCCTGTCAACCGACATCTTCTCCTCTGCCACCCTCAAAAGGTCCTCATCGCTGAGTCCGGTTTCAGCCTTAAAACCGATAATAGGCCCACTGTAAATTTTCCTGACCTCCTTTATGATTTTTGGGGATTCCTTCAGCTTTAACATCAGCTCTGGAGCAGTCTTTATCTTCTTGGCTTCCGCATCGACTATGAAGTCGGCAGCTGCGGCGGAGGAGACGAAGAGGTCGCATCCCTTCTCGACTTCGTAGAGGACTGCTTTCATCATGTCCTCTACCGACCATACCTTTACTTCCTTGTAGTTCGGCAGATTCATGCCGGAAGGCTTTGAGGTTATGTGAACAACCTCAGCTCCTCTCCTCCAGAATTCGAGGGCAATTTCGAGTCCCATTCTGCCTGAGCTTTTGTTGCTGATAAACCTTATCGGATCAATCTGCTCATAAGTGGGGCCTGAGGTTACAATAACTCTTTTACCCCTCATCTCTTTCGGATACAGCTCCCTCTCAACGTGGAGGCAGATTGTCTCAATATGGGGGAACTTCGCCTTCCCCTCTTCAATTCTCGGCTGCACAAACTCAACTCCCATGCTCACCAATCTCTGTATGTTCTCCAGAACTGCCTTGTTTCTCATCATGGCTTCGTGCATCGCCGGAACGATGATTATCGGCTTTCCAGAACCCAAAGCAGTGGTTGCAAAAGTTGTTACCGGAGTATCGTCGATGCCCTGTGCTATTTTTGAAATTGTGTTGGCCGTGCATGGGGCGATGAGAAAGAGGTCCGCATCCCCGTACTCGCCAAGAAGGTTGACGTGCTCAATGCTTCCAGTTATTTCCGTAACAACCCTCTTGCCAGTTGCAAACTCAAGAGAGTACGGATGGATTATCTTTCTGGCTGCTTCGCTCATTACCGCAGTAACGTCAGCCCCCCTCCTCACGAGCTCTCTCGCAAGCTTGACAGTCTCAATTGCGGCTATGCTGCCAGTAACCCCAAGTACAATCTTTCTCCTCTCAAGCTTTCTGCTTCTCTTCCCCTTTATCCTCTCCAAGTGCACGCTTAACACCTCTCACAAACACCTCTGCGTCCCCACTCTCCAGGGCTCTTCTATACCTCGCCTTTTTTAAGACATTCTCCAAAATCTCGACTTTCTCCTGCAAAGCCCTAAGCTTTTCCTCATCGACCGGCTGAATTTCAAGCTCCTCCTCTTCAACCTCTAACTCTTCCTCTCCTATGAAGAACTTGAAGGGCTCCTCAACTCTCCTCTTTTCAACAATCCTCTCAACCGCTTCCTCCCATGCCTCTCTCCACGGTGCATCCGTTGCTACCTCCTTCGTGTAGTAGCTCGTTCTTGTGACCTTTATCAAATCGTAGGGGCATGCATTCTCACACGCACCGCAGTAAACGCAGAACTTCTCGTTGAAGTGCACCCTCCCCTTGTCCTTCGAAACGTACCACACTCTGTTATGCTTGCAGACGTTTATACATGCCGCACAGCCTACCGGATCGCAGCGAGGCATTCTCGCCTCAAAAAGCTCAAGTTTTCCCTCCATTGGCTTGATTGTTTTTGCGGCATCGTAGGGACAGACTTCTTCACAGTAACCACAGTGAGAGCAGAGCTCCTGGTCTATAGTTATTTCTGCAAGTTTTTCCGGAAGCTGGAAGGAGATGCGCTTACCCTCTACCTTAATTGCTTCTTCAGGGCAAACTTCCTCGCAGAGCTTGCAGTAGTCGCAGGCAGTCTCGTCAATAAGAATATCAGAATATGGCATCACGTCTTCCGGATGGGGCTCCTTCTCGACCATCTTGAAGACTTCGCAGAATTCTGCACAAATGCCGCACAAATTGCACTTGTCCCTGTCAATCTCAATCTTTCCCTCTATCCCCTCATTCTTCTCCTCAATTTGCTGGCGCGTAATCTTGACCTCTCTCTTTATGGCGTTCGTTGGACAGACTTTGTAGCAGAGAGTACACTCCCTGCAGGTTTCGTACTTGTAGGTGTACATCACTGGTGAGAGTGTGAGAGTTGACTTGTCCACCCTCTCCCCGTTGATGTAAAAATCGAAGGAGTTGAATGGACAGAAGGAGTAGCATATTCCGCAGTAAGCGCATTTCAGGTGGTCTATAATAACAGGGGGCATATCGAGCCCTATTGCGATGTCGTGCACAGGTCCAAGTTCGATTGCTCCTACCGGGCAGGCGTAAACGCAAATTCCGCAACCGTTGCACCACTTGTAATCGTAATAAAGCTCCCTCAACTCGCCTTCTGCTCTCTGAAAGTAGCGGAACTTGCCATCTTCAAGCATCTCAAGGTCTCTCTCCACTTCCATTCCCGCCACCTTTTACCCCTACCCTTTAACACTTTTAACTCTTTGCTAAATAACTCTCTCGAAGCCCTCCTTTCCCAACGGCCTTGTGGCATCGATTCCCCACTTCGAAGTAGTTCCGTCCGCTGATGGGTCGAGGCTGCTTCCTCTCGCCCCCTTAACCACCACCAAGTCCCTGTCCGGCTGAAATCTTGTCGCTATAGCAAACTCCACGTCTTCGTAATTCAGAATGTCGATGTCGTCATCAACAACCACAACCCCTTTCATGCTCGGATTTGCTGAAAGTGCAGCCATAATGGCGTTCTTGGCATCCCCCTCCGAACGCTTTTCGATCTGAACGATGCAGTGGAAGTAGTGACAGCTTCCGGGAGTCATGACAACATTCTTAACCTTGCAGACGTTCGAGACGAATCTGTAGATTACCGGTTCATACGGCACTCCCATGAGCATCTGGTGCTCCTTTCCGCCGGGAGTTATGGAGTAATATATGAAGTCGTCTTTAACATACATCTCGTCGAAAACGATGACCGGCTCATCCCTAACAATGTCATACGTGCCCGTGATATCCACAAACGGCCCCTCCTTAGCCGTCTCAGCCGTGATTCTTCCGAACAAAACTATCTCGGAATCGGGGACGAGCAGACCTTTCTTTTCGTAGAGAGTTAGACCACCCATCAGGCTTGCAGCGTAGCTGAACTCCTCCCCCTCACCAACTCTCGTGGCGGAGGCAAAGAGGAATAGCGGGTGAGTGCCTATAACAACAGCTATTTCAAGCTCCTCTCCACTCTCCACCGCATCCCTCCACATCAAATATGTGTGTCTCGGCGGAACGAGGCGGGCAGCAACCCTCTTCTCATCGAGAAGAAGCATGCGGTGAATGCTCGCGTTGAAAACATCATTTCTCTTAGCAATTACAACTCCGGCGGTGATGTACCTACCACCATCACGCGGGAAGTACTTTATGACGGGAAGCTCATGGAGGTTGACATCAACTTTCTTCATGTTGAGGGCGGAGAAGGGCTCAACGCGTATCTCAGCTTCCCTGTCTTCAATCTTCGACAGTTCTTTGGCTATGCTGTACGCATCCACACCTAAATATTTTCCGAGCATTTGCCTCGACGATACGAAGTTCTTGGCTACTTTTTTCCCCTCGACGTTCAGTAAAACTGGAGAATCAAGGAGATTGTGGGATTTGAGAAACTCCACAACTTCATCATGTCTCAACTCCTCTTCAATCTGAACGGGATTAATCAGGGCAAGAGCGTCACGAAGGTTCATGCATAGTTGTGCAACCCAGACAAATAAATCTCTTCCGTTTTTCGTCCGTTTTTCGGGAGCTAAAATTTCTCCTGAAAAAGTTACAGTAGAGGATAAATCAATTTTTCAGCAAAGTTCTGAAAAACGTAAAAGTTTTTTAAACACCCTCACCAAAGCTGGAACGTGAAAATTGAACGACCGAGAGGAACGAGAGATTTTCTGCCAGACGAAATGGAAAGAAGGAGAGAAATTGAGAGAAAAATGAGAAAAATTGCCGAAAGCTTTGGATACAGGGAAGTGATGACGCCGACCTTCGAGCACCTCGAACTCTTCACAAGAAAATCCGGAGAAGGGATTGTGGAAGAAATGTACGTTTTCAAGGACAAGTCTGGCAGAGACCTCGCTTTGAGACCTGAACTCACCGCGCCAGTAATGAGAATGTTCGTAAACGAGTGCAGTGTGATGCCAAGACCGCTTCGCTTTTACTATTTCGCAAACTGCTTCCGTTACGAAAGGCCACAGAAAGGCAGATACAGGGAGTTCTGGCAGTTTGGCGTTGAGCTTATCGGTTCCAAATCCTACCTTGCAGATGCCGAGGTGATAATTTTAGCAGATAAAATTCTGAAAGAGGTCGGTGTGAAGTTCAGCCTTGAAATAGGGCATGTTGGAATAATGAGACACCTTCTGAAACCTGTTGGTGAGGAGAAAGCATCGAAAATCATGAGACTGATAGATAAGGAGGATAGGGAGGGGCTTGAAAGGTACCTCGAAGAGATAAGGGTTGAGGGTGATTTAAGAGAAAAAATCTTCAGCTTGGTTGAGCTAAAAGGCGATGAATCAGTAATTGATGAGGCGAAGGAAATAGTCGATTACGATTTCAGCTATCTTGAGAGGCTTTCCTCATTGCTGAGAGATGTTGGTGTCGACTTTATTCTCAACCTGGGCATAGCGAGGGGACTGGACTACTACACGGGTGTTGTCTTCGAATGTTATGCCGAAGGCCTTGGGGCGCAGAAGCAGGTCTGCGGTGGAGGGAGTTATGAGCTCTCCTCACTCTTCGGTGGTCCTGTGACTCCGTCAACTGGATTTGCGATAGGCTTCGATAGGGTTTGCGAGGTTTGCAGGATTGAGGAGAAGAAAAGGGATGTTGTCGCAGTCATCTCATTCAAAGGACTTGAAAGCCATGCCTTCAGAGTTGCCAGCAAGCTTCGAGATGCTGGTATCACTGCGGTTGTTGATGTTATGGAAAGAAATCTGAAAAAGCAAATGAGCTTCGCAAACGAGATTGGGGCAAAATACGCTGTCATCATAGCTCCAGAGGAAGTTAAAGAAGGGAAGGTCGCCATAAAGAACCTCGAAACGCAGGAGCAGGTTGTTATAGCTGAGGGTGAAATGCTAAAGTTGCTGAAATTTGGCGAGTAGGTATAAATTCGGTGAAAGAAGGAGTCGAGAGATGTCCCTGCCTTGTATTTTAAACATTAAGTTTTCAAAAGATAAATTTCATCCAAAACAAAAACCAAATTAAACATCCCCGCAAAAGTCGTTTAATGTTCCTTAGACTGAGAGAGGAGCTTGCAAAAAGCCTCAGAAGTTCGGGGATTAGAGCAGTCTCACCCTACAAAGTTGGCATTGGGTGGGTTGATCTGGCTATTCCAAGGAAAAGAGTTGGTGTAGATATCCTCGATGGTAGCTACGAATCATGCGTGGAAAGGCTTACATCCCATCCATTCAGAGATGTAAGGATTATTGACGAAAACTCACTGGATGAATTCTGCAAGGAGTTTGGTGTTTCCATAAAAGTGGATGAGGAGAGGCTGGATTCCCCAACAGCCTACGTAAAAGCAATCGAGGATGCCCTCGCTTACCTTTACATCACCGGCGAGGTTTACGAGAAGGAGATTAATTACAGGCCTTTAAACACAACGCTGCCAGACCTGAAAAGGTTCGGGTATGCTATTTCCCATTCAAAGCCGAAGCTGAACCCGGAAATGTTTGTCTGCCTGACTCATGAGGGATATTCAGCCGCAAAAAAGGTGATTTTAAGGAGAGTGGAGATGTTTGAAAAAAGGCTCAGAAAGCTTTCAAATCCAGAAAGCTACATAATCGCTCTCGGAATGTCAGCGGGTCTGAAAGTCTCTAAAGCAGCCGATCTAAATGACTACGACCTCAAATCTCTCTTGAGCTTCATGAGAGGGTTGAACGAAGAGAAATTCAGAATTGACACCTCTTTACACCCAAAGGTAGCTCTTTGCAGATTTCTTATCGACACGGCTCTAAACGGAAAAGCTGTAAAGCTTGCACAAACTCTGAACAAACTCGGTTTAGCCTTCAAGGTCAGGAATTACTCCCCTTTTGGTCATTATTTGGGTGAGGAGTACAGAATCGCGAGAGAAGCTATTGAAGCTCTGATGAAGTTCAGCTACGCAGAAATTCCTGAAAACTGCCTGAAAGAGTTTCTTGCTTTAGCCTATCCCATCAACCATTCTGACGTTTACTCGATCATGAGTTACTCAGGAGAATTTCTCAGAAACGCTGAAAAAAGCGGAGTATGCAGGCTTGATGGTTCGAAAATAATCTTAAGCGACAAATTTATCGATTACGCAAAGGTTAGACTTGCGATGCTGGTTGAGAAAGTTATAGGAAGTCTTTCTTAACCTGCTCGGCAACCTCATAACCCGCCCTGACACTTCCGTTCATACTCCTCTCAGGATAATTTGGTCTTGACGTCATTCCTGCTATGTAGAACCCATCCGCCACCCTGTAGGGTGTAATTTTCCTCCTATAACCTTTCTCGTATATCGGACCACTGTATTTCGCCTTGAAAATCTTCATCCATTTTATGCTCTCGGTGTTGAACCCCAGCTTTTTGAGGTCGGATAGGAATAGTCTCTTTATCTCGTCTTCACTCAAATTGAAGAGATAACCGTCTGGAGTGGAGTAGCTTGCGAGGTAAATGAGGTGAATGCCGTAATCCTCGTAAGGCATGAAGTTCGTGTGCTCAATCACAGCACCAAAGCTCATTCTGTCAACGATGTTCGTCCAGTAGATGTTATCCGTCAAAGTCTCCTCTGCCCCTACCAAAGCGCATACGGAGCTCTGATACCTGATTTCCGCAATTCCGAGCTTCTCACTTAGCTCACCAAGCTCTGGAAGGGGTGCTGTGTATATTACACCGTCAAACTGCTCTCCGTTAACCTCCCACTTCGCAGCCTTCCTTATCCTAGCCCTCTCATTCCTTATTTCCAGACCTTCAGCCATCTTATCAACAAGCTGCTGGAATCCATGCCTTATGTATCCAATCTCCTCGCCAGAGAGCTTTCTGTTGCTCCTTATAGCCACCCTACCGAGCAGCCACGCATAACTGACCTCTTCAGCATTCTCCCCAAACTTCGACCTCAGCAGTGGCATGAAAAAGCGCTCAAGCAAGCCTTCTCCAAGCTCCCTCCTTATCCCCTCAATAACACCAACATCGTCGAAATCCTCGTAGTTAAGCTTCCTGCTTTTAAGCGTAAACCTTGCAAGCCTGATTTTTTCACCAAAGGTGAGCAGGGGATAGCGAAGAATTTCAAAGGGAGTGTTTAGGGGATATATCTTTCCATTTGCGGCAAAGCCCGTCTTGGCAATTCTCCAGACAAGCTTCGATTTAAGCCCGCTCCTCTTTATCTCCTCCAGCAGAAAGTCATCGTTTTTGAAGCAGTGATGGTAAAACTTTTCAACACCTTCGTAACTTGCTACAAGCCCCCCTACATCTTCAGGCTCAAAAACCACAACACTGGCATACTCAGATAGCTCCTTCGCTGCCTTGAGCCCCGTGAGTCCCGCTCCGACAACTGCAATTTTCATTGGTTTGCGATGTTTTCCGGATTATATTAAAACTTCCTCGAAACTCTCAACCGAAGCCATTATAAATCAGGGAAGATTAGGAGAGCCATGAGTTCTCGCATTCCTGGATTTTACAAGCTCAGCGTCGAGGAGAGGTTGAAGAAAGTTGCCGAGTTCGCAGGATTGAGCGATGAAGAGGTTAAAGCAGTTTTATCCCAAGGTCTGCCTCTTGACGTTGCTGACAGGATGATTGAAAATGTCATCGGAACTTTCGAGCTGCCTCTTGGCATAGCCACAAACTTTCTGATTGACGGCAAGGATTACCTCATTCCGATGGCGATTGAAGAGCCAAGCGTTGTGGCTGCTGCGAGCAATGCAGCGAGGATGGCAAGGGAGAGCGGGGGGTTCAAGACTGACTATACCGGCTCACTGATGATAGGTCAGATTCAGGTTACGAAGCTTTCCAACCCGCAGGCGGCAAGGTTTGAGGTTTTAAGCCACAAAGAGGAGATTATTGAGAAGGCAAACGAGTGCGACCCCATGCTGGTCAAGCTCGGTGGGGGTTGCAGGGATGTTGAGGCGAGAGTAATCGACACGATAATGGGAAAAATGCTCATTGTTCATCTGATAGTTGACGTTTTGGATGCGATGGGAGCTAATGCTGTAAACACGATGTGTGAGAGTGTCGCACCTTTTATCGAGAGAATTACAGGTGGGAAGGTCTATCTCAGAATAATCTCCAATCTTGCCAAATACAGGCTCGCAAGGGCGAAGGCTGTGTTTGATAAAGACGTTATCGGCGGTGAGGAGGTTGTAGAGGGAATAATGCTCGCCTACGCCTTTGCTGCTGCAGACCCATTCAGATGTGCCACGCACAACAAGGGGATTATGAACGGCATCTCTGCACTGATGATAGCTACTGGCAACGACTTCAGGGCTATTGAGGCTGGAGCGCACAGTTATGCTTCAATCGGCGGTTACAAACCACTCACAACATACGAGGTGGACAAGAAGGGGAATTTGGTTGGAACAATAGAGGTTCCGATGGCCGTTGGAGTGATAGGTGGGGCGACGAAGGTGAACCCTCTCGCAAAGATCTCGCTGAAGATTCTCGGAGTTGATACTGCAGAGGAGCTGGCGAGAGTTGCCGCAGCTCTAGGCTTAGCTCAGAACTTCGCTGCACTGAGGGCGCTTGCTACGGAGGGCATACAGAGAGGACATATGGAGTTGCATGCGAGAAATCTTGCAATAATGGCCGGGGCTGTTGGAGACGAGGTTGACAAAGTGGTTGAAATTATGGTTAGAGACAGAAAAATAAGGCTCGACTACGCCAAGGAGATTCTGGAAAAGATGAGGGGCTAGATTAAATTTCATCTATTTTTGCAATAAAAGGAGAAAATGCGAGGAGCGCAAAGGAGGCAGCGGAGAAAACTGCGGCGGTGGTAAGGTCTATTTCAGCACCTGCAGCAGCTCTACCAACCATCACTGCGGGGCTTGCGTATTTTGTGACCATCAGTGGCAAAGAGCCGGCTGCGAGGATTGAGAAAAGGAGCTGAGCCCTCTCTCTGTCCCTGAATTTTGCTGCCATGAGGTAACCGAGCGAAACGAAAAAGGCAGTAATTGAGACCGAGATTATAAACGCCAGAACCGGATTTGCCACATCCACTTTGTTGAGAGCTAGGAGGAGAAGCCACAGTGCGGTTAAGAGGGACGAGAATATCATGGGGGTTGCAACCTTGCTGACGGAAATCTTAAAAGGTGTAAGGGGCGTGGAGAGCAGCACCTCTATCGACCTGCTCTGTATCTCCTCACATACAGAGTCAATTGTCATTCCTGCAGCAACAACTGCTGTGGTGATGCTTAGGAGGGGGATAAGGATCAAATATATGAACTTGAAAACCGTTGAGGAGCCTGAGGGAATTTCTATCTCTCTGCCTCCTGAGTAAACCTTCAGCTCAAGATTCGGCACACCATAAACGTTTCTGAGCTTCTCTTCATACTCCGTAAGCAGTTTTTTGACGTAACTCAGAACCTGAGCCGCTTTTATTTCATCATCTGGCACGATGACGTCAACATACTTAATCCCGTCCACATCGGATACAATCAGCACGGCATCAACTTTTCCGCTTTTGAAAAGCTCCATAGCAGTTTTTTTATCGTAACAGCTTTCGATAAAGCACTCTCCAACCACGGCAACTTTCGAAGTGCCATAAAAACCGAGGTAATCCGGGTTATACAGCATGATCAGTCCGAAAGTCACAACTGAAGATATTCCTGCAACGAACACTATCAGAAAGACGACGCTGACAAAGGTTCTTTCCCTAAACATCAGCTTCATGTCCTTCTTTACTATTTCAAACAAGGAGCATCACCACCGCATAGTCATATACAGCATGCAGGGCGATTGCCAATCCCAAAGCCTTTGCGTATCCCTTTTTCGCCATAAGGGCGATGGTTATGGCTGTTGCAATGTGCAGAATTAATGGAAGGGCGAGAAACTGACCGAGAAAGGCTATGCTGTATTCATGCAGGACATTAAATAGGATGAGGATCTTCTCTCCCAAGAAGAATCCGATGGCAGTGAAAATTCCTCTGCTTAGTGTTGGAGAGGAAAATATGATGATTCCTTTGATAAACTCCTCTACCACAGCAACGCAGGTCAGCAAAGCTGGAATCATCAGTTGCTGTGGAAGGATGAAAACCGCGAGTATTGCGAAAAGCTCCGCCATGAAGGCAAACGATATAGAAAGGAAGGCGAAGATGAAAGCTGCATAATTGCTGGTTACGCTTAGCCTTGAAATCTCAATAAGTTTCTGAAAAATCTCTTTGCCGTGGGAAATATCGGGATTCAGAGCCTTCATGCCAAAGTAAAACAGCATAAAAGCCATTATGAGGTAGTGGGCGAATGAAAGAGCCAGATCACTAACAGCAAGCTCTTCTCCCTGAATATAAGCAAGGAGAAGGGTAATGGGTGAGATTTTTGATAGAGGAATAGCGGTTGAGAAAACTGCCGGAATGAAGGCGTAGATTGTTATCAGAAGTGAAACGACGAGCAGGAGAAAAGTTGCTTCTCTGTAACTTCTCGAAATCATTACAACAAACGTCTGTGCTGAGAACAGCAGAAGAACGACAGGGATGGCGAACAAGAACGCTAGAAAGCTGTTCAGATAAATCGAGACGGCAATGGCCGACAATAAGGAGAGGAGGAGGTAAGGGAGCATTTTTCCAAAAATTAGGTCAGACCTGTCTATAGCTGAGAGGAGAACTTCAAGCCTTCTAAGGAGCTTATCCTCAAGAAGGGAAGACGAGAATACCTGAACGGTGAAGTAGGACGGGATGACGAAAAGAAACGCTAAAACCATTCTGTCAACAAGACTTGGAGTTTTGATGTCCTCGGGAGGGACGTAAGTAGCGTTTGATTCTGGAGTTGTAGGCTTAGTCTCTTCAACTGCCATTGGTGTTGTGGTGGTCTTGACTGCTGTGGTTGCAGCAACAGCGGTTGTTGTTTTTAAGGCAGAACCGCTGGACGACTTATTACCAACAGATTCGGACACCTTTCCGCCTGTCTCCGGCGGCTTTTCTTTTTCCTCAACCACTCTCTCTGGCGGCGTGATTCCAGAAGGTTCAAGGTAAACAACGCTCACCCTCACAGGATGTGCCATCTCTCCAAACTCCTTTTCTACCCTTTTTCTGTGCTCTTCTTTGAGGTATTTCAAAAGCTCATCCGCTGCTGCTAGGCTTCTGTCACTCCGCTCTACAAACAGCTTGCTGTCAAATAAAGCAACATCCGGACTGCTGGAACTCGTGAAAGTTTCTAGGTCAACTTTAACATTGGTCGTGTAGATACCTCTGTCCGAGTCAATTCCGGTTATGATGGAAGCATAACCCAGTGAAGCTGATATCGCAACAGCGAGGATGATGAGAAGTAAGCTGCCACCCCCGTATCTCTTTCTCGACTTTTTAATCTCAAACTTAGCCACTTTAAGCACAGAATTCATTTTTAAATATCTGGAATTTAACGTTTGGGGAAATTAGATAAAGCTTCGCACCAACATTCAGCCATGTGTGAATCAAAAGTTTACTTGTCAGGCCGAGACGAACCACTTATGGAGGATGTGGTGAGAATTGTTGTGGAAGGAGAAAAAGTAAAAATGTGGGACATTCTTGGTGAGTACAAGGAGATTAAGGGTAGGGTTGCGGAGATGGATTTGATTGGGCACAAAATAATACTGGAGGGAGAGTTATGAAGGTAAAGGTGGCAATAAACGGTTATGGGACCATCGGAAAGAGAGTGGCCGATGCCGTAAGCCTTCAGGATGACATGGAGGTTGTAGGAGTCACCAAAACTCGCCCCGACTTCGAGGCGAAACTTGCTGCCAAGAGATACCCACTTTACGTTGCCAAGCCTGAAAACGTTGAGCTGTTCGAGAAAGCGGGAATTGAAATTCAGGGCACGATTGAAGATCTGCTGCCAAAAGCCGATATTGTGGTTGACTGCAGCCCTAACAAGGTTGGAGCTGAGAATAAGGCTAAATATTACGAAAAAGCTGGCATAAAGGCGATATTTCAGGGTGGAGAAAAGAAGGACGTTGCTGAAGTTTCATTCAACGCACTCGCCAACTATGGTGAGGCTAAAGGTAAAAACTATGTCAGGGTGGTGAGCTGCAACACCACAGGTTTAACAAGACTAATATACATGCTTAAAACGAACTTCAAGATTGGCAGAGTGAGGGCAACAATGCTCAGGAGGGTTGTTGACCCGAAAGAGGACAAGAAAGGACTCGTCAACGGAATTATGCCCGATCCAGTCTCTATTCCGTCACACCACGGGCCTGATGTTAAAACCGTTCTGCCGGATGTTGATATCGTAACAACAGCCTTCAAACTCCCCACAACACTCATGCACGTCCACGCACTCAATATAGAGATGAAGGAAGCAGTTAAACCTGATGATGTTATCAGCGTTCTCGAACAAGAGCCGAGGATAATGCTTATTTCAGCGGAGGATGGCTTTACCTCAACCGCGAAGGTTATAGAGTTTGCCAGAGAGCTGAGACTCAGATACGACCTTTTCGAGAACGTCGTTTGGAAGGAATCGATTGGCGTTGATGGGAATGAACTCTTCGTCACTCAGGCAATCCACCAGGAAGCAATCGTCGTTCCTGAGAACATCGACGCCATAAGAGCTATGCTTGAGCTTGCAGAGAGGGATGAGAGCATGAAGAAGACGAACGAAACCCTCGGAATTCAGAAAGTTTTTTAAAAATTTTAACTCATTTTTGCCATGGATATTCAGACCAGAAAGTCCATACTCTGGGATGCTTTTGAGGAACTGAAAACGAGATGGGGGGCGGACGAGAAGTTTCTGGAGAAGGCTGATGAGGAGGAGCTTACTGTAGACGGTCTGCCAGAAAGTAAAGTCAAGGACTTGCTGGATTTGAGGGAGAAATATCAGCTCGACGAGCTTGAGTTCCTCTTCATCGTTGGAACGGCTGTAGGCCTCTATCAGGGGCAGAAGCAGGTGAAGGAAATCCTTCTGAGGAGGATGAGTGCCCTTAACGAATTTGTTTCATCCCTCATCGGGAGAGAACTGTAATGAAGTTTGCGTTCAAGATAGCATACTTCGGCGAGAACTTCCACGGAAGCCAGTTCCAGCCCGACCAGAGGACGGTGGAGGGGGAGGTAATCAACGCACTCAGAAGGCTTGGAGTTGAGAACCCAAGGCTGAGGAGTGCTGGAAGAACTGATGCCGGCGTTCATGCCTACGGGCAGGTAATCTCCTTTTATTCTGACGAGAAAATCTTTCCGAGGATGTTAAATGCCGAGCTTCCGGAAGACATCACCGCATGGGCATGGGCAAAAGTTTCAGAGGACTTCGACCCCAGAAAGGCGAAGAGCAGGGTTTACACCTACGTCATGTACGGCTCCGACTACGACATCTCAGCGATGAGGAAGGCTGTCAAGGAGCTCATCGGCGTCCACGACTTCTCCAATTTCACGAAGAAGTTTGGAGAGGGGGAAAGCTGCGTAAGGGAGATTATAAGGGCAGACATTAGGGCTGACAGAGAATTCATAATTTTCGAGATAGAGGGAAATGCCTTCACATGGAACATGGTCAGGTGCATAGTGACGGCGATAATGGAAATTGGAAAGCAGCACAGAAGCGTAGAATGGTTTAGAGAGCTTTTGAACCCGGAAAAGCACAAGGAGAGGGTTGAGCCAGCTCCTCCTTACGGACTGATTTTAAAGGACGTTAAATATGATGGTGTGGAGTTTGAGGTTGACGACTATGCCTTGAAAACACTTCAATCAAGAATAGAGAGCAGGATAGCATATCACGGAACGATTTTCAAGCTGTTTTCACTTTTCAGGCAAAGCGGAATTTCCTGATTCCCGAAAATATCAGAACGGCAGAAACCTTTCTTGAACCGGGAATTGGATAATCACCGTACCTCACAACAATATCTCTGTTTATGTTCTCTATCATCGCTATGGAAGAGAAAAGACCCTCCATCGTAAGCTCGTCAGGCTTACCGGCGAAAAGGAGCAAAGCTGATTTAGCATCCTCGACATCCCCATTTATGCTCACGTTCTGCAACGCCTCCTCCGTCAGCTCAAGCATCCTTTTCGTTCTTATCGCCTTCAGTTCACTGTTCCTTCTGAAAATGAGGTTTTTTATGTCAAAGGGTATTTTCCTCTCCGCTATACCAGCAATGGCAAATCCGTCAGACTTTAAGGCATTGAACACATCAGAGGTGTCAACAACAACCTCTCCAGCCACCCTCTTTTTAAGGTCAATCTCACCAGCAAGGGCAACGAGGTTCATAACTTCCAGAATCTTTCTTTCCACCCCGACCTCCCCCTCGAAAAGGATGAGAACATCCGATACTTCTTTCAAACTTCGAATTCGCTTCTTTATCTCTCCAATGCTTGAAGTGTCGAGTTGGGGAACCAATGCGAGAGATATTACGACGTCTTCAGTAACTTTTCTAAGCTTCTTGCAGAGTTCAAGAGACGTTATGTAGCCAAAGTCATCTTCCAGAGAGGTTAAGACGAGGCTTCCTTCAAATATTTCGTAAAGGGATGTAATCTGGTTTACAAAACCACTGACATCCCCTTTCAGGCCATGGACATAATACTTTCTGTCATCTCCCAATGAAACATTTCTCAAGTGCTCTTCATTGTTTAAGACTGCAAAGCACTTAAACAGAGGAACTCGATTGACCTTGACTCCTTTTTTGTGCATAATTTCCGCAATCTTGGCACCACGCAACCCTGATCCTATAGTCAGCAATTTCATTTGACTGATATTTGAGAATGTCGTTTAAAATATTTTATTGAAAAGTCAGCCTTTTAAAAGTCCTTTTAAAAGTCAAACAAGGCTTTCATACAATTTTACAAGGGAGTCCACAATAACCTTCCAACTGTACTTTTCTCTTACAACCTTTTTCCCCTTGTTTCCTATCATTCTAATCTTTTCTTCATCGCTTAAAACCTCGTTTATTATTTCACCAAGCCTTATGTGGTCTCCGGGAGGAAAAACAAAGCCGGCCTCTCTTGCAACATCCCTAACTCCGGGAAGGTCGGATGCGGCAACAGGGGTTCCGCACGCCATTGCTTCGAGGAGGACTATTCCAAAAGCTTCCAGCCTCGAAAGAGAGGGTAGAACGAGAAGAGAGGCTCTCGCAAGATACTCTATAACCTTTCTTCTTGGAAGGAACCCTGTAAATTCAGCGTTGACATTAAGCTCCCTTGCAAGTCTCTCAAGGGAGTTTCTCTCCTCTCCATCACCTATAATCACACACCTTGCCTCGACATCAACATGCTTCATGGCCCTAAGCAAAACGTCAACTCCCTTGGTTGCGGCAAGTCTCCCGAGAAAGAGCACTATGGGCTCTTTTTCTGCTTCAACTCCCTCAAACTCGCTCAGCTCTATGCCGTTAGGAATCACGTGATAATGTCTGCCATTCAAAAGCCTTGAAGTTTCGGCGTAGCTTTTTGTTGTTGCAACAATTGCATCAGCCCTGTCAAGGGCTTTTGATAGCATATCGTCGCTTTTTTTTATTATCAGCCGGGAAACGGTTTTAGGGATCGGAAACATCCCGTACTTTTCTGGTATCTCTATGTCGCAGTGATACGTTATGACGTGTGGAGATTTTTTGAGCGAATAGGAGAAGAAGGGTGGTGGTGTGTGCGAGTGGAATATATCACCATCTAGCTTTTCCAAAAACCTACCGAGGAAGGGCGTGATTGGTGAATAGGGGATGGGGATGCAGGGAACGTATTTAACCTCGAATGGAAACTCAGCAGTGCCGGATGCGCTTGATGTGACCACTACCACTTCAAAACCCCTTTTGTGGAGGTGGTGGGCAACTCTTTCAACGTGAACTTCAACTCCTCCGACGTGAGGTGGAAAGTACGAGGTAAGAAGCACGACCTTCATGTGCGATTCGGTGAGGTGAGATACAAATAAATTTAACTGGTTACGAAAATGGTTTATATACGTTGACCATAACTGAGCACCGGGGGAAAAATTGAGTTCAACGCTGAGGGCGGCGGTCGTCGGGATTCTCGTAAGCATCATTGTTACGGCAATCATATTCAAGTACACCGAGTCTGAGTTAACTTGGAATGTTATTAAGAGAGCTAACTGGCCTCTGCTCCTCGCAGCCTTCTTGCTTCAGGTGTCTTTTTGGCTTCTGTGGGCGTTCCGTATGAAGCTTCTTTCTAGCTATCTGGGATATCGCATCTCTTTTCATCACTCTCTTGAAATTACCATGGCCAGCATGTTTACAGCCTCTATAACACCCTCTTCCGCTGGTGGAGAGCCTGTCAGAGTTAAGATGCTGTCGGACAGAGGTGTGGAAGTCGGCACATCAGCCTTCATCGTCCTTGCTGAGAGAATCCTCGACTCAATGTATTTCTCAACAGCCCTGCCAGTCTTTCTGATTGCCACAGGATTTTCGACAAGTTTTGGATTCAAAATAGCCATAATTTTCATTTCACTCCTCATCGTTTTTTTGTACGTTCTTTACAGGATATTCAGAAACGAGTCGAGCATCGACAAATTTGCAGAGCTTCTTTACAAAGCCGTCCGGAAATTCAACGAAAAAAAAGCTGAGAAATACTCTTCGGCATTCTCAAGAGAACTCAGGAGTTTCAGAGAAGCAACGATAAAAATGCTATCCGACTCTCTTTCCGGTATACTCGTGCTCTACATCGTCACACTCGTCATGTGGAGTGCGAGCTTTGCAATTCCCTCAGTAATCCTCGTCGCCCTCGGTTATGATGCCTACTTTCTATACTCTTACACAGCACAGCTAATAATAGTGATTGTCTCTCTTGTCCCGCTCACCCCTGGAAGCAGCGGAATTGCAGAGGTGAGCATGGCCTACTTCTACTCAAACTTCGTCCCTACAAACATACTCGGAGTCCTCGTAGGGCTGTGGAGATTAATAACCTACCACGTAAACATCTTTTTCGGAGCGATATTCGTCAACTACAGCCTGATAAAATCAAAATTGGTGAAGAATCAGCTCACGTAGCTCTCATCATCCTCAAAACCGTAGCTCATGTCCTGGAGCATTTTCGTTGCCAGGCCAACAAGAACCTTATCCTCACCAACTATTTCTTTTATGAGCATTAGTGAAGCGGACTCCTTCAGTTCAAAGCTTTTGATTTCATCCAGCAGCTTGAGAAGCTTGGATGCCAGCTTGTAAATTTCAGCAAGTTTTACGTCATCCTCACCTTCAACTTCATCTTCTTCATCCTCAATCATCAAATACTCAAATTCATCCATGCTAGTGAATAACCTCAAAGCTTAATTTAAGGTTTTCTGTAAAAGTCTAAATTACTCCGGTGAGACTTTCGCTAATGGACATTCCGAGAGTCGTAATCGCAGGGACGAGCAGCAAGGTCGGAAAAACTATGATTTCCATCGGCCTGATGAGACTACTCGTTAACAGGGGTTACAAGGTTCAGCCGTACAAAGTCGGGCCTGATTTTATTGACCCTGGCTTTCACCACCTTGCGACTGGCAGGTATTCGCGGAATCTAGACAGCTTCATGCTGAGCAGACAAGCAATCCTTGAAACTTTTGTCAGAAACTTTAGGGGGGCGGATATAGCAGTAGTTGAGGGGAAGACAGGTCTTTACGACTCATCGGATGCTATAAGTGAGAAGGGAAGTGTTGCTGAAGTTAGCAAGATTTTAAAGGCTCCAGTTGTGCTCGTTGCCAACGTGGAGAGGCTTAACAGGACTGCTGCAGCAATAATGCTTGGCTACAAGCTCTTCGACCCAGATGTAAGGCTTGAGGGGGCGATTTTGAACAGAGTTGGCAGCGAGAGGCATGCTGGAAAGGTTAAGAAGGCTGTGGAGAAGCTTGCTGGCATCAGAGTTCTTGGTGTTGTGCCGAGAAAGAAGGTGAAAATGCCGTACCGCCATCTCGGCCTTGTTACCGCCTACGAAAGAGAAGATATGGACGAGCTGCTTGACAGCATTGCTGAGATTGTGGAGAAGCATGTTGATATTGATGCAATTCTTGAAATAGCTGAAAAAGCACCTCCGCTTGATGCTTTGGTTGAAGATGGTGAGAGTGAAGCTGAGACAGAGAAGCGGGTAAAGATTGGGGTGCTCAGGGATCAGGTCTTTTCGTTCTACTACCAGGATAACCTCGATGAGCTGTCGAAATATGCGGAGCTAGTCTTTTTGAACTCCCTGAAAGATAAAAAGCTCCCTGATGTGGATGCGCTCTACATCGGAGGGGGTTTTCCGGAGGTTTTTGCAGAGGAGCTTGAGAAGAACAAAAGGCTCAGGGAAGAAATTTACGAATTCTGCCAGTCTGGCAGGCCAGTTTATGCTGAATGTGGTGGATTAATGTACCTCGGAGAGTCTCTTGAAACCTCCGAAGGAGAGTTTGAGATGGTGGGCTTTCTTCCGCTCAAAACAAAGATGTATGAAAAGTTTCAGGCGCAGGGATATTCAGTTTACAGGGCATCGAAGCCCTGCATTATTGCCCGAAGAAACCAGAAAATAGTAGGGCACGAGTTCCACTACTCCAAGCCAACTCTTACTGGAAAAGCTGATTTTGCATTTAGGGTTGAGAGAGGGTTTGGAATTGATGGCAGGAAGGATGGCATAATGAAAGAAAATACGCTTGGATGCTACATTCACGTCCACTTCCTCTCGGACAGAAGTATTGCAAGAAGATTTATCAAAAAAGCGAAGAAAAAATAAGATTAGACACAGCCAGTTGGCTTTGGAAGTCCGGCAATTCTACAAGCGTCCTTTGCAGGCCCCTGCGGGAAGAGCTTGTAGATGTACTGAAGGTTGCAGTCTGGCTTTACCTCTTTTTTGCAGTATTTCACGAGCATTCTAACGGGTGGAGCAACACCGTATTTGATAAAGTAGTCTCTTAGATACTTTATAATCTTCCAGTGCTCCTCCGTCAGTTCTATTGGCTGCGGGCTGAAGCGGGTGTCCTTCGCAAGGGCCTCTGCAACCTCCTCATCCCACTCTTCCCAATCCTGCAGAAAACCGTCCTCGTCAAGTCTGAGCTTCTTTCCTTTAACCTCTAACTCTGGCATGAAGTCACCTCCGTCTTAAAGTGCTTTTTCATCTACGCATATATAATTTACGGAATTGTCCCAATGAGGGTTCAGGATTTTAGAAATAGCAAAAGCCTTTAAAAACCATCCTCCAATTTATCACTGCTGGGGCCGTGGGGTAGCCTGGTAGCCTCTCGGCCTGGGGCGCCGGTGACCCGAGTTCAAATCTCGGCGGCCCCACTTGTTTATGGCGTTTAAACGACTCATACAGCGTTAAGAACTCTTCGAGCAGTTCATTTATCAGTGCAGACCTGTTAAATCCGAGTTTTTCGCATTTATCCCAGAGATCTTGTCTAATTTTCACGTGCCTATCTATCCACAGTTGTCCACTGTCGTCCTTCTTTATCCGTTTATGGATATTTTTATCCATAACACGCCTTACCGCCTCCTCATATACCTGCCTTATCATCCTATTACTCACCTCACATCACAGTTCATAATCGACCCTCCAACTTCTCCTTAAGCTCAGGGAAAGCTTTAAAGAACAGGTTGACGGCTTGAGGCATTGACAGTTGCTTTTCGGCTGCCCATTTGCTCAGTCTGACTTTGATTGCATCTGCTGGTTCTCTTCCGAGTTTCAAGCAATGAGCTTCAAACTTTTCGTAGTCCTGCAGGTCCTCAAAGACTATTTCGTGGAGTTCCCTAATAAGAGGTAAAGCATCTTGTAACTCCTGCTGTTCCTGCTTTTCTGCTAATTTCTCTTTTAGTTCTTGGATTTCAGGCTTTATTTTATCAGCCCATTCCCAGAATTCATTAATCTTCTTTTCGATTTCAAGGAGTTTGACCATCTCTTTGGTTAGGAGTTCTTTACTATTGTTGTCACTAAAGAAATAGTGCTGAAGAAGATTACAAATCAACTTGCTCAGATTACCTCCACTATCTCTGAAAGATTTTATGGCAACTGCCAGTTTCTCATCAGTAGTTGAGAAACTGAAGTTATACCGCATTGTAACCACCCCTATTTGAGCAGAAAAGTCCCCTTAACCAGTACCCAAAACCTGTATTAAATTTAATAATTTCTGTTATTGATAATTAAATTAAAATAAAGACTAGTGAATCTTTACGAGAGTATATAGTGTTACTTTCTGTGTTAAGTTCACACCTGTATTATTAATAATAATACAGCCTGTATTATTAAACAACAGCTATAGGGATACTCTTTCTCGTAAACATTCCCTGAACTGAATAAAAATGTTGTCATGGTTGACCCCTTACAGGTTCAAGTTTACCTTCCTTGAGCATCTGCAACTGTATGGAGTCCATCAGTGCAGAGATCTTGAAGTGTAGATTAACGGGCTATAACGTAGGACTGTTTCCAGTTCTCCTGTACTACCTGTCTATCCAAGGCGATTAAGAGGCCAAAGAGTTCATCCATGTAGTTTAGGGGATGATCCATTCCCTCACCTTCCGTTCATCCCCTTTGCAATCTGTCTGATTGTATCCTGTGGTCTAATCTCTTCCCATTCTGGAATTCCGAAGAATGGACAGGTTTTCGGCTCTTCATCATCAATCGTAACGAAGTAGCAGGGCCTCACGAGACAGGCGGAGCACTTCCAGAATCGATATGTGTGCTGTATCTGAATCACCTCAAAATCGACGCTAACATCTCATAACTCAGCTTGGCCATCTCCGAGAGTCTCAGCCTCTTGTTCCAGTATTTCCCTGTTTGGCAGAAATCGTAAACCTCCCTGATCGGCTTGATGTACCATTCTCCCTGCCTCTCAACAACAATGTAAACCGGAATGCCCAGCTTCTCAGCCATCAGCTTCAGCGTCTTGTAGTGGTTGTACTTCAGCAGCACATCCTTGCCATTCGTCGTGAACTTGATCTCAAAGATGGCTTTGAACTCGTCTCCAACCCTGACGATCTTATCAACGTTTGTTGCAAAGATCGGCTCCCAGATATTGTATTTCTCCACCACCTTATCAAGGAACCTGCTGAACTTCATGCTTCTAACGATTTCGCCGATGTTGCCGGTGAGAAAGGTCTTGCAGTCGTTGATGAACTTGATGTCCTCGTGGTCTTCTGTCGTCAACTTGTAGAAGTTTAGGAAAGCCTCTATCTGCGAGCTTATCACGTTGGCCGAAGCTCTCAAAAAATTGGTAGTTATCCCTGAATCTCTTGGCCCTGGTGTCCATTCAGATCACCCTTAAAACCGGCTTAAGTCTTGAAACGTTGAATATCCTTCCAATCAGATTTGCGATGTTTTCACTGTAAAAATTGAGCATCGCATGAACTCTCTGCCAATCAAGTTCTTTGATGCCCATGAGCCATATTTCACCGTTCTGAATCGTGTAAACAACAAAGAGATAATGAGGATTCGGTTTTAAGCCGAGTTTGGTATGGTTCTCACGATAGAAAAAGAATCTTCCGGGCCTCTTCTTGCCGGATCCGAGCACGTACCTTGAGGCGCCTTAATCTCGATGGTCTTAGCAAATTTGGCATCTTCAGCATCGTAGAATCCGTTAACTCTCTGCAGGTTGAACAGATCACAGATAACGTTCTCTATCAGCTCAGAAACCTCTTTTTGCCATGTCATTCTCGTCACCTTAAGATATACTGGCCTTCCGTTGCGTTGAATTCCCTAGCAATCTCCAGGAACTCCTTAGCCTTCTTTTCCAAGATCTTTATCATTGCATCAGCTGTTCTCAATGTCGGATTTTCATCCATTAGCTTGATAACTTCCTTGTCATTCCACTTGACTGAATAGCTCTGGAAATACTCAACAACCATTATAACCGGGATATAGTCCATTTCATCATCTGGAACTGCCATTTTGCTGATTCCCTGGAGCTTGAACATTATTCCGTATTCAACCCCTTGAGGATCTTGGAAGTAGTCAATCTTGTAATGAACTCTGACAAATGGATTTGGCTTAACCAGCTTCTTGAACTCCTCCAGGTCATAAACACGTTCAACTATCGCCTTGATCAACCTCCCCTTCCATCTCTACTATTGGAGAGATTGGAACTCTCAAGGTAGTCGTTTGTCATCAAAACAGGCTCTGGCTTTTCCTTGTAGAGGTAGATATAGATTTCTGGATCGTCTGTAGAGCTATCTTGCTGCAAGATAAAATTAAACCTCTAAGAAATTCAACAGCATCCCTGAGAAGGTGAACGTTTACTTTAACCTTAGCAAACTTATCAGAATCGATTTCAGCCTTGATCAATCCAACAGCTCCATAATATCATCCTTTATCAGAACCTCACCTTTCATACCTTCCCAGGACATCAGGCATCAGCCTCCTTAATGTTTTTCCCTCGCAAAATCATCATCCAGCAAGAATCTGAACCTCAATGCTGAACAGAAGGAAAAGCGGCCGTCTTCAAGCGGTTCTATACAAGCCCTACCGATTTGAGCACATGTTTGTTGCAGATTTGCAGAACAATAGAACGTTCCCTTTCCTGCTTTTACCTTAAGTTCTGGCATCAGGCATCAGCCCCTTCCTTGCCTCAAGCCTGGTTTTAATGTATCTCTTCAGATCCTCGAAAACAGCCTTTGCCGCCTCAGGTGTTGTTGCTGAAACCTGGACCCACTTCTTACCAAGAGTTCCAAACTTGCTTATCTTTACCTCGACGTCGCCTGAAACCTTGATTACGTACTGTTTGCTGTCTTCCCTGAACTCCGTGATCCCTCTTTTGGCCAGGCAGTTGAAAAACTCAGCATAGAACTCCTTTTCCCATCCACAAAATGGCTGAACTTCAAAGATTTCGCTGAACTTCCCATCTGCGTAGATCTGATAAAACAGCCTCATTCCGCATCACCTCCTTCAACCAGCAAATCAGCCCTTACAAAATCCCCCAGCCTCTTGTTCTCGTTCAGGTCTGGGTAGTACTGCCTCAGAAGCAAGTCAATGGCCTCTTCAATGGCTTTGCTGCGGTTCTTGAATTCACCCTGCTCAACCAGCTCGTCAAGGAGATAAAGCCTGTCCATGGTTGTCTTGAAAGATACCATCATCTTCTGCTTCCGCAGCCACTTCAGAACGGAGCCGTTCAAGCCAAATCACCTCCTTCAAAAACCTCCACATCTCCGTCCGCATCCACAAAACTGCTGCCGTTGCGGCGGTTCTCTGCGATTTTTGGCTTTCTTATTTCCAAAATTTTGTCTCTGACAGCATCTCTAACAAAATCCGGAACAGAAAGGTATCCTAAGTTTCTGTTCTCCTTTACAAGTCTGTCGATTTCACTGTATAGCTCTGTAGGCAGTGGAATGTATTTCATTTTCTTACCTTCTACCACTTCCATATGGTATGTATATGGTAGATAAGTTTAAAAGGTTTGTGGTTTGAGTATGGTATAGGTATGGTCAAAAGAAAACTTTATCATCTACCATATGCGTATAGTATATATGCCAGTAGGAAAGTACAAAGGCATTAGCATACCGAGAGAAATGTTTGATGAGATCGAGAGAATAATCGAAGAGCATCCAGAACTCGGCTACTCGTCGATTACTGATTTCGTTAAAGATGCAGTCCGTGAAAAAATAACGGAAATCAGAAAGCTACATTTAAAACCACAAAAACTCATCAGAGAAACCGACGCAGGTGAAGAGGACCTGATATGACCGAGATCCAGTTCACCGACCACGCCAGAATGAGACTCCGAGAAAGAGAAATCTCTGAGCAGGATGTTATTGAAACCGTAAAGAACCCGGATGAGGTTCCTGTTTGATGCCGATAAAGGTAACCTCGTTGCAGTTAAGAAGGTTGGAGATATGTATCTCATCGTGATTTATGCTCCTTCCAAACCCGTTAGGGTCATCTCAATCATCCAGACCTCAAAGTTAAATATTGTTGAAAATAGAATAAAAAGAGGTAGGTGGGTAAGGTTATGAAGGTAAGATACGATCCCGAAGCAGATATCCTCTACATCCTCGTGAAGGAGGGGAAGGTTAAGGACACCGAAGAAGTAGATGAAGATCTCTTCGTTGAATTCGGAGAAAACGGCGAAATCATGGGGATCGAGATCTGGCAGGCCGGAAAGCACATCGTTTCCGAGATCCTCAAGGTTGTGGAGATCGCCAAGAGATAAGGGGGCTGGCAGCATGCTTGCCTCCGTCGAGATTGGCAAATCCAAATTCTGGATCGAATTCGTAATCAGAACGAGAAAGCGGATAAAGGAATACCACTATGACGATTCAACGAGAATCATTGAAATCGAAAGAAGGCCTGAGGACGTGCTTATTTTAGGCGTTACAAGGCATGAAGATTTTGTTAGGGAAGTTCTGAGGGAAATTGAATACCTGTTTGTAGTTGAGGATCTGAGCAGAGATGAAGTTTTAGAAAAGATCAAAGACATTTTCGGCCTGAACGATGAAGATGCGAAAGAACTGCTGGACTACGCTGAATGGTACCTGTTTAACGGGTGATAATGTGCGAAAGACAGAGCCAAATCAAGTGCAACTCAATTCAGCCGAATTCTTACGCTAATAGCTCTTTTGCTATAATCTCGACATTCACGATCCCAGTCATGAAGCTGCATTATATCCGTGTTTATTTGGGCCAACTACTTAACCCAGCTTGGATGGCTCTGATTTTCTTACCGTTATTTGCCGGTTTCATCTACAGGGGTTTCAGCACAATAGATGGGATTATTTTGTTTGTGTACATCTTAATCCTCGGTTCTCAAACGACGACGGTATCCATTTTAGGGTTCAAATATACGGCTTCGCCACATCTCGAAGCAGGTTATTTTATCCTTCTATTAAGCTCGATTCTCCTGATCGTTGCCGGACTTATTAAAAAATGAGGCTATTTTTCATTCAATCGACCCTTTTTCTTAAGTGCGATGTAGGCTGCGACTACACCTGTTGCATACCCGGAAACAAATCCGAGAAAGAGGAATATAATGGCAACATCAAGCAGCTTGTCTGGCGGAACGCACAGCTCAAACATCCTTACCACCTTCAAAAACACCGTAGTAGTAAACCCTACCGTTGGTCTCGCCGTAGAATTGTGTTGTGGCTTTATCTGTAAAGCTCTTGTCCGGGAAGAATATGACGCACTGGTCCGTCCTCAATGTCTGCAGCATCGGGCTGAACTTCTTCAGCTTCTTGATCTCCCTGTCTGCCTCCTCGGCAATTCTCTTGACTATTATCCAGTTGAAGCAGCTCTTAATTCCGCTCCTTATTTTGTTTAAGCTGTGCGTCGATGCTATCAGCCTGACCCCCCAGGCTCCTCAGCTTTTCCACGTTAAGCTGAATCCATCCACCTATCTTGTACTGAGCATAACCGCCAACTTCATTGTGCCTCGAAGGAGCCACATTGTGAAACTCATCGAAAAATAAAGCCATCGGCGTAGGCAGTTCGTAGCTGTGAGCCTTCAGAATCAGGGTTCTGAAGATGTCGGCAATAACCTTGGTGTAGGTTGTAGGATCAAAAATAAAGCGGTAAAAGCTGATGATGTTGACCTTATCCGGGTGGATGTAGTTCCAAACACCATCCTGGATAAACCTAGTCATGTCGCATTCAACCAGCTCGAAATCATAGTTCTCCACCACGATTCTGCAACCTGCAGGAACTATAACTCTCATCTCCCTGCCCGTCACCTCTCCGAGCTTGAACGCCTCATCGTTCTTCCCTATATCGAACCATACAATTGTTTCATCCGGATTCTCGTGAGAAATCAAATCGGCAAGCCAGTAGAGTAGCTGAGTTTTTCCGCTGCCGGTTATGCCTACAACTATCAAATGTTCGCCGGGCCTCTTCACGAACTGGCTTATGAACCTGTTTTTCCAAGCTGCTATACGTCGTTGACGAGGTAGCATCATCATCTTTTGGACCCTCCAAAGAAGAACTCCGACACAACACTTTCATCCAGCAGCTCAAAGTTCTCAACTATGTTTATTATGCGAAAACGGATCTCGTCAAGCTCCTGCTCGAATTTCAGCCTGGCCTTATGGCTAAGCTCAAAGTCCTGGTCGTAAATAAACCTGTAGTTCTTTCTAAGCTCCTTAAGCTTCTTCTCTATTTCGTTTAGCTCTTTGTGAATTTCTTCAGCATCCTTGCCATCTTCGAAGAAGAACCTCGCCTTAACCCAGTCAAAAATGAAGTAGAGCAGGTTAAGCCTCGCATACAGCGTATCATCTGGCTCGTAAACCATTTTGTTAAAGGCCATTACGAGAATGTAGCTGCTACTCTTCACTGCCTCGCCTCCTGTTGAAGATCTTCCCAAGCCAGCTTACCTTTTTGGTCGGCTGATCCTCCTCAATAGGATATGGGTAGCGTCCGATGTACTGTATTGGCCGCTTGAATATCGTAACCGCCTCCTGCCTCCCTTTCCTGTCAAGGCTGCGTTTAAGGCTCATGTGGTGCTCAAACAGGTTCATTAGGTTGGGTAGGGGTATTATACCATCTATGGCCCGGTAGAACGATATTGCTCTAATCTCGTCGTAATCCAAGTCTGAGAAATTCTCGTTCAGCTCCTCGCCAAGGAACTTCTCGATCATCAGTGTTTTTCTCACTTCCGGAACGATTATCTCGCCTTCATCCATTTTATCACCTCAGAACATCCTCAGAACATCAGACCTAAGAAAAAGCCTGCACCGATGCCAATGAGCAGAGCAGCAATAATGGTTTTCATTGCCGGCTTAAACTTGAATGCTCTTTGCAAAATCTCAGGCTCAAGAATCGTGCTGATAAGTTGCGGAGATGTCTTGAGCTTCAGCACTTGCTCATCCACTTCTGGTTCGAGAACTACACCTTTCTCCCCACTTAGCAGATAAACGTACTTGCCATCAAATCTGATAGGCCTGCCGTTCAATGTGAACGTTTGCCCGGTCATGGTATCCACGTAGGTGTTGCCCATCTTCTTCAGCTTTGCAGTCCTGAAGCTCATTCCGCCATCTTCCACAATTATACCGTTCTTACTCTTCCTAAACACGCCTAACACCTCCATACTTCTTTTTGGCAAATTTAAGTAACATTACGCAGATTTCAACAGGGTTGTTGCCCGAAATTTTGTGTATAGCTGTTCCGTTCTCAACAAAAACGACTTTAAACAACAACACCACCCCCTAAACCGGTTTTAACGCCTGAACAACCTTGCTAACTATATCTATGAAAGTCCGCACAAGGCCGATGGTGAATTCAAACAACGCTCTGTGCCAGTTCACGTATTTTCTCATGAACGTGTAGAAGTTTCTCGATGTCCCTGCTGAGAATGCCAAGGCAAATGCTTCGAATAACGCAAACGTCAACAGTCCGTTATCGACGAATATTAGCTTAATGTAATACAAGCCTCCTGATAAAATGAAATACAGAGAATCAAATGTCGTTACAAGAAGCCCTCCATAGGGTATTTTCTTTACTTGTTCCTTAAGCCATTCTCCGGATTCTCCAATTAGGTTTTTAGTGTTGTTAAGCAAGTTGCTGATGTCAAAGGGATTCTGCGTTATGCTCTGCCATTCCTCCATTGTACAATAATAAACTTCAAGATGTGCTTCATCAGTAGAGCTGAAAACAACCTGGTTGAACACCAGGAAACTCCCCAAGTCGTATGATAAGGGGCCTGTTGTACTCGCCTGAAGCGGATTTAAATAAATATACACATCAATCTCTACTCTGTTTTGCAGCAAACCACCAAAGCCTGTTGGAATGGCCCCTTCCACGTCTGGCTCAGCTGCATAGTATTGGATTTTAATGTCGTAATCATTGAAAACTCCGCCGAAGTACGTTATCTCCTGTGAAACCGTCGTTCCATTTGGATATGTCAGATTGACTATGAAGTGCTTCCATGCACCAAAAGCACCTTCGGACCTCGACTTTACCGTCAGCACGTAGTTTTGGCCAAATGCGTTGAGATTGAACGTCTGGATGCTCCAGTCATCGCTAAAAACAATGTCGTTGGCGTAGATGCTGAAAATAACGTAGCCCTGCGGTGCGTTAAAGTTAGCCTGCTTAACCCTTCCCATGTCCGCCTGCTGATAAGCTGAAACCGTACTTACCGCCAGAAGCAGCAGCACAAAGATTAGCAGGGGCCTCATTTTACCTCCTCCTAACAGCTCTCATCAGCATTCCGAACATGCTCATCATCGCTACAAGAATCGCCAGGCGGATAAGTGCAGGTGCTGAGGAGTAGAGTTCCTGTATTCCTTCATTCAGGCTTCCTGCCGTAGAGCCGGTTGTGCCTCCAGAACCTCCTGCTGTAGTTGTTGGAGTCGCCGAGATCGGCATGAGTTCAACCGTTACATCTTTTTGATTATCTCCAACCTCCACACTGCCAGAAATAGTGAAATAGCCCTGTGCACTTACCGTGTAGCTGTAGGTGTTGTTTTTGGGAACTTCGAACCACGTGAAGCCGTTACTGTTCGTTATCTTCGTCTTGCCGTTTACAGTTACGTAGGCTCCACTAATCGCCTCTTTCGTCTCAGAATCAAGCACTGTAAAAGTTAAAGCAGTGTTGTTTGTTGGATCTGGAAGCAACAAGATGATGATGTATCATATTGTGCATTATAGTTTTTAGAACTTACTTGGGAAAGCGTAAAATTGCCTTTCTCAATTATAACGCCATTTTCTTCATAAATTTCAGCACTTGCGATGAGTACAACGTTGTTTACAACTATAACAGCATAAACAAACAGTAGAACCACTGCAACATTAATGCCACTGCGCCTTACTTGCCTCAGCTTTGAGCAGGTAGTTATTTTGTAAAGCAAAATCAAAGCTGCAAGCTTTATAATGAAAAGTAATGTGAAGGTGATGAACCAATTACCAATAAGATCGTTAATTGCCACTACATACTGGTTCTGCTCCTCGAGCCAGTTAATTCCGATAACTGAGGTCAGATAATCCGCAGATATCAGCACAGCCAAAAAAATGAAAAGAAAATCAAGCTTTCTCATTTCCGCCTCCTCCTCCTCACATGCTTAACCTTATGCGGCCTGCCTCGGATGTACACCTTCACATGGCCAGGAGTCTTGGCAAAAACACCAGTAGCATGCCCATAAGCCAGCCAGCGCCTGTATGCTTTCTTGCTACTGAAATTCATCTTCTTAATCTTCTTACCCATAACTACCACCTTATTTGAAAATCACTATCAGGAGATACCCACCACAAATTATGACGACAGCAAACAGGAGATAACTGAGCATTGGCGGAATAGAGGCCTTGAACAGCTCCAATGCGTTAAGCGGATTCTGAAACCAAACTTGCTCGGTCGGCTTGAAAACAAAGATGTAGCTCATGCTGTCGTTAAGATTAAGCGTTATCGTATCCGTGGTGTTGTACTCTCCTACATAGTTGCCGAGGTGGTCGTAAACTACAATCTTCGTACCCTTTATCAGCTGCAGATCGCTAAGAGTTATCGTTACATTCTCGGCTGCCGCCGGGACTATTCCTAAAAATAAAATAAGGAATACTGTAGCTTTCAGGTTCAATACAGCACCTCCTTACCTCATGAACCTGAATGCATCCCTTATTGCTCCGATGATGCTGTCAAAGAGTCCCGTGACGAACCCTACAACGATGAGTATCAGAATCACTGGCACGACAGCGACTACCAGGTTGCCGATGCTTGGCATTATGCTTCCTGCCCCTTCAATCAACTCCCCTATATCCGTCCAGTTAACCGTCAAATCGGTCATAATAAAATAGGAGTTCAAATTATATTAATATCTGCAGATTTCGATGGCTATGTTTGACATCTATCTATTTTTTATTTTATTACTTACAGTTTGTTGTTTGAGCTTGCAGGTATCGCCCCACATCAAGCTTCCCTGTTTGCCTCAGCCAGACCTCAAGAAGGTGATTGATCAGATCCGACAGAACTACACCTTCTTTTTCCAGTATCTCTTTATATATTCTCTCGATCCAGATTGTAGTCTTTACTCTGTCCTTCTTGTTTGTTGCAATCAAATAATAGGTAAGGCTAAACTTTTCGAGATCAAGTGTGTTCATCTCTTTTTCCTCCTAATCTCCATAATCATCTTCTCAGCCTCGTCTGGACTTGAATTAATCAGCTTTGTCAGAACTGGTGCAATTTCTGCATAATACTCGTCTGCATCTTCCCTTAACTCTATGTAGTTCGTGAACTCAACACTTTTTTCAATCTCGCTTGGCCTGCCGAGCATGAAATTGCGTTCATCCTTAGGAACTCCGAGCTTCTTCAGCAGGTTGTTAACGAATTTGCGGATGTATTTTGCAGAAACAAGAGTTTGTTTGATAACTCCTTCGATTTCGACCTTATACTTGTAGCGGATAACTTTCTTTGCATATTGATATCCTAAATCAAAACTGCAATTCTTTTTGAACTGCTCAAGTAATTTTCTGGCAAGCCATAACGGCATGTAACATTCATAAGCCTCCTTGTTCTCAGAACCTATTTCACCCATGTTGTATCTGGCAAATCCCCTATCCTCGAAAATCTCCAGCTTGTCTGGATCGAAGGTATTGAGCATGTCAACGATGTGGTCAAGCCTCAAACCGCTGTAGAGCATTAGCTGAAATACCAGGTAATAGTTTTCGTTAAGATGCGTTCTGAAAAACCTATCTGCCTCGATTATTGCCCTGATCTCGGGGATCTTCTTGTCAGTTTTCGCTTTAGGAATTGGTAGAATTGCTTTGAACTCTTCAGCATTGTAGCGGTCTATAAGCTTCTTTTCTACCATGAAGTTAAGAAGATTCCTGACAGCTTTTGAGAAGTTGGCCTTGTTCTTCTCAAGGCTGTCATATATTTCTTTCAGCTGCTCCGGAGTTGTTATGACTGTGAACCTTATCGTTTTGTCCAGGATGCTTATGTAGCTCCTCCATGTTTTCTCCGCTATCTTGCCCTTAAACCACTGAATTAAATCATCTCGTAGCTCTGAATAGCGTATAATCGGTTGTGCTCCGAACTGGCTCGCCTGGGGCGCCGGTGACCCGAGTTCAAATCTCGGCGGCCCCACTTTAAATCTGCTGCTAGAGGATGCTGGACGTAAGATAAGAACTCCAGGAACTTTGGCTTGATTTTGAAAATAGAATTTATCACTCTTCGTATTTCAATCATATTAAATCCCACCTCGAGAGGCACATAAACGGCTAAAGTTTATGTTTTTATCTATGCGATATAATTTTAATCATCCAGCAAAAACATTTTTCCTTCGTGAATTCTGGATTTTACCTCTATACAGATGACGTTCTTAAAATTCGTGTTAAACACCCATTTATTGGTATTTAAAAATTCTTCAAAAGCTTCCTCTTCTGTGGAACCTTCTGCCAATCCAAGAACTTGGAAATTATCAACATCCGGGTAAATATTCCCACATGAGGAGTGTGTCACCTCATCAGGTGTTAAAAACATGAAAAGCCTCTTTTTCATACCATCACCTCCAAATGAAGCAATTTCAGGAGATTTTCGTAGGTGTATTCACTCTCTACATCTAAATTATCAAAGGAGTACTTAACATGCAACACTTGAGACTCTTGACGCACTTTCTTTGGAAATTCCTTTGCTATTAATACTCCACCAACAACTTCGTCCCCTAGTTCTCTCATGTAATCACGAAGTTGGTCTATGTCTTTTCGCTGTGCTTTCCCCGTTTTTACCTCCACAAGCAAGTATCTATTGGATCCTACTGGGTGTTTTAATTTTATGAAAATATCCACATAACCTTCAGGAAGCGCCTTTTCTCCCAGTATTTCAAAATCTGTGGAGCCATAATTTACTTTGAAATGGTCAAGAATTTCCTCAAATATTGTACTTGAAAGTTTTTTGCGAACTAATGATTGAAGTATCAGTTCCTTAAAATAGAATTTTTCCGGAATATTTTGTTTTTCTTTCTTGAATACAATTTTTGGCTCAAACGTTTCTGCGTCAACATCCAGACTTTCATTATTACCGTAATACGGCTCACCCATGCCGGAAACGTTATAGAAGGTAACAGTGTCTGCCTGAAAATGCGTTTTTCTGTATCCACCTCTTAAAAGCAAATTCTCAGCTACATAAGAAAATTCAGGCCTAACCATTGGTTCATTTAAACTACGTTCTTGTTTTAGAATAAACCTAAAGGGAAAATGATAAGTTTTGCCTGATGTTTTGAATGTTATTGGTGGCCACGGAGGAATTTTGTCAGCATTTTTATAAGCCACCTTTTTGACAACTCTGTAGAGATTTCTGACCCTCGCACCGTAGAGAAAAGATACAAAATCTCCTTCTTCAATGTCTAAAAACGTCCAG